>DATLVC010000227.1:0-4240 GCA_035577685.1 Micropepsaceae bacterium | reverse complement strand
GGCGCGGTTCTTTTCGTGGTCGCGGTTCATATCGTCAGCCAGGCCGTCTATTACGCGCCGCCGCCAGCCAAACCCGCCTACGTCGTGCCGGGCGTACAGGCCAAAGCCGAAACACCGGCGCCTGCGGCAGCGCCCGTTGCCGAACCGGCACCTGATTTTGCCAGCGTCATTCCGATGGCCGATGTCATGGCCGGCGAATCGGTCGCCGAGCGCTGCGGCGCCTGCCATGATTGGAGCAAAGGCGGTCCCAACAAGATCGGACCCAATCTTTACGGCGTGATTGGCCGTGCCAAGGCGAGCCATTTGGGCTTCGACTACTCGCCGGCGATGAAGGAGAAGGGCGGCAATTGGACCTATGCCGACTTGTTCACATTTCTACGGCAACCCGCGGCCTTCGTCCCGGGGACGAAGATGGGCTTCGCTGGTCTTCCCCGCGTGCAGGACCGGTTGAATGTGATTGCCTTTCTGCGCATGCAGGCGGATATGCCGGCGCCGCTGCCCTAGTCAAAGACGCTTGATCGTCCGGATCGGGAGATTTTCCTGAGCGAGAGTGCGTTCGCGCACCTCCGCCAGGGGCTCGACAGAAACCTGCATGAAATAACCATTGGCGTGAATCACGCGCGTGGCATCCAGCATCAGCGCGACATGGCCCTTCCAGAAAAGCAGATCCCCGCGCTTCAATTCGGAATCGAGCGCGATCGCGGTCCCGAGCGCGTTTTCCTGCATGTCCGTGTCGCGGAGCGCCTGGGTCCCACCCGCAGCGAGGGCGGTCTGCACCAGGCCCGAACAATCGAGGCCCGCAGCCGTCCTGCCTCCCCAAAGATAGGGCACGCCGACGAATTGCTCAGCCACGCTCACCCAGTGGGGCAATGGCGCGTCCACCGGCACAAGATGTCCGGCGAAGACGTAACCCCCATTGGCAAGGCGCGCGAACCGCGCGCTCTCTTCGGTAACGGCGACACGCGCATTCATCGGCAGCATGTCGCGCACGCCTTTCTTCACGTCGGGCGCATTCAAAAGCGGCGTGCTGAGCGCGATCACGCGATGGGTGGCAGGCGGTTGCGCGCCGAAACCATCAGCGCGCGCGAAGCCGACATAACCGTCGGACGCGGCTTGGCCCCACACCCAGCCATGCTTGTCTTCGTAGATGGCGAAGTCTTCGCCGAACAGAAGCTGCGTGCGCAGGCCGGCGCTCTCGATCGGCGCACCATGCAGACCCACCACTCCGCGCGAAACCTGCGCCACGCGGCCTTCGACAAATTTGGCCGCGTTGACCAGGCCCTGAAGATGCGCCGCCGCAAGGTCGAGGCGTGCGGGCGTGACTCGCTTGTCGAAATCCACGGCTAGCGGTCCCTATAGCGCGCCTGGATGACTGCGAACATGGCGCGGATCGCATTGGCCTCCGCACCCTTGCGCCGTCCCGGCTTCGGCCGGTCAATCCAGGCCGGAATGTCGAAATGGGCCCAGCTTTCCGTCTGGGCGATGAAGCGGTTGAGGAACAGCGCCGCGGTGATGGCGCCGGCGAGCGGGTAATCCGGGGCATTGTTGATGTCGGCGATCTGGCTGTCGACGGCGGGCTCATAAGATCGCCACAAGGGCAGCCGCCAGACCGGATCGTTTTCCTCCATGCCGTGCCGCATCAAATCGGCAGCCAGCCTCTCGTCATCGGTGAAAAAAGGCGGCAGCTCCATGCCGGTCGCCGCACGTGCCGCGCCGGTCAAGGTGGCGAGGCAGAACATCAGGTCCGGTTTCTCGGTGTCTGCATCGGCGAGCGCGTCGGCCAGAACGAGCCGCCCTTCGGCATCCGTATTGCCTATCTCGACGAATAGCCCTTTGCGGCTGGGGAGCACATCGCCGGGCCGATAGGCCGAACCCGAAACGCTGTTCTCCACGGCCGGCACCATCACGCGCAGGCGTACCGGCAGCTTCGCGTCCATGATGATCTGGGCCAGTCCGAGCACGCAGGCCGCGCCGCCCATGTCCTTCTTCATGGTCGCCATACCGGAGGCGTTTTTCAAATCCAGACCGCCGGTATCGAAGCACACGCCTTTGCCGACGAGCGTCACCTTGGGATGCCTGTCCTCGCCCCAGACAAGATCGATCAGCCGGGGTTCGCGCACGCTCGCCCGCCCCACCGCATGGATCATCGGATAGTTCGCGCCGAGCAGCGCATCGCCGGTGATCACCGTAAGGCGCGCACCGAATTTTTCGGCGAGCGAACACGCCGCCTGTTCCAACTCGGCCGGCCCCATATCATTGGAGGGCGTATTGATGAGGTCGCGCCCGAGGAAGACGCCTTCGGCGATGCGCGAGACGGCCTCGCCATCAACGTCCGCGGGCAGCACGAGGCGGGGCTGTTCCTTGCGCTTGGGTTTCTTCTGCTTGCGATAGCGTTCGAAGGCATAGGTGCCGATCGCCCAGGCATAGGCGGCGCGCGCGCCTGCAAAGCCGGACGGCACGTCGCCCAACGTATAGAGGCCGGGTGGAAGACGTTCGGAGAACAGCCCCAGGGCATGGGGATCGCGCCCCGCGCCCAGGCCGAGCACCGCGGCGGCCAAGCCACCCGAACCGTCCGGAACCAGGACAAGTTCGCCATCCTTCGCGGCAAATCGGACCGTTTTCAGCCAACGCGCTTCGGCGGGCTCGCGTTCGGCCAGGAATTTCTCCAGCCCCTTGGGCAGAACGGCATGCAGGGCCACAGGTTTGGCCGCAGCGGCTTCAGCGTGGGTGGCGAAAATACTCAGCATGAAACGCTCAAATCCTTGGGCTTAAGCCGCCCTTATAGGAGTGGTAAGACGGGTTTCGCAATCCGAACCGGACTTCGCATGAGCGCGCGCTATACGCTTTTCATCGGCAGCAAGAACACCTCGTCCTGGAGTTTGCGGCCTTGGCTCGCCATGAAAATGGCAAAGCTCCCCTTCGAGGAAGTGCTGATCGCGCTGCGCCGGCCGGAAACCAAGGATCTGATCAAACCCCATTCGCCCTCCGGCAAGGTGCCCGCCCTTCGAATCGAAGAGGGGGCATGGGTGCACACCGTTTGGGACAGCCTTGCGATCTGCGAGACGCTGGCCGAGCGTCACCCGGATGCGCGACTGTGGCCGGTCGATTCCTGGGCGCGCGCGGAAGCCCGCAGCGTGGCGGCGGAAATGCATTCCGGCTTTCCCGATCTGCGCAATGCGCTGTCCATGGAAATCGCCGCCCGTCATCCCACGCCCGCGCTGGACGACGCGGTTCAGGGGCAGATCGCCCGTATCGTCGCAATCTGGGAATCGGCACTGGCGAGGTTTGGAAAGGAGGGCGGCTTTCTCTTCGGCCGGTTCACGATCGCCGATGCGTTCTATGCCCCCGTGGTCACGCGGTTCCGGACCTATGGCATCGCTTTGCCGCCGGCCGCTCAGGCTTATATGCAGCGCATCCTGGCACTCGAATCCATGCGCGAATGGGAAGACGCAGCCCTGGCACAGGTGGCGAACAGCTAGGTTACGACTTGCGCGCGGCGGGCTTCACGGGAAGGTCGGCTTTCTGCTGGGTCTTCAGCATGCCCGCTTCGGTGAAGAAGCGCACCGCACCGGGGTGAAGCGGAACGGACCCATTCTTGGCGCCGGAGGCGAGGTCCATGAAATGCGCGCCGAGCTTTCCCGACTGCAAGGCCGCACGGTTGGCGGGATTGTACAGCGCCTTCAGCATTCCATAGATCAGGGCATCGGGCTCGGAGGCATCCGTAACCCATAGTGCGTCCACACTTACCGTATCGACGTCGGGCGTATTGCCATAGGTGCCCTTCGCAATCACATGCGGCGACAAATAGGTTTCCTTGGCAAGCAGCCGTTTCAGCCCTTCGCCATCGATCGGCACCAAAACAGCCACATCTTCGTCCAGCAGATGCTGCAACAATTCGACGGGCGTGCCGCCGACGAAGAACAGCGCATCGATCTTTCCCGCCTGCAGCAGATCGACCGCCGTTTCGGCGGAATCGTAATTGGGGGTGATGGATTTCTCCGACAGCCGGTAAGCGGCCAGCACGGCGCGCGCGGTCACGATCGTTCCCGAACTTTCGCTCGACAGCGAGACACGTTTGCCACGCAAATCCGAAACGCTCTTGATCTTCGCATTCTTGGCGGCGATCAGATGCAAATCCTCGCCGTACAGATTGGCGATCACCCGCAACTGCTTTGTCGGTCCGGATTTGCGGAAGGGCCCCTGACCGGCCGTGGCGAGCGCGGCGACATCGGTCTGCGTC
>DATLVC010000226.1:0-13401 GCA_035577685.1 Micropepsaceae bacterium | reverse complement strand
CGGGTTCCAATTCGTACAACGTGACCACCGGGCCGGGTCTCACCGCCACGATGCGTCCGCGCACGCCGAAATCGCCGAGCACCGCTTCGAGCAGGCGCGCATTTTCTTCCAGTGCATCGTCATTGACCGCAGGCGCGATGGTTTCGGCGGGCGGTTCGGTCAAAAGGCCCAAAGGCGGCAATTGATATTCGCCTTCGGCCAAATTGAGCGCGGGTTGTGAATCGGCTTTGCCCTTCAGTTTACGAGGGCGTTCCTCCCGCTGTACGCGACGCCCGCGCATATCGCGCAAGGGCGGCTCGTCGTCGTCCTCGTTTGCGTCGGCAAGCTCCTCGTCGGGATCGAACGCGTCGTCGTCCGCTTCGTCTTCGTCCCATGCCTCGTCGGCGCTATCCTCAATCTCCTCGGGATCGCGGCGGCGGAAGGCGAGGCGGAAGAGCGACATTCCCGCACTTTGCAGCAGGGCGAATGCGCCGAGCGGTGCATTGACCAGGATGCGCGCCTTGAGGCCCGTCGCGACAAAAACAAGCACCAGACCAAGGCTCGCGAAGAGAATGGGAACCGCGAGGGCAAGCCAGGGTGCGAAGGCGCTCGCGATTCGCGCGGTGAAGACCAGCGTCATGCGGCCCGGAATGCCGCCATCGCCGGCCGGCAAAGTGGCGAGCTCCGGCGCGGCGCCCAAAGCCGCGGCTAACAACAGTGCGCCGAGAAGAGCTGCGGCCAAGCGAAGGGCAAGCTGCTTCAGCCGCGCACCCCGCGCCATTGCCCAGCCCCAGCAGCCGATCGTTAGGGCCAGCGCAAACGCCGCCGTGCCGAAAAGCTGAAACAGCAGGTCGGCGCTATAGGCACCCAGACCGCCGAGCCAATTGGCGACGTCCCGCCCGGTGGCAACATCGAGGCTGGGATCGGCCGGATCGTAGCTCAGGAGACTGACGAGCATCGCCGTGGCGATGAGGAGAAGCCCGAGCCCGAACCCCCGCCACAGGGTCTCCGTGATCAGCGTCCGCAGCCAATCGCGGAAAGCGGTGAACGCATCGGCGATCTGGCCGCGGCGCGAACGCGGTTGGTACACGCCTATGCTGCGATTGGCGCCCATGGAATTCAGCTACCCTCTTCCAGCAACTCCGCCACCTTTGTCAGTGCGGCCTCGATGGTCGGCGAATCGTGAACCAGCGCCACCCGAATATAAGGATACCCCGGATTGCTCTTGGGATCGCCGGGGATTTCTTCGACCCCCATGAAGGCGCCCGGCATCACGCGCACGCCGGTTTTGCGCCATAATTCCTTGGCGAAGGCGGCCCCATCGCCGACATCGAGCCAAAGATAGAAACTTCCTGGCGGTACGCGGAATCCCTTTTTGTTGCCCAAGAGCCGCCGCGCGATGCCAAAGCGTTCGCGATATCGGGCGCGGGCGGCTTCGACATGGGCCTCGTCCGTCCAAGCAACGGCGGAGGCTTCGAGCACCGGAATCGGCACTTGCGGCGCGGAGGTGTTGCGAAAGCGGGTGAGGTCCGCCATCAGCCCCGGCGGGCCAAAGGCGAAGCCGGAGCGCAAGCCCGGCGCACTGGAGCGCTTGGACAGCGAATGGAAGCTGATGAGCCGCTCGAACCCGCCGGTGGTGGCATAGCGGACGTCCGCCGACCCAATCGGAGGCGCGGATTCATAGATCTCGCAATAGCATTCGTCCGCCAGCACGGTGAAATCGTAGCGGTCGGCGAGTGCGAACAGGGCCCTCCAATCGGCCGCGGAGGCACAGGCGCCTTCGGGATTGGACGGCGAGCAGAAGAAGGCCGCAATGGTGCGTTCGAGGATGGGTTTGGGCACCGCCGCAAAATCGGGCAGGAAGCCGGTGGCGGCACGGCTCGGCACGTAATAGGGCTCGGCGCCCGCTGCCAGCGCCGCGGCCGGATAGGTGACGTAGAACGGGTTGGGGATCAGCACCACCGGGCGTCCGCCGCCTTTGCTTTCCGGCATCAGCGGCGGAATCGCGAAGTACAGGCCCTCGCGCGAACCGTTGAGCGGAATGATCTGCTTGTCGGGATCGACCGCCCCGGCCGGCAGGTTGAATCGGCGGCTGAGCCAGGCCCCCGCGGCGGCACGGAATTTTGGGGTTCCGGCGATGGGCGGATAGCGCCCGAAGTCGCGCGCATGGGCATGGATGGTGTCGGCGATGAAAGCGGGCGGGATGTTTTGCGGCTCGCCGACGGTCAGCGCGACCGGCGCGTTTCCCACCGCGAAAGACTGCGGCTCCACGCCCTCCAGCAATTGCGCCAGACGCTGGAATGAGGACGGTGGGGCAAGCGCCAAACGGCCGGGAAGCACCGGGTAAACCTCGACGAATCAAGACTGAAGCCAAGCCCCAAACTAGCCGCCGCGCCGCCATCTGTCATCCCGGCGCGCTCTTGGCGGGTGCGGACGGCACAAAAGAAAAGGGCGCCCGGAGGCGCCCTTAAGTTGGGGGAGATTGCTGCTACTAGGCGTGGACAGTCTCGCCGTGGAGGTTGATATCGAGACCTTCGACCTCGACATCGCGCTTCACGCGGAGGCCGATGACCATGTCGATGATCTTGAGGATGATGTAGGTGGCGATTGCGCAGTACACGAACACGCCTGCGACATCGTAGAACTGGATCAGCATCTGGCCGGCATTGCCGTCGATCAGCCAACCTTTGCTCGACATGTTGATCGCATTGGAGGCAAACGCTCCCGTCAACATCGCACCCAGTGCACCGCCTACGCCATGCACGCCGAAGGCATCGAGCGCATCGTCATAGCCGAAGATCTTCTTCATGTGGACCGAAGAGAGATAGCAGACGATGCCCGCGGCGATACCGATGATCAGCGCGCCGGTGGGATTGACGAAGCCCGAGGCCGGCGTGATCGCGACAAGTCCCGCAACCGCACCGGAGATCATCCCGAGCACGGAGGGCTTCTTCGCAACCAGCCATTCGGAGAACATCCAGCCGAGAGAGGCTGCGCCCGTGGCAATCTGGGTCGCTGCCGCCGCCATGCCGGCGTTGACATTGGCCGTCACCGCGGAACCCGCGTTGAAGCCGAACCAGCCCACCCACAACAGCGAGGCGCCGATGACGCTGAGCACGAGATTGTGCGGCGACATGTTTTCGGTGCCGTAGCCGATGCGCTTTCCGAGCACGAGGCAGGTGATGAGACCGGCAGTACCCGCGTTCAGATGCACCACGGTGCCGCCGGCGTAGTCGAGCGCGCCCAACTTGCCGAGCCAGCCGCCGCCCCAGACCCAATGCGCGATCGGGCAATAGACGAAGAGCAGCCAGAGCGACATGAACCACATGAAAGCAGAGAATTTCATGCGGTCGGCCAACGCGCCTGCGATGAGTGCTGGCGTGATGATCGCAAAGGTCATCTGGAAGAACATATACACCGATTCAGGAATGGTCGGCGCCAGCATGCTGGTGGTGTTCAAGCCCATGGGGCCAAGCAGCAGATAATTCACGCCGCCTATGAACAGATCGATGCTGGAATCGGGGTTGGTCGTGAATGCAATCGAATAGCCGATGATCATCCACAACACGGTGATGATGCAGGTGGCCCCGAAGCTTTGTGCCAGCGTGGCGAGCACGTTCTTCTTGCGCACCATGCCGCCATAGAAAAGCGCAAGGCCCGGAATGGTCATCATCAGCACCAGGGCGCTCGATGTGATCATCCAGGCGGTGTCGCCGGAGTCGATTTTCGGAGGCGCAGGAGCTGCCGCCGGAGCAGCAGTCGCCGCAGCAGCGCCAGCAGGTGCGGCTTCGGCCGGTGCAGCAGGCGCCGGCGCGGCAGGTGCCGCTTCGGTCGCCGCCGGCGCGGCAGGTGCCGCAGTGTCCTGGGCATGGACGGCGCCGCCCATAATCATAAACGCCGCAGCACCAGCCACCACGGTCCTGGAAACCCATTTCAACATCATGTTCATCGTGTATTCCCCTCGATTCTTGTCATTTGCTCAAAGTGCGTCATTGTCGATCTCGCCCGTCCGTATACGGACGACCTGATCCACCGATGTCACGAAGATCTTGCCGTCGCCGATCTGTCCGGTTCGGGCGTTGTTGGTGATTGCTTCGACGACGGCGTCCGCCATTTCACTGCGGACGGCGACTTCGATCTTGATTTTGGGCAGGAAGTTCACGGCGTATTCCGCGCCGCGATAGATTTCCGTATGCCCTTTCTGGCGCCCGTAGCCCTTGACCTCACTGACGGTCATGCCTTGGACGCCGAGCGCCGACAGCGCTTCTCGCACTTCATCGAGCTTGAACGGCTTGATGATGGCCGTGATGAATTTCATGCTCTTGCCCCTATTCGCCCTGATTTTTCCGCTGGGCTGCAACGCAGCCGGACAACAGGGAATCAAGAACCGTGCCGGTTTTGCGCAATGCGGTAACCCTCTGATTTTATTAGGCAGAATTACCGAGTCTTACAGACATGTAAGATGCCCCTAGGGGGTGAAGCCTAATTTTTGTGCAAAAATTGAAAAATGCACACAATTTAGGCGGCCGACCAAGAGACATGGCTGCGTCATTTGGCAAAGGCTTCCACCTCTGGCTTTTCGGGGCCCGGAAACGAATAAGATGAGTTTCCTGAAGGGCAATGATTTGGGCAGCGAAGCGCGATTCTTCATGAGCCACTCATGAGCGACACGATTCCCGGGACGGTGCCTGCCGCTTCCGCTCGAAGTGCGCCGCTTGCGTGGTCTCGTCCCCACTTCAAGCAGATGGTGAGGACGCTCCATCTCTGGGCCGGGATCGTACTGTGCCTGCCGATGATCCTCATCGGCCTGTCGGGCAGCGCCTTGCTGGTGCAGCGGGAAATTCTCTGGCTCTCGGCGCCTGCGGTTGCCACGGGCGAGAGGCAATCTTTTGTCCGGATCGTTGCGGCGGCCGAGGCGGCGGAGCCGGGCTTCCGCGCGAACTGGCTTGAACTTCCCCAATCGCAGCGTGCGCCCGCCGGCGTTCAGTTCATCGTCGCGACGCGCCCGACCCGGACGGTCGAGGTAGTTGTCGACCCGGTTTCCCTGAAAGTGCTCGGCTCCTCCGAACTCGTTCGCCGCGGCCCGATCATGGCGTTCCTCACCTGGATCCACGAATTCCTGATGATGCCCGACCGGATCGGGCTTCCCGCGGTTGGCTGGACGGCCGTCGCCATGACCTTCATGGGGCTTTCCGGGATCATCCTGTGGTGGCCGCGAAAGGGGCGCTGGCTGGCTGCATTCCTGGTCAAACGCGGCGCCACGGGCTTACGGTTTCATTTGGACTTGCACCATGCGGCGGGAATTTGGGGGCTGCTGTTCTTCCTCGTGCTCAGCATCAGCGGCATCTACCTCGCGTTTCCGCAGACCGTCAGCAGCGCCATGCAAACCGCTTTTGCCAATTCGCAGAGCGATGCCACGCCGCTTCCGCTGGGCTTTCCCAAAGCCTGGCCGATCACTCCGGACGAAGGCATCAGCCTCGCGCAGGCTGCGATGCCGGGCACGCGTGCGGCGGGCGTCTTTCTTCCGCGTTCGGCCGATGCGCCGATGATCGTGCAATTGGAAACGACGGGATTTTCGCCCTCCGTTCCGCCGATCACCGTCGCCTTCGATCCGCGCAATGCCGGCAGCGTCCATATCGACGACCCGCGGCACTATCCCCTGCCGGACCGGATTTTGAACCTGCTCTATGCGCTGCATTTCAGTGTCGGGGTCGGGCCGTTCTGGACCTTCCTCGTCTTTCTCACCGGTTTGATGCCGCTGTTGCTGGCCATCACCGGGCTGACGATCTGGTGGACCAAGCGTTCGCGCCGCCGCGCCGCCGCATCACTGCGTTCATGAAAGAACAGATCGCCACCGGCATGATGCAAAAGGACGTCGTGATCGCCGGCGGCGGCCTGGTCGGCCTGACGCTCGCGCTTGCGCTCGCCCAAGGCGGGCTCGAGGTCGCAGTCGCCGATCCCTTGACGCGCGCGCAGATGGAAGATGAGCGTTTCGACGGGCGTGTATCCGCGCTGGCCTTCGCGTCCATCCGTATGCTGATCGTCTTGGGGCTGTGGGAGCGCCTTGAAAAAGACGCGCAGCCAATCGACGACATTCTGGTCAACGAAGGGCGCGTAGGGCGCGGCCCGCTGCCGTTTTCGCTGCATTTCGATCACCGCGAGATCGGTGAACCGCTCGGCCACATCGTCGAGAATCGCCATATCCGTCAAGCGCTTTTTGCCGCAGTGGCGGCAGAAAAACGCATCGCCTTTTTCCCGGGCACGTCGGCGACGGCTCTTGCCATCGGCGAGGAACGTGCGGTCTTTAGCTTGTCCGACGGCATGCGGATCGCAACTCCGCTTGCCATTGCGGCGGACGGGCGCGACTCGCCTTTGCGTGAGGCTCAAGGCATCGGCACCGTCGGCTGGGATTACGGCCAGACCGGCATCGTCACCACGGTCGCGCATGAATTGCCCCATCGGGGTGTCGCCTACGAACAATTCCTGCCCACCGGCCCGTTCGCCATCCTGCCGATGACCGGCAATCGCGCTTCGCTGGTGTGGACGGAGCGGACCTCGGAGGCCAAACGCATTCTCGCGCTGCCGCAGGACCGGTTCACCGCCGAGCTGATCGCCCGCTTCGGCACGCATTTGGGGAAGGTCGAACCCATCGGACCGCGCTGGTCCTATCCTTTGAAGCTCCATCTGGCGCGCAGCTATGTGAAAAACCGTTTCGCCTTGGCAGGCGATGCTGCCCACACCATCCATCCGCTGGCCGGGCAGGGCTTGAATCTCGGCCTCAAGGATGTGGCCGCATTGGCCGAGACCGTGCTGGATGCGGCGCGGCTCGGCCTCGATCATGGCCGGCTCGATGTGCTCGCGCGCTACGAACGCTGGCGCCGCTTCGACAGTTTTGCGCTCGCCGCTGTGACCGATTCCATGAATCGGCTGTTTTCCAACGATTTCCTGCCACTGAAATTGGCCCGCGACCTGGGGCTGGGCATCGTCGACCGCATTCCGCCGCTAAGAACGTTTTTCATGCGCCATGCGGGAGGCGATCTCGGGACCCTGCCGCGGCTGCTCAGGGGCGAGGCGGCCTAGCGCCCTCCTCCTCTCTCGGGAAATGTGTTACTGATAATTCAGGTCATCGCGACGGTTGCATGCGTTCTGCGCGCCGCTGCAAATGTTCCTCGCTTGCGTCTTGTCATGGCTCACACGCGCTTGCATCGAAACGATCATCTCCACGGCGCCCACCGAACGAGATGAGGGAGAGGAGAAACCAAATGGCACTCAGGGACATCACGCGTAATCTCACTTTAGGCGTCGCCGCTTGTACGATCATGGTTTGCGCCGGGCCGGTTCTGGCGCTCGACAATGCGGGCTCGGTGGAGGGCGTCGTAAAGAACGCCGCCGGGCAACCGGTATCGGGCGCGTTCGTGCGGCTGAAGAACGCCGATAAGCGGTTGAGCTTCATGGTGGTCAGCCAGGCTCAGGGGAATTTCTCGGCCAAGGACCTGCCACCGGGCAAATATACCGTGCAGGGCATCGGCCCCGCCAATCAGAGTGCGATTTCGGCGCCCGTGGATGTCGCCTCCGGCAAAGCCTCCAAGATCGACGTCGCGCTGACCAGCCCCCGCGGGCCGATGCTGACCCCGGCCTGGCCGGGCCGCGTGCCCGAAGCGCAGGTCGAAAAGATTTCGACCAATGCGAAGGACCTTCCTACCGGCGACGGCAAGGCGCTGATGAGCGAGAAGTGCACGGTCTGTCACGACGTGCAGCGCATCCTGTCCAAGCGCTCGAGCCCGGAAGATTGGACGTTCACCGTCAAGCGCATGCGCGTGAACATGGCGGCCTCCAATATTCCGGATATTTCGGACGCCGATGCCGCCGCGATCGTGAAATACGCCTCGGCCAATTTCAAACCTCTGCCGGGTGGCGACGACATCAATGGCCGGTTGCCGGCCTATGCGATGGCCGGGGAGAGCACGAAATATCGCGTCGTCACTTTGGACCTTCCCCGGCGTTATTCCGAGCCGCATGACATCGCCTCCGATCCGTCGGGCGTGGGCTGGGCGGCGGAGCGGGCAGGAGCTTTGATCCGCTTCGATCCCAAGACGTATGAATTCACCGAAGTAAAGGTGCCCGCAGGTCCGGCGCCGGCCGACCGTCAACGTCTCGGCAATCCGCAGATCAATGCGCAAGGCATTCTGTGGACCGCAGACGGACCCAACAATCGCTGGCTCAGCTACGACACCAAGGCCTTCAACGCGGCCAATCCCCAGACGCCGTTCCACATCTATCCGTGGACGCTCAAGGGCCATGGCGGCGCGGGCGGCAATTCCTTCGCGCTTCATCCCGATGGGACAGTGTGGGGAACGGGTATGGGCCGTGAAGTGCGCATGCTGAATCCGGCAACGGCCGAGTTCAAAACTTTCGTCGCGCCGAGCTATGAGGCGACCAAGGAGAGTCCGGGCGCCTATGGTCTTGCGGTTGCCGGCGACGGTTCCGTGTGGTGGGCCGAGGACGACGCCGACATGATGGCGCGTGCCGATCCCAAAACCGGCAAGGTCGAGGAGTACAAGCTTCCCAACATGGGCGGCCATGCCCTTCCCCGTCGCATGAACAGCGACTGGGACGGCAATCTGTGGGTCGGCATCTGGGAAGCCGGCAAGCTGATGAAGGTCGATTACAAGACGCGGCAGATGACGGTCTACACGCCGACGACCCCGAGCCTCGGTATGTATTCTGTGGTCGCCGACAAGAAGAACCACCTCATCTGGGTCAGCGCACAACAGGTCGACAAAATCTTCCGGTTCGATCCGGCGACATCCAAGTTCACGGAATTCCCGCTGTCCTATGCGCAGCAGGATCCGCGCCGCATCGACATCGACCCGACCAATCCAAACCGCATCTTCTTTAGCGGCAATACGGCGGACCGCATCGGCTTCATCGAGCTTCTTCCGTAGCCGGAGCATAATGCGTTGCTTTATGGGCCAGGTCCGAAGGGGCCTGGCCCATTTGTTTCCGGCAAATGTCAGTTTTGCGGCGGCGTATAGGTCTCGTGCTTCGACGGATCGGCCGGCTCGGGATTGGCCATCGGCGCCGGCCGTTTGCCCCGGCGCGCCAGATAAAGACGATCCAAATCCTTATAAAATTCGCGCGCTTTTTCGATCACCATCGCGAAACGCACGGCTTCCGCTTCGCTGCGGGTGGGGTATCGATCGCCGAGGAACAGATAGCGCGCCACCGGTTCGCCGGTGCGTTCGTCGCGGGCTGTGATCTTGGCGACCTCTTCGATTTCCTCTTGTGCGAACTCAACCGTTTGGCGGTAGTGCGCGTGCTTGTCGTAGAGCGCGCGTGCCTCCTCGGCACGGCGGCGGGCGTTGCGGGTCTCGAAGCGGCGCAAGGGCTCGAGGAGGCGTCGCCGGAAGCCGTAGATCAGCATACCGACCAAGAACACCAGGATGACAGTGACGAGATCGGACATACGTCGTTCGACTTAACTTGGTGGCGCGCGGGCCAAGCATTTGTTTTGACTTGGGGCAAACCATAGCTCACAGTTGCCTCGGCCCGATACTAGGCGCACAAGAAATGCGGGCCATAAGAACGCAAAAAACAACGTATTCATGGTGGGCACATGACCGTAAGCAAGCTCGTTCTCGTCGCGGCGGCGGCGGGCCTTTGTGGTTGCGCTTCGACGCAAGCGTCTGCGCCGGATCAGCAGGCGTCGGTGAAAAATGCGGTTTATGTCGTAGGCCAGGACAACGGTACGCTGAAGCAGACGAGCGCCGATATTGAGAAGCCGGCGAGCCCTGGCGAATCCAAAATGATGCACTTTTATTGGTTTCTCGGCGGGCGCTGATCGCGCCGAAAATCTTCCGCGTTGTTCAGCCCGCCACGGCGGCGGTGCGCGTCCCCGAACCTAACCGCAAATAATCTGCGCTCTGCATTTCCATAAGACGCGATACCACGCGGCGAAACGCAGGCGCGTTGTCGCCTTCGACATAAAGCTCCTGCGGTGAAACTGCAGCGGAGCAGATCAGCTTCACTTTCTCGTCGTACAGCGTGTCGATCAGCAAAGTGAAGCGGCGCGCTTCGTTCCCCTGCTCCGGACCGAGTTGGGGAACGTGGTCGATCAGGATGGTGTGGAAGTGCCGGGCGAGCGCAAGATAATCGGCGGCGCCCAAAGCCTCGCCGCAGAGTTCATCGAAGGTAAAGCGCGCAACGCCTGATGCGGCTTGCGGCACGATAAATTTGCGTTGCAAGACATCGAGCGCGAAGGGCTCGCCACGTTCAACGTCGGTCAGCCTGCGCCACGCTGCATCCATGCTTGCATCGGCGGCCGGTCCGAGCGGCGTGATGTAAGCGTTCAACCCCGACATGCGCTCGAGACGGTAATCGCGCGGGCCGTTGAGCTCGACCGTTGCGAGTCGTTCCTTGATCAGCGCGATGAAGGGCAGAAACAGCGCGCGATTGAGGCCGCCTTCATAGAGACGGTCGGGCTCGATATTCGAGGTGAGCACGATGATGGCGCCATAAGCGAAAAGTTTTTCGAACAGCCGCCCCAGGATCATCGCGTCCGCGACATCAGTGACCTGAAATTCGTCGAGGCACAGAAGCAGGCTCTCGGAATAGATGCGCTTGGCCACCGGCGCAATCGGATCGTCTCCCGCTTCGCGGACGAATTCCACGCGCTGCACGCGTTCGGATTGCGAGAGATTGCGCCAATCGTGGATGCGGCTATGGGTTTCGGCCATGAATGCGTTGAAATGAATTCGCCGCTTGCGCAAAAAAGGAACCGCGGCGAAGAACAAATCCATCAACGCCGATTTGCCCCGTCCGACATCGCCATGGATGTAGAGACCTTTGGGCGCCTTCGCCGCAAAGGCTCCAAAGGAAAACCCGAACAAGCCGCGCCCGGGCGGCCGATAGGTTTTCAACGCCTGATACAGCGACTCCAACGCCGCAGCCGCGCGCGCCTGCTCGGCGTCGGGCTGGAGCTTCCCCGCGGCAAGAGCGGCACGATAACGCTTGATCGGTGCTTGCGGCATGAAGGGCGAAAGCCGCTCCTCCTAGGCCGCGCGCTTCAGAAGCTTGCGGTTGATGAGCGATTCGGCGATCTGGATGGCGTTGAGAGCAGCGCCCTTGCGCAGATTGTCCGACACCACCCACATGGCAAGACCGTTCTCCACGGTCGGGTCTTTGCGGATGCGGCTGACATAGGTCGCATCTTCGCCCGCGCATTCGATCGGCGTGATGTAACCGCCATCCTCATGCTTGTCGATGACGAGCACACCGGGCGCCTCGCGCAGAATCGCACGCGCCCGCTGCGCGGTGATGGGGCGTTCGAATTCGATATTCACCGCTTCGGAATGGCCGATGAACACCGGCACGCGCACGCAGGTGGCGACGACCTGAATATCGGGGTCGAGAATTTTCTGCACCTCGACCATCATCTTCCATTCTTCCTTGGTGTAACCGGAATCGAGGAAGACATCGATATGCGGAATGACGTTGAAGGCGATCTGCTTGGTGAATTTCACGCGCTCGATCGGATCGGCAACGAAAACCGAACGCGTCTGGCGGAACAATTCGTCCATCGCGTCCTTGCCGGCGCCCGATACCGATTGATAGGTTGCCACCACGACGCGTTTGATCTTGGCTTCGTCATGCAGCGGCTTCAGCGCGACGACAAGCTGCGCGGTCGAGCAATTGGGATTGGCGATAATGCCTTTGGGAATACCGGCATCGAGCGCGGCCGCGTTGACCTCGGGCACAACAAGCGGCACTTGGCGGTCCATGCGCCATTGCGAAGAATTGTCGATCACGATGGCGCCGGCAGCGGCGATCTTGGGTGACCACTCCTTGGAAACCGCGCCGCCCGCCGACATCAGGCAGATGTCGGTGCCTGCAAAGTCGTAATAATCCAGCGCTTTGACCTTAAGCGTGCCGTCGCCGAAAGAGACATCCGTTCCGGTCGAGCGGGTCGAGGCCAACGCCACCACTTCGCTCGCGGGGAATTGGCGTTCCGCCAGAATGCTCAGCATCTCCCGGCCGACATTGCCGGTGGCGCCAACGACTGCAACCTTGTAGGCCATGATCATTCCTTTTCCGGCACGGCACTTTGCGCACGCGGGCCGCGAGACATATAGCAAGGTCTTGCTGCCGAAAAGGGGCGGGGCAACAATCCCTCTGGCCTGATTGCAGAAAACCCCTAAAGGGTTGTTAACTCGGACTTAACGGGATGGCAATTTGTTCTGGGTTATAAGGACTTAGAATGATAAACTGTTCTTGGATGGGCGTTGGGCGTGAGCTCTCATTTGCGGCGAGGGGTCCATGCGTAGGTCACTGAAAACTGGTGCTGCGGCGCTGATGCTTACCTGCATGGCAGGAAATGTCTGGGCGGCGACGGCGACGGGCTGCGCGCGGCCGGAGGATATGTCCGCGGTCAAAACAGCGGCGATGCAGCAGAGGCTGATGGTTGCCGCGCTCTCCTGCGACGCGGCGCAGCTCTATAACCGGTTCGTCACCTCCTATCAGAAGGAGCTGCAGGCCTCGGACCGGGCGTTGCAGAATTTCTTCCGACGTCTGAACGGCCGCACGGGTACCGAGGACTATCACGCCTTCAAGACGCGGTTGGCCAATGCTTCGTCCATGCAGAGCATCGGCGACATCACCGCCTATTGCTCTAGCGCCAAGGAAACCTTTGCCGCGGCTCTCGACACCGCCAAGACGAGTTTGACGAATTTCATTTCGCTGCAACGGACTGCGGCGGACGATGCCTTCGCGCCGTGTCAGTTTCGTACGGCAGATGCAGGCGACGCCGCGCCCCCACCCGATGATGCGCCGGTGCCCCATTTCAAACCCGGCTCGATTGTCCTCTGGGCGCAAGAGACCGTGGTGGCCTGGCGGCGATAGGTTTCAAGCCGGCAGCGACGCGGGCGGCATAGCGCGTCCGAAGCTTTCTCTTTTCAGCTCTTCCCGAAAGAAAAGGGGCGGGCCAAAGCCCGCCCCTTTTTACATGCAACGAGGCTAATTACCGGCCGCCGAGATCGATCACGGCGCGGCGGTTTTGCGGCTCGCGGACGCCCGGACCGGTGGGCACCAGCGGATCCGAGAAGTTGCGGCCGACGGTCATGATGTCGTTGGCACCGAGGCCTTCCTTCACCATTTCGTCCTTGACCGCCTGCGCCCTTCTTTCCGAGAGGCGCTGGTTATAGGCCATCGAGCCGACCGTATCGGTGTGGCCCGTGACCACGATGCGGGCTGAGCCGCCGGTCTTGGCCGTTTGGACCGCTTGCTGGACCACCTGCAGGGCTTCCATCGTCAGGTTCGACTTATCGAAGTCGAAGAAGACAATGAAGGTCCGCACCGCAGGAGGCGGCGGCGGTGGGGGCGGCGGCGGAGGCGGCGGCGGAGGCGGTGGCGGTGGAGGCGGCGGTG
>DATLVC010000225.1:0-2690 GCA_035577685.1 Micropepsaceae bacterium | reverse complement strand
TAGCCGTAATTGCGGTAGAAATCCCCGATCAGGATGACGTTCGCGTTCTCGAAGCGGACGATGGTGTCGCCACCGGTGTGGGCGGCGCGGATCGGAATGAGCTCGACGGTCTCGCCGTTCAGGTGGAATTTCAGCGGCGGGCCCATGCCATAGGTGACGACCGGAAGCCCGGCGGGATCGCGCCCTTGCGCCTGCAGCATTTCCTCGCGCAATTCTTCACGCGCATAGATCGTGGCGCCGGCTTTGGCGATGGCGGCGTTGCCGCCGGTGTGATCGATATGGATGTGGCTGTTGACGAGATATTTGATCGGCGCGGGGCTGATGCGCCGGACCGCCGCCAGCACCTTATCGGCGAGTTGGCCATATTGGGAATCGACCATGAAGATTCCGTCCGGCCCGGCGAGCACGCCGATCCGGCCGCCGGCTGCGTCCTCGTGATTGGCATCGAGCCCGGACGAACCGGACAGCAGATAAAGGTTGGGCGCGATCTTTTCCGTGGTGATTTCGATTTTGTCGTATTGGATCGCCTGCGCGAACGTGGCGGTGGGAACCGCCACAGCCAAGGCCGCTGCGGCAAGAATCGCAAATCCCGTGCGTTTCATTTTTGCCTCCCTTAATGTCCGCATCTGGTTTTCGCCAATTATACCATATCGCCGCGCCGTGAATTGGCCGAAGGCGAGGGAGGATGCAGCGATGAGCCTCAACAGACGCGAATTAGGCCGGATGGCAGCCGCATCGTTGGTGGCTTCCGCGCTGCCCCAGAATGCACGGGCGGCTTCGGCGGTCCCGGCTCTCCCGGCGGGTGCCGTCGATTGCCACAATCACATCATGGGGCCGCGCGACAAATATCCCTATGCCGAGGATCGCGTCTACACGCCGCCGGAGGCGACAGTTGCCGATCTGAAGGCGCTCCGGGCGCGCATCGGCACGGCACGCAATGTGCTGGTGACGCCGAGCGTCTATGGCATCGACAATCGCTGCCTGGTGGATGCGCTGGCGGAACTGGCCGGGTCCGCGCGCGGCATCGCGGTGCTGCCGGTGGATGTCTCCGACGCCGAACTGCGCCGGCTGGATACGGCCGGTGTGCGCGGCGTGCGCCTGGCGATCGGAGGAACCGGCCGATACACCGCCCAAACAACGCCGCCAGCGATCGCTTCGCTCAGTCCGCGCTTCTTCAAGCTCGGATGGAATATCGAAATCGTCGGCCCGGTGGATGTCATTGCCGGCATGGCGCCTGCGATTGCCGAAAGCCGTGTGCCGGTGGTGCTCGATCATTTCGCCGGAGCCAATGGCGACGGCTCGAATCAAAAAGGATTCGCCGCGATTCTGGATCTGGTGCGGGCCCGCAATACGTTTGTGAAGCTTTCGGCGCCTTATAACCGCTCCAGCAAGCCAGATTATTCCGACATGCTGCCGCTGGCGCGTGCGCTCATCGAAGCGGGGCCCGATCGCATGTTGTGGGGCACCAATTGGCCGCATCCGGATCAGATTGCTGGGCGTCCGATCAGCGAGATCACGCCCTATCACGTGATCGACAATGAAAATCTGGTCCGGCTGTTCGCGGAATGGTGCCCCGATGCGGGCACGCGCAAGACCATCGCGGTCGATACGCCGGCGCGGCTCTATCGCTTCGCCTGATCGGAGAAGCCTGTCCGGGCTGCACGCAGCCCGGAGGGGTTCAGAGCACAACTATTCCTGACTGCGGAACGTCAGGAACATGAGCGCCAGCGCAACGATGGGAATGACGACCATCGCGGCCTGCTGCGCAAGTTCCGCCGCCCCTTCATCGGTGCGGAAATAGAGCAAATATCCGTCGGCCAGCACAATGATGGCGAGTCCGATGAACCAAGGAAGCATTCTATTGCGTTTCATGGCAAAACCTCGTGACAAATGACCATTCCACGCTAATGCTTCCGGGACGGAAGACTTTGATCCAGGTCATTCCGCGGCGCGAATGTTCGCTAAGACGCAACAAGCCGCTGGAAGCGCTTGCCTTTTTCACCCCCAGCCTGTTCAAATTGCCGCCTCCGCAACAGGGCTTCCGGCGACGATGGATGTGAGAAAACTTGGGGCCGCGATGGGCGCGGAGGTGCTGGGCGCTGACGTCAATGCGCTGTCGGACGCCGATTTCGTGCATATCCGCGATGCCTTTCACACCCATCAGGTGCTCGTCATCCGGGATCAGACTCTGACCCCGGCGGGGCAGCTCGAATTTTCGCGGCGGTTCGGCGCGCTGGAAGACCAGCTCAACGCTCATTACACCGTGCCGGATTTTCCCGAGGTGCTGGTCCTTTCCAACGACATTAGGGACGGCAAGCCCGTCGGCCTGATCGATGGCGGCGATTTCTGGCACTCGGATTCCTCGCACCGCGACTTTCCCAGCATGGCGACCATCCTTTATGCGGTGAAAAATCCGCATCAGGGCGGCGACACCGAATTCGCCAACATGGTGGCCGCCTATGAAGCGCTGCCTAGCGACATGAAACAGCGCATTGCCGATTTGAAGGGCGTTCACGCGGTCTCCAAGCTGAAGAACAAGCGAGTGACGGTTTCGCCGCGCCGCCCCGACGGCAAGGACTTCTACGAGAAACAGAAATCGCTTCCCGATCAGGTCTGGCCGATGGTGCGCACCCATCCGGTTACGGGCAAGAAGGCGCTTTACGTGTCGCCGCGCTTCACCATCGGCATCG
>DATLVC010000224.1:0-2134 GCA_035577685.1 Micropepsaceae bacterium | reverse complement strand
CCCGCCGGCCGCCTGTCGCGCACGACGGCGCCGCCCTGGGCCGCAGCGGAGAATTGACCCGGGAAGATGGACCGCAGATAGGCCATGGCACGATGTTTCGCAGCGGTGCGATCGATATCGGCCTCCGTGCGAAAGGCGAAGTCCTGCCAGAGCATTTCCAAGACCCCGATGAGACCCAGCGCGATTCCATCCGGGTCCAAGTGCGGCTGGGAGGTCTCGATGATGAGCCGTTCAATGAGCTCGCGCACCAGAGATGCAAAGCTCTCGTCCTTTTGACCGCAAATATCGTAATATTCCTGGCGTGAACTCGCCTCGCCCCAAAACGCATACCAAACAGAGACCTTGCGCGGGCTGGCGATTTCCGGATCGAGATACAGATCGACCATCAACTCCAATGCAGCGACGGGCCTCGATTTGAGCCGCGTCACGGGCACAAGCAATTGCTCCTCGAATTCGGCGGCGAGAAATTGCAGCGAGGCGACCAGCATTGCCGCCTTGGAGGCGAAGTAGAATCGGACGATGCCGGGCGACATTCGCGCGATGGCCACCACTTTTTCCACGGTCGTGCGCGACGGTCCGTAGATGTGCAAGGCGGAAATGCATGCATCGATCAGGCGCTGGCGCTGGCGGCTGTGAGCATTGCGCGCGCGCGGGATGCGCGCCGGTTTCTGGGATTTTTTCTTGAGAGTACTCATGCTTCGACTTAGGTGCTTATGACACGCAGCGACGGACAAGCGCGCTGGGGAAAGTGGCTCATTATCCTGCCGCCGCTGTTGTTTCTGCTGGTCTTTTTCCTCATTCCTTTCGGGTTCGCCCTGAGCATCAGCTTTGCCGACACGGCAGTGCGTGTACCGCCCTTCACCGACATTCTATCGAGGAGTCCCGACTGGCACATCCATCTCACTCTGAATCTGGGTAACTTCAAGTATCTGCTCACGGACGAAGTCTATGGCCTTTCCTACCTTTATTCCCTCAAGACCGCGTTTTTCTCGACCATTATCTGCCTGCTGCTGGGCTATCCGATGGCCTACGGCATCGCGAGAACGTCCAAGAGCACGCAAAGCATCTTGTTGCTGATCATCATCCTGCCGTTCTGGACCTCGTTCCTGCTGCGGGTCTATGCGCTCGAGGGAATCATTCGCGAGACAGGTCTGCTCAATACCGCGCTGCTGTGGCTGGGTGTCATCGATCATCCGCTGCAGATCATGCGCACCACCTTTGCGGTGTATCTCGGAATCATCTACTCCTATCTGCCCTTCATGGTCCTGCCCTTGTTCGCGACCCTCGAGAAGCTGGATCATTCGCTGCTCGAGGCGGCCGGCGATCTCGGCAGCCCGCCGTGGCGGGCCTTCCTCGAAGTAACCCTGCCGCTGTCGATGCCCGGCATCATTGCAGGCTCCATGCTGGTGTTCATTCCGGCGATCGGAGAATTCGTCATCCCGACCCTGCTCGGCGGTCCGGACAATTTGATGATCGGCCGGGTGCTCTGGGACGAGTTCTTCGGCAACCGCGACTGGCCGGTGGCGTCCGCGGTCGCGATCGTATTCCTGGTGCTGCTGGTGGGCCCCATAGCCCTGTACCAGCACTACAACACCAAGCAGCTCGAGGCATGAAGTCGTGATGGAGAACCGCATTTCTCCGTTCCTGATCTCGATCCTCTGCATTGGAATCGCAATTTTGTACATCCCGATCCTGGTGTTGATCGGCTACTCCTTCAACGCCTCGGCTCTGGTGAGCGTTTGGGGCGGATTCTCGACCCATTGGTACGCCGAACTGGTGCACAACGACCAGATTCTCGACGCGGCCTGGCTGAGCCTGAAGATCGGCGTGGTGGTGTCGACGGGCGCGGTCGTGTTGGGCACTCTTGCAGCCATTGCGCTGGTGCGATTCAAGGTTTTTCGCGGCCGGCTGCTGCTCACGGGCATGGTCAACGCCCCGTTGGTGATGCCGGAGATCATCACCGGCATCACGCAACTCCTGCTGTTCGTCTCCATGCTGCATCTTCTGGGCTGGCCGCATCGCGGCTTCACCACCATCGTGATAGCCCACATTGCCTTCTGCAGCGCCTACGTGACGGTCACCGTGCAATCCCGATTGGCGAGCGCGGACCGATCATTGGAAGAAGCCGCCATGG
>DATLVC010000223.1:0-10970 GCA_035577685.1 Micropepsaceae bacterium | reverse complement strand
TGTCAGGCTTCATGTGTGCGATTGGCGCGGCTTCACTGAAGCGCGTCAGGAGATATCGGCGGCGTTGCTTAGCGGAAAGCGTGCCATTTATCCCTTCGGTCATCTGGCGATTTCGGATTCTCCAGCCGAGCAATTGCAGTGCGCTCGACTTTCCGTTCGGGACTTGTATCCGGCTTCGACTGCCCCTCTCTGGCGTGGCGAACGATATGGGCACACGAAAATCCGCATCGCCTACGTCTCCGGTGATTTCTATGCCCATGCCATTCCTTTCCTCATCGCCGGCGTGTTCGAGCATCACGATCGCGATCGCTTCGAAACATTTGCCGTCTCTTACGGTCCTGACGACAAGAGCAAAATGCGCGCGCGCTTGGAGAATGCGTTCACCCGTTTCCTGGATGTCCGGGAAGAAAGTGACGCGGCCATAGCGGCAATGCTGCGCGAAATGGAAATTGATATCGCCGTCGATGTGAAAGGCTATACCGGCGGTGCGCGTCCCGGAATTCTCGCCTTCCGGCCGGCGCCGATCCAAGTCAATTATCTTGGCTATCCGGGCACTATGGGCGCCGATTATATCGATTATCTGATTGCCGATCGCATCGTCATTCCCGAAGAGCATCGTGCCTATTATTCGGAACAGATCGTCTATTTGCCCGACACTTACCAGAGCAACGATAACAGAAGACGCATTGCGGCGCGCGCGTTTGACCGCGCTGATGCCGGATTGCCCGAGGACGCGTTCGTCTTCTGTTGCTTCAATGGCAGCCACAAGATCATGCCCGATATATTTCGCGCCTGGATGAGAATTCTCTCGAAGGTTTCCGGCAGTGTCCTTTGGCTGTTGGAGGAACACCCGGCCGCGGCAGCGAACCTTCGCCGGGAGGCGCAGGAAAACGGCGTCGCACCAGAGCGCCTGTTTTTTGCAAAGCGCGTGGCCTTGGAGGCTCACCTCGCACGGCTGAAATTGGCAAGTCTTGTCCTCGATACGCTTCCCTATGGTGCACACACGACGGCAAGTGACGCTTTATGGGCGGGAGTTCCTGTTCTGACCAGGTTGGGTGAAACCTTCGCGGGACGCGTCGCTAGCAGTCTCCTTCATGCCATCGGTCTGCCGGAATTGGTCACGCATTCGCTGGCGCAATATGAGTCGCAGGCTTGCCATCTGGCACAAAATACGACGCTCCTCGCCGGGATCAGGGCTCAGCTCATGCGCAATCGTGAAACAATGCCATTGTTCGATACGGCACGGATAACGCGCAATCTTGAAGCCGCCTATATCGAAATGTGGACGCGGCATCAGCGTGGTTGATATGGATAGACGCTACTTTTGCGGTCAATGGCTGATGGCAGGCGTATAATGACTGAGCTTCTCATCGGTTGCGGGCACGCCCGCGTGAAGCATTTGGGCATCAATGGGCGCGAAGGATGGACCGATCTTCGCACGCTTGATTCCAATCCGGACTGCAACCCGGACGTGGTTCATGATCTGGACCTGCTTCCCTATCCATTCGAGAATGACATGTTCGATGAAGTCCACGCCTATCACGTGCTCGAACATTGCGGACGCCAAGGAGATTGGAAATTCTTTTTTGCGCAGTGGTCAGAACTGTGGAGAATTACCAAGCGTGGCGGTCTCTTTTTCGGCCTGGCTCCGCATCATTCCTCGCCCTGGGCGTGGGGCGATCCCTCGCACACGCGGATCATCTCCGTTGAGAGCTTCACATTTTTGGATCAGGGTTCGTATGCCGATTGCGGCAAGACTGCGATGACGGATTTCAGGCCGTATTACAAGGCGAATTGGAAGCTTGTGCACCAGCAAGTGACCGACGATCTGCAACAGATGTTCATTCTTCAGGCGGTGAAGCCATGATTGCGGCGGGGAAGTTTATGGCAAACGGCTTCATGTCCCGCGCCGACTGACCGGCGGTCAACTGGCGCACTCGCGCATCGTCATCGCTGCTGCGGAAAAAAACTCCGGCCAATCGGGACCCGTCAGGTCCAGAAAGGCCGGAGTTTCGCCTTACTACCAGGTCTTGGTGAGGATAATACCGATGGTCCGGCCCTGATCGCTCTTGCTGATGTCGAACTCCGCCGGATTTCCCGCGCCGGTGCTGATCCGGTATTCGAATGCAGGATGCCGATCCATCAGGTTCTGCACCACAAGCTGGATGCCGATGTGCTTCAGATAATCGTTCGCGGGATCATCGCCGGTGTCGTAGCCGACCGAAAGATCGAATGTGTAATAGGACGGCTCGATATTGGTGTAGCCGGTGATCGCGCAGGGGAAGGTTCCACCTCCGACGGTGCCGCCCGAGGCCAGGCACTGATTGTTCACGTTCGGCGGAGCGTTTTGGGTGTGGAAGAAGTGCGATTGGTAGTCCATGAAGCCGGTGACCGACCAGGGACCATCGCTCCAGCCCAAACGCGCCCGGTAGCGCAGTTTCGGCAAGGATTCCACGCCGACCTGCTGCACGCCGCCGACACTGCCAAGCGTGGTGTGGTACAGGTCCTGGATCAGACCGGCCGCCGGATTGGTGGGTTCGCTCGTGTTGTTCGCGGTATTGTAGTGGAGGTAATAGGTGCCGTTGACCCCGGCATTCCAGGCGCCGAGATCGCCCAGATCCAGATCGTAGCTGACGTTGAAGTCGACACCCTGCACCTTGATGAAGCCGTTATTGGCCGTGGCGCCGTCATTGATCCACAAGACCGACGTCGCGATTCCCGCCGGCACCGGATTTCTCGGATCGGCAAGCAGCTTGGCCACCATCGTCTCGAATTCGGGACAGCCCAAGGCACCCGAACCCGGCGCGCCGCCGACGGCCGCGGCAGCCGGGGTGTTGTTGTTGTGGCATTGCAGATCGCCCGGCGCCGTGTGCACGATCGCCAGATCGGTCGGCACGATATAGGAGAACCCTAACGTGGGATCGTTGACCGAGGTCGTGTTGGGATTGGCGAAACCTCTCAAGGCGCCATTGATCTTGACCGAATACCAGGTGACCTGAACATCGAGACCTTTGGCGAAGATGGTGGGAGCAAGTTCTCCACCGAAGCCCCAGTTCATGGCAGTTTCGGGATGGAGTGACTCGCCAAAGGTATGGATGTATTTGCGGAAGTCCGAGTTGATCGCCGTCCCGGACGCGCCGAGCAGGGCCAGACCCACGGGTTGTGCATTTACGCCACACGCGGCGGGAGTGGCTGAGTTGTTTGACGTCAAGCCGTTCCAGCCGGTTAGCCCGGCTCCGGGGGTAAGCAACCGTCCCATGCCCGATTGCGGATCGGCGCCGCAATTTGCCGTGATCGACGATGCTTGGGCAAAGAGCGGCGTGTTCCATCCGGCGATGGCGTTCTTCACCAGGCCGGATTCTTCGGCGAAGCTCGGAGCGCGGAAGGATTGTCCCCAGGCGCCTCGGAATGTCAGGCCGATATCTTCCGAGACTTCCCAATTGAACGCGACCTTGGGATTGCTGGTGCCGCCGACATCATTGTACTGGTCGTGGCGCCACGAGCCTTCGATATCCAATTTGCGGATCAATGGAACGGAATTGGCATCGCCAATGACCGGGACATTGACTTGCGTGAAGATCGCCCAAACATGCTTATGGCGAGCGTCGACGTTCACCGGAACGAGCAAACTCGAGGAGGCCGTATTGTCCAGCGCCCTGAAGAAGAAGGTATGACTGGTCTCGGTTGCGCCCACGGCCATCTTCACCTGGCCTGCGGGAACATCGAACAGCGGTCCGTCGAAGGTTACACCCTTCTCATTGACCCAGTAATCCGAAGTGAAATTCCGCTCGCCGGACAGATAGTTGATGGTGGTCGGCGAGTTGCAATGGTTCACGCGCGGATCGCAGAACAGGTTCAGATAGGGAACGGCGGCGGGCTTTGTCCAGGTCCCGAGCGAGGGTGCGGTGCCTGATGGAGCGGACGCGGGGATCGTCCAACCCAAAGCGGCCGAGACAGCATTGGGATTGGCTTCGTTGACGCGCGTGACTTCGCCATCGAAGCTTTCCGAGAAATAGACTTTGCCGGTCCAGCCTCCCGGCAGGTCGATATTGAGCCCGCCCAAATAGCGGTCGGCGAGTTCCGAGGCGACGGTCAGGGAGGGGCGCTCGAGCCCCATATTGTACTGGATGCGCAAATTGGTGGGTGCGCCGCCCGTCGGGTAATACGGATTCCACGTCGGAATAGCGACGGCCAGATCATTGCCCGATGAGGGGCTGAGATTTGAAGGATTCAGATATTGGGCGCGGCGGTTGCTGTAGAAGCCTTCACCGAAAAAGGAGACGTCCTTCGTCAGCCGCTGATCGATGGTCATGACCGACGAATTTTTCTGCTGAGCCGCGTCGTACCAGGCGATCGTGTAGGGGTTGAATACGTTTTGCGTGCCGCCGGCCGGATTCGTGGGGCCGCCATTGCCGGTATTGGCCGAGAACGTCGCCCAATTGATCGTCGCCGCGCTCTGAGGAGCCAACGGACCAAGGCCCGCGTTCAGATTGGATTGGAAGTTTACGCCGCTTCCGGCAGGAATCGCCCAGCAATTGGTGCAGGTATGGCCAATGGTTTGGTTGGCAGCACCCACCGAAATGGTGCCCGGCAGCGAGGAACGGATAGGCGTCCTGTCTTCCAAGCCCCAGGGTGTGAAGTCGAGCCCGAAACGCGGAACATCGGTCCCGTGCAGCGGCGTATTGTCAGACCATTCATAGCTCAGCGTGATGTCGCCGCCGTCCCATGTCCGGCCCCACAATTGAGAGGCCTGATAGGATTGCTTGCCCTTCGAGAACGTAGTGCGAAACTGAGTCATCGCTCCGTCGTAGCCACGTTTCAAGATGATGTTGACCACGCCCGCGACGGCGTCCGAGCCATAGGTTGCCGAAGCTCCGTCCACCAGGATGTCGATGCGGTCGAGCGCGATCGCCGGAATGAACGAGGGGTCAACGGTACAATCCGCTTCGCCCTGGGGCGGGAAGCGATAACCGTCCACCATCAAGAGGCTGCGTGTTCCGTCATTGGGATCGAGATTGCGGATGTTGACGCGCGTCTGCTTGCCGATGTTGTTGTTGGCATTCGTCGCAATCGGCCCCGGCGAAACCAGCGCGGACGGCACCGTCCGGAACAAATCTGCCGTCGTCAGAGACCCGGTCTGGGCGAAATCATTCGTACCGAGATTGGTTACCGGCACGCCGACCGCCGCGGCACCATGAATGAGCGAACCGGTGATCAGCACCTGTTCGGGCACCTCGGTTGGGGCAGCCTGGGCCATCTGGGCCTGCGCCACCTGGGCCTGAGCGACCTGGGTTTGCGGGGCCGGCTGGGCCTGCGCGGCGATGGTGTGGGCCAGGGTCAGGAACGACGCTGAGCCAAAAAGCGCGGTGAGCTTGGAAGTCCTCGGATTCATTTTTTCCCCTCTGGATACCGACAGGTATCCCCCCTCTGGTGCGGCGGGATATTCCGCTCGCTTTTATTCGGACGCTGCGTTGAGACCCCCTCATGCACACGTCGCCAAACGCCCCCTTCCATCGTGATTTGGATGGCATGGGATGGCACGATCGGGGCGCTACACCGGATGGGAAAACATCGCTTCCCCCAGGGGGAGACCCAGGATGCCACTTTGTTCACATTCGCCGCGCCCCGATCGGAAAGGACGCTAGGCCAACGGGTTGCAAAGCCGCTCTGACAAAAGTCAGAGTTCTTCACTCTTTTTTTAGAAATGTATCAAATTGTGTCAGAAGCTCTAACCGGTTAAACCAGGAATGCTGCAGTGCAGCGTAGATCTGGCGTGTATCAGTCCGTTTCACGTTGGTGGGAAAATCCTACAAACAATTAATCTGTATCATGATACATTTAGATACAAATCTCACACAGACTTGAGAGAATGGCGGCTCAAAATTCGCCGGGGGGGCGAATGAACGGGGCGGGGGGCTTGGCGATGAACGCATTGCCGGAAATTCGTGTGCGTTCGGGCAACGATAACTACGACCAATCGGCTCCTGCCGAAAATCCCCTATCGCGCAAAGAACAAGAGCAGCTCCGCGATATCGCGAAGATTGTCGACTGCAAAGCCGGTACGACATTGTATTCCCAGGGCGAGCAGGCGAAATACGTCTACCTGATCGCTGAGGGCATTGTTCGGATCAATCATTGCGACGAAACCGGCCACAGGCAGATCCTGGTATTCCGAGTGCAGGGGGATTTCTGCGGTATTCCCTATAACGGCGATTATTTCAATTTCGCGGAAACCGTTTCGAACACCGTCGTTTATCGCTTTGAATGGCATCAAATACAGCAAATTCTGCTGACGGAGCCGCATCTGCAGTCGGTGCTGCTTGGTAAGATCTTACATGATTATCGGCAGGCTCAGGTCCGCATTTCCATTCTCGGTCAACAGAACACATGCCAACGTTTGGCCTCCTTCCTTCTCGATTTCATTCAATTTCCACAGTTCTTCGATGTTGAACGCTCCTGCCTTACGCTCCCGGTCAACCGCTTCGACCTCGCCGATTATCTGGGCACGGCGCCCGAATCGACCGCGAGAGCCTTCGCCAAGCTGGAGAATTTTGGACTCATTCGGCGTATCACCGCGAGAAAGATCGAGATTCTCGATAGGGCTGGGCTGCGTTTGCTCAACCTCACGCCGCGCCGCCGCAATTCCGGCCACGATTCGGACAAAGGATCGTTTCAGGACAATCCGGAGCTGGTTCGGCACGTGCAGTGATGCAGATTTTTCCGCATACGTTTAGAACGGCCTATTCGACCAACTCGACCGAAATTTGCTGACGGTCGTGGTGAACGGCGAGGCGCACCGTCCCGCCCGCTTCGACCGCCAGCGGCCGAGGAAACCGGTGAAGGATTTGCGTCCAATGGCTTTCCCCGTGAGGACCTGACGAGGGCCGGTTTTCGTAACGATTGTCTTCATCGAGATCGAGCCGAATCCATTGCCCCAGTCCCGCCGCAACGCCGCTCTTCGTCACCGTGACCGAAAGTGCACGGCTTTCCATCGCAAACAGCTTGGTCCGAAGATCGAAACTCAAAAGTTCGAAGTCGTCCGACAATGCTTCATGCGCAACATTGTTCAGGCTGGCTGCGAGAATGGGTGGGGCAAAATCGTTGAAAGGCGAAAGATCGAAACCATTTGAAAGGCCGGCGAACAACATCCCTTCGATCTCGGCCCCGCCGATCAAATAGGCCCGGGCCGAAGCGCCACGCGGAATCACGACGGCATCGTCCGTGAGAAGCTGGTCGTAGGCGTGCTCAATAGCCGGGAGCACCCCTTCGCCCAGAAGATCGCTCGAAAATGTTTCGGTGATAAGCACCCCCGCCCGCTCGGCGAGCCCGCTTCCCACGGCGAGATCGGTCGAGCGCTGCGCAATCACGGCGATCCTGTCCGCGAGGCCATTCTGCGCAATGATTTCCCGCGCGCATTCGGCAATTGGCGCAACAGCCTCACAGGAGATCACGCTCTTCGCGCCGGCGCGCGCGGCCATCATCGCGAGCAGCCCCGTCCCCGTACCGATATCGAGCACGCGCTTTCCTGAAACAAGCCGCGCGATTGCGGCCTGATAGGCGTCGTTGCGCGGCTTGTCATTCATCATCGCGAAATGCCAAGCCGGAACGACATCATTATAGGCGTTGCGCAAATTCTTGCGCGCTTCCGCCAATTCTGGCTTCAGCGCCGCGGCACGGCGAAAGCTCTCAACGGCCTTATCCGGCTGCCTTTGCATACGATAGATGACGCCGAGATTGTTGAGCGCATCGGCGTAATTGGGGTCCAGCGCAAGGGCGCGCTGATAGGCGGCGATCGCACTTTTCGCATCACCGAGTGCCTTCAGGGCCGCGCCGTAATTGTTGAACATTTCGGGTGTGGCGTCGGGAGCCGAGCAGGCGCGCTCCAAATGTTCTCGGGCCAGTCCAAATTTTCCCTGACGGTAATAAATACCGCCCAGGAGATGGTTGGCAGCTCCGTCAAAAGGTGTCGCGGTGAGGAACACCCGCAACAACTCTGCCGCCGGCTCGATACGACCGGCTTTATAATGTTCGAAGGCTCGAAGCAGAACCGTCTGGTCCATCAAATCCCCCAGCCCGCCCGAAGCCTGCGTTGACCTGAAGCGGTGTCTCCGACAAATCTACTTAAACCCGAGTTCAATCGGCAGGAAAGCGCGAGGCCGCAATAATCGCGGTCCGTGCCCGAGCAAGGCCTTGCACGGCATTGGGCAGCCGGTCGCGCATGAAGAAGATTCCATACAGACCGGTTTGCCTATCGATCCACGGGAATGTGCCGAATGCCCCGGGGCTCGACACGAGCGTACATTGGCCGTCGGCCGTCCAGGTCTCGCACCAATTGCCCAAAGCATATAGGGCGCCATCGGTGGCACCTGGCGGCACATAGGCCATGGGTTTGCCGAGCGTCTGGATGGTTTCCATCGTGTCGATGGCCTTTGCCGACAGGATTTGATGCCCCTCATAGCGGCCATGCTGCGCTAGCATGGTCAAGAAGCGCATATTGTCGTCTGCGGTTGTAACGACCCCGCCTTGCAGCAAGGGATTTCGCGTGTCGGCGGGAGAAATGCCTCTGTTGGGAAGATGCGTCCAATAGGTCTGGGTCATCCCAAGAGGTTGCGCGATGCGCTCGTCGAACAGTTCCGCCCAGCGCCGGCCGGTCACCGCTTCAACAGCAGCACCGGCCACTTGAAAGCCGGGACCGCCATATTTGAAAACGGTGCCTGGGGGATCTTCCAGCGGACGGCGAGCGACCTGCATCGCCGATTCCGCAAGCGTAATGCGCGGGTCCTGTCGGACATCGACCAGGCTTTTCAGGCTGCCTTCGCCCGAGGTCTGCGCCAACAGCTCGCGCAAGGTGACCGTGCCGGCTTGTCCCTGGAACGCCGGCAGAACTTTCGCAATCGGTTCGTCCAGCGATAGCTTGCCCTCATCTACCACTATCATCACGAGGGCCGCCGTCATCCATTTCGAAGAGGAGGCGATCGGAAATTGCGCGTTGGGATCGATTTTTCCGACATCGAGCCGGAACAGCTGTTTTCCGTCGCGCATGACGATCGCCGTGACGCCCGGAACGCCATTTTTCACGACGCGCTCCAATTCGTCGCGGACCCGTTGCGGCACGCCGGCGTTGGCCGTCATGACCATTGTGGGAGATGATGTCCCCTGTCGCAGGCGCTCGCTCGCCCGGTGCAACGCGCGCACGCATCCCGACAGCAACAGAGCTGCCATGAGACAGAGCGCGCCCTGCCTTATCCAAATCGCAGTTTTCTTCGGTGAACGCATGAGCTGGGCTCCAGGTGGGCGGATCAGGGGCGGCCGAACGCGGCGTCCCACATGCGTTTCGGAGACTTGGCGCGAAATACGTCTCTGGCAATCGAAAGCCATTCGCCAAATGCGATGCGTAGCGGGTTCAGACTCGGAACCCGTTCCACGCGGCCATATTGCAAGGGCTCGTTTCCCGGCGCCTTGGCGAAGGTGCCAAACAACCGGTCATAGATGATCAAAACGCCGCCAAAATTCTTGTCGAGACAGCTCTCGTTTTTGGCGTGATGGACGCGATGATGGGCGGGCGTATTGAAGATCCACTCGATGGGGCCGAGCGCAGGCACCGCTTCGGTGTGCAGAAATATCTGATAGGTGAGATTGGTGCCCAGAGCCGCGAACACAGCAAGCGGATCAAAGCCGAACCAAATGGGCATAAGAAAAAACAGCCAGTCCCCGGAGACCAAATCCGTCCAGCCAATTCGATAGGCGGCGGACAGATTCAATTTTGTCGGCGAATGATGAACCGCGTGGGACGCCCACATCCAGCGCACGGAGTGGCTGAAACGGTGAAACCAATAGTAAAAGAATTCCGTCACCATGAAGACGACGAAACCCGATGCAATGCCCTGAACACCGATTGTAAACAGGCGATGATCGTAAACCCATAGAAAGAGCGGGGCGAGCAAGGCAGCGGATGCAAGCCGGGTGAACCGCCTGCCGATCGCGATCGCAAGCGAGGCCACGCTTTCCTTCAAATCATAGCCTTCGCTTCCCCGCCAGCGATGCCAGAGGAATTCAATCACGATCAGGCTGATGACGAGTGCCAGGAAATAAGGGCTTCTGCCCGGCAATGTGAGCACAGCGTTATGCATGACGGGAAACCTTTCGGAAGCCGCGGGGAGCGTGAAGGGGCTCCCCGCGGAGTACTGAGGGGCAAAGTTAGTAGATGCCGATCCCGCCGCGATCGATTTCGCTGCCATTCGGCCTGGTGGTCGTGACCGACCGGCTCGTGACGCCGGGGTATCGATAGGTGTCAACAGAGCGGCTCACTGTTCCTCCATTGGGACCTGTTACAGCCGCGTTGCGATCGAGGCCGCCATATCCGTTTGCGGTGGCTGAATGTTCGGACGTCCACACATTGCCGTTGGATCCGGTGACCGTCGCGTTGCGATCGCACCCGGCACCCGCCGTGCAGCTGCCGCTCCGCGCCACCGAGCCGCCATTCGGCCCCGTCTTGGTTTGCCCCCAGTCCACCGTGCCATTACCGGGCGCCGAGACGAAGCCGGAGCGCGACCATGCCTGGCCGGAATTGGTCGTTGTTGTCGAACTGCGCGAGCAGGTCCCGCCAGCGCAACTGCGCTCGAAACTGTGGGTACCTCCGGACGCGCCGAAGAATCTTCTTATTTCGGCTTGCGGAAACGCAGGATAAACTGGTCGTCCTGTTCGTGGGCGCGCATCGTGTGGGGATCATTGGGACGGGCGAGCGCTTTGCTCTCGCCGTCGAAAACAAATCCCGATTTCAGGATTTCCGCTTTCTCCGCCTCGGGATCACCGCGGTGCAGCGTGCCCGTCTGGGTGAATCCCGCGCCCGGTGCCGACGCATAGTCGATCACCAGAAACACGCCACCGGGTTTCAGCGCGTCGAACACGCTCTTATTGAACACGGCGATGTCGTCGGCGTGGTACGCTCCCGGGTTGTGCAGATCATGGTA
>DATLVC010000222.1:0-4482 GCA_035577685.1 Micropepsaceae bacterium | reverse complement strand
GAAATCAGAACGCACAAGCGGCTTCTCGACATCATCGATCCGACCCCGCAAACCGTGGACGCGCTGATGAAGCTCGACCTTGCGGCCGGTGTCGACGTCGAGATCAAGCTCTAAGGACGCCGATAAAACCATGCGCACCGGAGTCATTACACAGAAACTGGGCATGACCCGCCTCTTCCTCGAGGATGGTCGGCACGTGCCCGTGACGGTCTTGAAGCTCGACAAGTGCCAGGTCGTGGCGACCCGTACGCCCGAAAAGGACGGCTACACCGCCGTGCAGCTGGGTTCGGGTTTCGTCAAAGCCAAGAGCGTAAGCCAACCCGAACGCGGCCATTTCGCCAAGGCTTCAGTCGAGCCCAAACGCAAAGTGGCCGAGTTCCGGGTCGACGGCGAGAACATGCTCGAAGTGGGGGATGAAATTCTCGCCTCCCATTTCATTCCCGGCCAGAAGGTCGACGTGACCGGCATCACCATCGGGCGCGGCTTTACCGGCGCGATGAAGCGCTGGAATTTCCGCGGCTTGGAAGCGAGCCACGGCGTGTCGATCTCGCATCGCTCGCTCGGCGGCACCGGCGGCCGTCAGGATCCGGGCAAGACCTTCAAGAACAAGAAGATGCACGGCCATATGGGCGTGGAGCGCGTGACCACGCAGAACGTCGAAGTGGCCAAAGTCGATGTCGAGCGCGGCATCATCATGGTACGCGGCGCGGTGCCGGGTTCCAAGGGCGGCTGGGTCATGGTGCGCGATGCGGTGAAACGTCCGCATAAGGACGTTCCTAAGCCGGGTTCCATCAAGAAGGCCGAAAAACCCGCGGCCGCGGCGGAGGGCGGGCAATGAAAGCCAAAGTGCTGACGCTCGATTCCGGCGATGCCGGGGAGATCGACCTCAAGGACGAGATTTTCGGGCTGGAGCCGCGTGCCGATCTGATGCAGCGCGTCGTCGTCTGGCAGCTGGCCAAGCGCCGCGCCGGAACGCACAAGACCAAAACGCGCGGCGAAGTGAATCGCACGACCAAGAAAGTCTATAAGCAAAAGGGTACGGGCCAGGCCCGCCATGGCGCGCGCTCCGCGCCGCAATATGTCGGCGGCGGCAAGGCCATGGCCCCGGTGTTGCGCAGCCACGAATTTGATCTGCCGAAGAAGGTGCGCGCGGCAGGGCTTCGCCACGCGCTCTCCGCCAAGGCGCGCGATTCCAAGATCGTCGTTCTGGATGCCGCATCGGTGAGTGAGATCAAGACCAAGGCGCTGGGCCTCAGCCTTGGCAAACTGGGTTCGGGGCATCTGTTGATTGTCGACGGCCAGTTCGACGAGAAATTCACGAAGTCGGCGCGCAATCTCGCCAAGGTGTCGCTGCTTCCGGCGGGCGGGTTGAATGTTTATGACGTGCTTCGCCGTGACACCCTGGTGCTGACCAAGGCGGCGATCCAGGCGATTGAAGAACGGCTTGGCTCGGGAGCGGCGTCATGAGCAATTACGACATTATCCTGTCGCCGGTGATCACCGAAAAATCGACCCGGCTTTCCGAATCGAACCAGGTCGTCTTTCGTGTCACCAAGGGCGCGACGAAGCCGCAAATTGCAACCGCGGTCGAGGCGCTGTTCAAGGTGAAGGTGAAGGCCGTCAACACGGTGCGCACCAAGGGTAAGACGAAGGCTTTCCGCGGCAAGCGCTTTCAGAAGAGCGATGTGAAGAAGGCCATCGTCACTCTGGTCGAGGGTTATCAGATCGACGTAACGACGGGCCTCTGAGGAAACAACGATGGCACTGAAGACATACAAGCCGGTAACGAATTCGCAGCGCCAATTGGTGCTGGTCGATCGTTCGGGCCTGCACAAAGGCCCGCCGGTGAAGACACTGACCGAGGGCCAGAAGCGCCCCGGTGGACGCAACAATCTCGGGCGCATCACCGTGCGGTGGCAGGGCGGCGGTCATAAGCAGAGCTACCGCATCATCGACTTCAAGCGCGGCCGGCACGATCAGCCCGCGATCGTCCAGCATCTGGAATATGACCCGAACCGCACGTCGTTCATCGCGCTGATCAAATATAAGAACGGCGATCTTTCCTACATCATCGCGCCGCAGCGCCTGGCCACAGGCGATACTGTCGTCTCGGGCGACCGGGTCGATGTGAAGCCGGGCAACGCCATGCCGCTGGCAGCGATGCCGGTGGGCACCATCGTGCATAATATCGAAATGAAGCCCGGCAAGGGCGGCCAGATCGCGCGCGCCGCCGGCGCCTACGCGCAATATCTCGGCCGCGATGCGGGCTATGCGCTGATGCGGCTCAATTCGGGCGAGGTCCGCCGCGTGCGCTTGGAATGCAAGGCGACGGTCGGCGCGGTTTCCAATCCCGATCACATGAACGAAGTCCTCGCGAAGGCCGGCCGCAATGTCTGGCGCAACCGCCGGCCCTCCGTACGCGGCACCGCGATGAACCCGATCGATCATCCTCACGGCGGTGGCGAAGGCCGCACCAAAGGTGGCCGTCATCCGGTAACCCCGTGGGGCAAGCCGACCAAGGGCGGCAAGACGCGCAAGAACAAGCGCACGACGCGCGACATCGTCCGTTCGCGCAGCGCGAAGAGCAAGGGGTAAGAGATGACTCGTTCGGTTTGGAAAGGCCCCTTTGTCGACGGCTATATCCTGAAGAAGGCCGACGCGGCGCGTGGTTCGGGCCGCAAGGACGTGATCAAGATCTGGTCGCGCCGCTCGACCGTCCTGCCGCAATTCGTCGGGCTGACGTTCGGCGTCTATAACGGCCTGAAGCACATCCCGGTTACGGTCACCGAAGACATGATCGGTCATAAATTCGGCGAGTTCTCGCCCACGCGCACCTTCCACGGTCACTCCGGTGACCGCAAGGCGACGAAGAAAGAGGGCTGATCATGGGTAAGCCGTCAAGAAAACGCGTGCTGTCAGAAACGCAGGCCAAGGCGGTGGGCTGCAACATCCGCACGAGCCCGCGCAAGCTCAATCTGGTGGCGCAGTCCATCCGCGGAAAAAAGGCCGAAGCCGCGCTCGCCGCGCTGACCTTTTCGCCCAAGCGCGTCGCGCGCGTGGTGAAGAAGGTTCTGGAATCGGCCATTGCGAATGCAGAAAACAATCACGATCTGGACGTCGATGATCTCGTCGTGACGGAAGCCTCGGTGGGCAAGAATCTCATCATGAAGCGCTTCCATGCCCGCGCCCGCGGCCGTGGCGCTCGCATCGAGAAGCCCTTCTCGCAGGTTACCATCGTGGTCGAAGAGAAACAGGAAGAAGCCAAGGCTGAGGCGCCCAAGAAGGCGCCCGCGAAACGCAAGGCCGCGGCCAAAACGGAAAACAGGGAGCAGGCCTGATGGGTCAGAAGTGCAATCCGATAGGGCTTCGGCTCGGCGTCAACCGAACCTGGGATTCGCGCTGGTACGCGAACAAGAAGGAATACGGCAAGCTCCTCCAGGAGGACATCAAGATCCGCAATTATCTGATGGACAAGCTGAAGCAGGCGGGCGTGTCGCGCATCTTCATCGAGCGGCCGCACAAGAAGTGTCGCGTCACCATTCATTCGGCCCGGCCGGGTGTTGTGATCGGTAAGAAGGGCGCCGACATCGAGAAGTTGAAATCCGATCTCGGCAAATACACGGATTCAGAAATCCATTTGAACATCGTCGAAATCCGCAAACCGGAGATCGACGCCAAACTGGTTGCCGACAATATTGGCCAGCAATTGGAACGGCGCGTTGCCTTCCGCCGCGCCATGAAGCGCGCGGTGCAATCGGCCATGCGTCTGGGCGCACAGGGCATCCGTATCAATTGCACGGGCCGGCTCGGTGGCGCGGAAATCGCGCGTATCGAATGGTATCGCGAGGGACGCGTGCCGCTGCACACGCTTCGCGCCGACATCGATTATGGCGTGTCCACGGCGAAGACGACCTATGGCACCTGCGGCGTGAAGGTTTGGGTCTTCAAGGGCGAAATCATGGAACACGATCCCATGGCCCAGGATAAGCGTCTCAATGAAGCAGCCGAGAGCGCGAGCCGCGGCGGGCGTCCGCAGGCAGCGGCGTAACAAGGGTCAAGGAACATGCTGCAACCGGCACGGACAAAATTCCGCAAACAACATAAGGGCCGCATTCACGGTTCGGCGAAGGCTGGGTTCAGCCTCGCTTTCGGCTCTTATGGGCTGAAGGCGACCGAACCTGAACGCGTCACCGCGCGCCAGATCGAAGCCGCGCGACGTGCGCTCACCCGCCACATGAAGCGCGCCGGACGCGTCTGGATCCGGGTGTTTCCGGATGTGCCGGTGTCGAAGAAGCCCGCCGAAGTGCGCATGGGCTCCGGCAAGGGCGCGCCCGAATTCTGGGTCTGCAAGATCAAGCCGGGACGCATCCTGTTCGAAGTGGACGGCGTGCCGCGCGATGTCGCGCAGGAGGCCTTTCGGCTGGCGGCCGGCAAATTGCCGATAGCGACGAAGTTCGTCGCGCGGCTTACGGCGTAAGGGGA
>DATLVC010000221.1:0-17532 GCA_035577685.1 Micropepsaceae bacterium | reverse complement strand
CGGCGCACAGCCCAAGCCGCGCCGCCCGCAACGCCGCATCTGTTTCGGACAGGATGTGGTGCTCGGTGTAGAAGCGGCTGAAATTCTGCGCCAAGGTGAACACAAAATCGCAAATCAGATTGGGCGCGCGTTTCATTTCCGCCGCGGCCAGCGCCTCGCTCATAGTGAGAAGCTGCAGCGCCAGCCGCCGCTCGGCTTCCGAGGCCACAACCGGCGCCGCGCTCGCATGGCCTTCGCTTTGCGCCCTGCGCAGGATGGATTTGATGCGCACCGCCGCATATTGCAGATAGGGCCCGGTCTTGCCCTCGAATCGCGTGAAGCGCTCAAGATCGAAAACATAACCAGAAATGCGATTGTTCGAGAGGTCGGCGAATTTGATCGCGGCCAATCCCACGGCCTTGGCGATGCGCGCGCGTTCCTCCGGCGCGTAATCGGCGGCGAGGCCTTGTTCGGTCAGGCGCTTCATCGCCTCATCCGTCGCCATCGCGATTAGATCGTAGAGCTTCATCACGCCGCCGGCGCGCGTCTTGAACGGCTTGCCGTCCGTGCCGTTCACGGTGCCATAGCCGATATGTTCGAAACTCGCGCGGCCCGAAAGCCCACCCTTCTTCGCGGCCCGGAACACCTGCTCGAAATGCAGATGCTGACGCTGATCCACGACGTAAAGGATAAGATCGGGATCGTGCTCGCGCACGCGCTCGACAATGGTGGCGACATCGGTGGTGGCGTAATTCACCGCGCCGTCCGATTTGATGAGGATCAGCGGCGGCATTTCTGCCGTGTCGGTGGGCTGTTCGACCGGCACGATGATGGCGCCCTCGTCCACCACGGCGAGGCCCGATTCCTTCAGCGTCTCGATCATCTCCGGAATGAACGCGTCGGCGTCGGATTCGCCTTTCCATTCGTCGAACACAACGCCCAGGCTGCCGAATTCGCGGGTGAGCCCTTCGGCCGAGACCTTGTGGAAATGCTGCCACAGCGCGCGATAGCCCGGCCGGCCGGCTTGTAGCTCGACCGTCGCCTGACGCGCGGCTTCCAAGCGTCCTGGGTCCGCTTTGCACGCGGCAGCGGCCTCGGGATAGAGCCGCTCCAGATCGTCCATGCTGACCGGGGATTCGTCCGGGTACGGACTTCTATCGGCGGGATCGAAATAAGGCAGCTCGGGCCGGCGCACAGCCAGCTCGGCGATCAACTGCCCCATCGGCAAACCCCAATCGCCCAGATGCACATCGCTGGTAACGCCCCAGCCATTGACGCGGAACAGCCGCTGCAGGCAATCCCCGATGATGGAGGAGCGCAGATGTCCGACATGCATGGGCTTGGCGATATTCGGCCCGCCGAAATCGACGATGACGCGCTTGTCCGTGCCCGTCCCGGGGAAAGCCGCATCGGGATTGGCCACCAGATGCTGCAACCGCGCCTCGAGCACGGCATCCTTCAACTTCAAATTGATGAAGCCCGGCCCGGCGATGGAAACATCCTCGAACAGCCCGCTATCGCGCAGGCGCGCCGCGATCCTTTCGGCCACGCCGCGCGGATTGGCCTTTGTGAGCTTCGCCGCGGCAAGTGCGCCATTGCATTGGAATTGCGCCAAGTCCGGCCGGTCCGAAAGCTGAACCTGACCGAAACGATCGGGCAAGGCTTCGGCGGCGAACGCGGCACCCGCGGTCGCAGAAAGTTCGGCGAGAAGCGAAATCATCGGTTTGCGGCGCGGGGGCCGGGAACGGATCGGGGAATGCGATTGTAGGCGAGCTCGTCCGGCGTGAGCTGAAACCCGGTCAGGATCTCGTAATCATAAGGCCGCTTGTCCATCGCGAGGGGGACGGGAAAACTGTCCACGCTCTGCGTATAGACATTGCTGGCGCGGCCATTCATTTCCGGCTGGCCGTGATAGACGTTCTTGCTGACGATAGTGTTGTCGGCATCGACCACCGCCACGAAGAAATCGAGCTGCGGATCGGACCCTGCTGCCGCTGGCCCGCGGGTGGCTTTCACCGCGAAATTAATGTCGAGCGTCAGGCGGTTTTGGACACGGTCATAGGTGCAATTGAGCTTGGCCTGCGACATTTCCGCCGTAAACGCGACGTTGGCCGGGTTCGGTTGCGTGGCCGGTGTGCCGGGCTTCAGCTTCGTGACTGTGACGGCGTCCGACAAGACGGCCGTTACCGGGCAGATCGGCCCCATATCCACCAGGGTGGGATCGGGCGCCGGAGAGGACAACCCAAGCGTTTCACAAGCCGCGAGCGGCCAAGCAAGCAACAAAACCGTCAAGACAGGGATGCGGCGCATCAAGATTTCCGTTCCAAAGCCCTTATCAACGGGCGCGGCGGACTGTAACCAAGCACCGCACGGAAGAAAAGCCGCGCTATGATGAAGATGAACGCGACGAAATCCCGGGTGCGTGAGGCATGGCCGTCTATACCGACGTTTCCTTTGAAGAGCTGGAAGTCTTCCTGGCCGCCTACGACCTCGGCGAGCCGCATGTCTTCAAGGGCATCGCCGAAGGCGTCTCCAACTCCAATTATTTCCTGCAGACGGAAAAAGGCACCTTCATCCTCACGCTTTACGAGATGCGGGTCGAGGTCGAGGACCTCCCCTTCTACCTCGGCTTGATGGAGCATTTGGCGGCGGCGGGAATCCGCTGCCCCACCCCCGTCCGGGCTCGCAATGGGGCCGTCACCGGTCTGCTCAACGGGCGCGCGGCGGCGCTTCTCACCTTCCTCGACGGAGTCTCCTTGCGCCGCCCCACGGCCGAGCATTGTCAGCAGGCCGGTGTTGCCCTGGCCGAGCTGCACAAAGCCGGCGCGAATTTTGCCGGCAAGCGCGCCAATGCGCTTGGTCCCGCGGGCTGGCGCAAGCTTGCCGATGATTGCGTTGCCGAGGCCGATAATGTGGTCGACGGTTTGCGTGCGCTGATCCAAGAGGAATTGGCCGCGCTCGAAGCGGCCTGGCCCATAGAGCTGCCGCAAGGCGTGATCCATGCCGACCTCTTTCCGGACAATGTGCTGTTCGTGAACGATCACGTCTCGGGCATCATCGATTTCTATTTCGCCTGCAACGATGCGCTCGCTTACGATCTTGCCGTCACGCTGAACGCCTGGTGTTTCGAAAATGACGGCGCCTTCAACGTCACCAAGGGCCGTTCGCTGATTGCGGGCTATCAATCCAAACGCACGCTTCAGCCCGATGAGAAGACCGCCTTTCCCCTGCTCTGCCGCGGCGCCGCGCTGCGCTTCCTGCTGACGCGCACCTATGATTGGGTTAATCGCAGTCCCACCGCGCTGGTCATGCCCAAGGACCCGCGGGAATTTGCCAAGCGCCTGCGCTTCCACCGCAATGCCAAAAGCGCCGAGGCCTACGGGTTGTGACGACGGTCGAAATCTTCACCGATGGCGCGTGCAGCGGCAATCCGGGACCGGGCGGCTGGGGGGCGATCCTGCGCTCGGGCGAACATGAGAAGGAAATCTTCGGCGGCGAACGTCTCACCACCAACAACCGCATGGAGCTGATGGCCGCCATCAAGGCGCTCGAAGCGCTGAAGCGCTCCAGCACGGTGATGCTCTACACCGATTCCAAATATGTGATGGACGGGCTCACCAAATGGCTGCCGCGCTGGAAGGCCAATGGCTGGAAGACCGCCGACAAGAAGCCGGTGAAGAATGCCGATCTCTGGCGCGCGCTGGACGAAGCCGTCACGAGCCATGATGTGGTGTGGCGCTGGGTGCGGGGCCATGACGGCCATCTCGAAAACGAGCGCGCCGATGCGCTCGCGCGTTCGGCTATTCCGAGGGGCTGATTATTCCGCCGCGGCGGGTGCGATTGCAGTGCGAATGCGCCGCGCCGGAACCGCGATCAAGGTCAGCACGCCGATGAACCCGGCCGCCGACAGGAACGAATGCCACAGGAAATGCGTGCCGACTGGGATGGCCGAACAAACCGATAGATCCACCGTGCGGAAAACCAGAGCCACGATGGCCAGAGCAAGCGCGCTGCCGCCATAGACCGCCGCCCGGCGGGACATTGCATAGGTCTGCACGGTCAACGCGATCCCTGCGAGAATGACGACAGGCGCCAGCGCCACCCAACGCTGAACCGGGAAGCCGAAAATCGCGCTGTCCCAATATTGCCGCGAGGCCAAGAAGCCCGCGAAGAACAGCGTGAAAAACACGAACGCGCCCGGAAACGACCAGAGCCGACGCGCCCAGAAGAACGCGAAGGCGAAGAGGAAAAACAGGCCCGACTGCACTTCGAAGAACAGCGCATCGCGGTCGCGAAACCCGTGCCAGATGCCGCTGCCGATCCCTGTGACGATGAGAAGCATCGAAAGGATATAGAGATCGATGGCCCGGGGGCTGCGCTTCACCGTGACGTAAAGCGACAGCAGGCCGAACAGCACGATCACGCCGTTCGAGATCGTGTTCACCGGCTCGACCGGAAACGCGGCCGACGTCGCCGACATGGTCTCGCAATAGATCGGCCCGAAATTGAACTGTGGCATGGACGATTTTCGGCTCGAAGCCGGCGCAGAATAATGGTTTTGCGGTGCGAAGAAAACCGCGCCTCACCCGATTGTCAGAACGCCTCTCTTCCGGGAGAGAGTTTAGGGCTGCGATTGGGATAGCTAAAATTGCATTGGGGTGGGGCTACGAACGGGGAAAATTGACCCAATGCGGACCGCCGCCACTAGCGGCTCCAATGAAATCCAGTGACGGGTTTAGTCAGCACTGTCCTTCCTGGCCGAGATGTCCAATGTCCGCCTATGCTGACCCTGCATCTCTATTGAGGGTACGCGGCACGCTGGGAAGGTTGTCCGAGACTCCGGAGTTGCGCCGTGCTAGATGTTCTTTCATCGTCGGCATACGCCATGAGCGTCGACGTTTGAGAGACCTTAGCGACACGGGATTGAACGTGTCCGCGCTCCCGCTCGAACAGCCGGAGGGTCTCTTAATGCACCAGGCAAAATTGAGAACGTTGCTCGCAGTGGTAGGCACGGCAATGGGCGTCGCTCTTGCTGGTGCGCCAGCGAGCGCAATCCCAGCGGGCTTTACATGTGTCGGCAATTGCGGCGATCAGGTGGGAACAGACGGGGTCGTGACAGCGCCCCCGAATGGTCCCAATTCTTACTGGATCTCAACGGATGGCGGTGTTACGGGCGCGGGGCAGTACCCAGGTATAATTGGCGGAAACGCTGACGCAACAAACGGCTCGTCAATCACGACGGGGTTGTTCGCTGCCGTCGCTGGAGACCCGCTGAATTTCTACTTCAATTACGTCAGCTCGGATGGCGACATATTTACCGATTACGGCTACGCGCGGTTGCTCGACGCTACAGCGACAGAGGTGGCCTTGCTATTTTCGGCGCGCACCGTACTCCCTCCGGGAAATATTGTGCCCGGATCTAATTTTCCTGCGCCGACGGCAACTTTGACCCCGGCTGCGGTATCCATCAATCTGGGTAGCACTTGGTCTCCGCTGGGGACAGATTCGGGAACGTGCTACGATCCCAATTCAACTGGCGGCCTTAGTGGTTGTGGCTTCTCTGATTGGGTTCTCTCAAGCTATACGATTCCTTCAACTGGTTCATATTTTTTGGAGTTCGGCGTCAGCAATTGGCTCGATGGAGCATTTCAGTCCGGCATGGCCATCGCTGGGATCACCGTCGCCGGCAATCCGATTGACGATGTTCCTGAACCGGGGACGTTAGCTTTGGTTGGTATTGGGCTACTGGGCTTTGGTCTTATTGGCCGGCGCAATACAAAGGCGTAAGCAAAAGTTCGTCTTCAGAGGTTCCCATGCGGCGGTCTTCGGGCCGCCGTTTTCGTTTGAGCTGCCGATCAATTCGGGCGGATGAACGCCCTTCGATTCACGCATGGAACTCTCACGATCAATCATGGCGCGAAGGACTGATCTTGGCGAGAAATAGATACATCGGCCTCGCGACCTGAACGGCTGGTCCTGCCCCCTTTTAGAACATTTGAGACGAATGTCTTGCCACGCGAGGTTCCGTCAATTCGTCAATAATAAATTGCGCTCAGTGTCGTATTACGCGGGTCACCCGCATGCGCGCGTGACATAAAAATCTCACCATGGCCGGGCAGAATGTTGACCATGCTCCGGGCGCTCCATAGGCTAGCGCTGTTGAGCAGTACGGTTGAGATGTCTCTATTTCCGGGGTCGAAACGTCCCACCCAAGGAGAAGCTACCATGGCGGTCGACAGCTACATGTACTTCGAGAACTACGATAACAGCTATCTCCAGTCCGAGACACAGACCCCGATTGCCGCGAGCAAAGACGGGCTCACAGCCGCGTTCGCCGCCGCGAACAATGCGCACGGCTTGTTCGAGGTGGAGGATTACAGTTTTGATATCGAGCAAGTCCTGAACATCGGGTCGCAATCAAGTGGTGCCGGTGCGGGCAAAGTTACATTCAATCCCTTCTCGATCACGCGGAAGATCGACGTCGCGTCACCCGTCCTATTTCAGAATGCATGCACTGGCACACCCTTCAAGAATGTGGGGCTTGGTTTGCGCAAGAGCGCCGGGGGGGCGACCTCGGGTGTGTTCTTTCTGGTGTTTACGTTCAAACTTGTCGCGGTGAAGACGGTCTCCTGGGCGCACGATGACGAATCGCCGAAGGAAACCGTCACCTTTGAATATGGCGGACTGGCGATCCAATACGTGCAGCAAAAACCCGACGGATCGTTCCTGCCGCCCGTCATGCGCGGTTGGAATCGCATCAGGAATATTGCGGCCGATGCGGATACCGTCGTGGTGTAATCCGTGTTCCCCCGCAGCAAAGCGGCGACGCTGCAGACGGATTACAATTGCGCCAGCAGATGATCGCCGCTGGACGCGCCGAATGCGCCCGGCTCTTCCAGGTTGAACTGCTTCACCACGCCATTGTCCACCAGCATCGAATAGCGGCGGCTGCGCTTGCCCATGCCGTTCTTGCTCATATCCGCCTCAACGCCCAGCGCGCGCGCAAAATCGCCATTGCCGTCGGCCAGCATGGTCACCTGGCTTGTTGTGTGGCTGTGCTCGCCCCAGGCCCGCATGACGGCGGGATCGTTGACCGAGATGCAGGCGATGGTGTCGACGCCCTGCTTCTTGAACGCATCCGCATTGTTGGCAAAACTCGGCAGATGCTTGGCCGAGCAGACCGAGGTGAAGGCGCCCGGCACCGCGAACAACGCCACACGCTTGCCTTTGAAGAAATCGTCGGTGCTCACCTCCTGCGCGCCGCTTTCGGTGACCTGGCGAATATTCACCGCTGGAATTTTGTCCCCGATCTTGATCATTGTTCACGCCTTCCTGATGAATTTGCTGATGACCCGCGGCTTTTATCCCACTGGCCCGGCATCCGAAAGGCACAAATTCCGGCCCGCCCGGCGGCTGCGGGCTCTTTGCGTTCGGCCCCCGTCTGAATAAGCTGGTTCCATGGCGTCTTCCCGCAACCATCGTATGGACCAAGGCGAGAGCTTCCTCGAAGGCAAGCTCCTGATTGCGCTTCCCGGCATGGGCGACGAACGCTTTGCCCAGACCGTGATTTATATGTGTGCCCACTCTGCCAAGGGCGCGATGGGCATCGTCATCAACAAACCGATTCCAGGCCTGACCTTCGTCGAAGTGATGAAGCAATTGCAGATCGAGACGAAGCCGCTCGCCGCGGAACTTCCGATTCTCTATGGCGGGCCGGTGGAAACCGGGCGCGGTTTCGTGCTCCACAGCGGCGATTATGAGAACAGCGATTCCACATTGTCGGTGTCGCAGGACATTTCGCTCACCGCCACGCTCGATATCCTGCGCGCCATCGCCGAGGGACGCGGCCCCAAACATGTGCTGTTTGCGCTGGGCTATGCCGGCTGGGCACCGGGTCAGATCGAGAGCGAGTTCCAGACCAATGGCTGGCTGCACTGCGAATCCGATCCGTCGCTGGTGTTCGGCGTCAGTCCGGAATTGAAATGGCGAACGGCGCTGCAACGTCTGGGGATCGGACCATCGGGTCTGGTCTCCGACACCGGCCGGGCGTAGCAAATTGTCATTCCCGGCTGAGCAGCCAAAGGCTGCGAAGGGAAGGGAAACTATTCGGCGAAGACGATTCTTTGTCGCCGAATGGGTGCCCTTCCCTCGCCGTGCCGCCACGGCTCGCCGGGCATGACATCCTCATTACTCCGTCATCGTATCGGCGATGAAATCGGCTATTCCCTCGGCAGGCAGCGCCGGGCCGAACAGGAAGCCCTGACCATATTCGCATCCCATGTCGCGCAGCAGCACGGCCTCGGCATCGGATTCGAGCCCCTCCGCCACGACGGCGAGTTTCAACTCGTGAGCGAGCGAAACGATGGACCGCAGAATCGCCGCGCCGGATGTGTCATGGGCATCGGCAATGAAGCTCTTGTCGATCTTGATGGCTTCGAACGGAAAGCGGCGCAGATGGCTGAGCGAAGAATGGCCGGTGCCGAAATCATCCACCGCCAGCCCAGCTCCCAAGTCGCGCAGACGCCGCAAAGCGGCAGCGGCGCGATCGGCCTCGCGCATCACCGCGCTTTCCGTGATCTCGAGCTTGAGCGAACGCTTGGCAATGTCCGCGCTCTTGATGAGTTCGGCGAATGCATCCCCGAAAGCCGGATCGGCAACCTGCCGCCAGGCGACGTTCACGCTGACGAATAGCGGCGGCCGCATGGGAAACATGCGCTGCCATCGCGCCAGATCGCGCACAGCGTTTTCCAGCGCGAAACGTCCGAGCGGCAGAATGAGCCCGCTTTCCTCGGCATGCGGTACGAAATAGTCGGGCTCGATCAACCCCCTCTCGGGATGACGCCAGCGCAGCAGCGCTTCGAAGCCTGCAATCTTGAGATCGGCAAGGCGCAGGATCGGCTGGTAATGGACCTCGATCTCGCCGCGCTCCAGCGCGTGACGCAGGCCCGCTTCGAGCGCCACCGCATCGCGCGGCGCCCGCGGCACGGAGCGGTCGGAATAGAGCGTGACACGTCCGCCGCCCTGAAGTTTCGCTTCGATCATTGCGCGCTCGGCCTGCGCCAAGAGATCGGGGCCGTCGACCGCGTCGCGCCCCGCCGCCACGCCGACGCTCGCGATCAAATACACCTCGCGATCGGCAATCGCGAAAGGCGTGCTCAGCTCGGCGAGGATGCCCTGGCCAAAGCTTTGCAAATCGCCGATGTCGTGGCCCAGTGCCGCGAACATGTCGCCGCCGACGCGAAACAGGATCAAGCGCCCCAGCGCCCGCTCGCTCGCAAAAGCCTCCTCCAGACGCTCCACGAAAGCGGCCAGCGCGACATCGGCTCCGTCACGCCCCAGGGAATCGTTGACCGCCTTGAACCGGTCGAGATCGAACACCGCAAGCGTGAAATGTTCCAAGGCCGGCCCGATATCGGTGAGCCGCACCTGCAAGGCCGGCAAATTGCCGAGCCCCGTCAGCGCGTCGACGAAACTCGGCGCCTGTTCCGATTCCAGACTTTTGCGCGCGGTCACATCGGCAATGAGTCCGAGACAGCGTTCGACTTCCGTCGTCTGCCCCGTCATTGTCGCGCGGAGCTCGCACCAAATAATGTGCCCTCCGCTGCGGACGCGGAACTCCACCCGGAACGCCATGCCGGGATGGTGCCGGTATGTCGCGAGCGCCTGTTCGAACACGGCGCGGTCATCGGCATGAATGCGCTCGAGCCAGTTCTCCTGGCTGAGCTCGACCGCACCCAGCGGCAAGCCCAGCAGCGACGCCGCTTCCGCCGACAGCGAAAGCCGCCCGGTTTCGAAATCGAAATCGAACACGCCTTGATGGGATGCCGCCACCGCGGCGAGATCGCGCACCTGATCATAGGCTTCGTCCGTCACCAGCGCTTGAACGTCGTCGTGCCCATGGGCCGCTTCGAATTCACGCAAGCGTTCGATGGAATGTTCCACCGGCACCGCTGTCGCGAGCGCCACCAGAAGCGTGCCCGCAGCGGCAAAACCGCCGATGGCGCTCGCTGCCACCAGATTGACGCCGAAAAATCCGAGCGCATTCAGCGCCGCCACCGCCGTGACCAGCGCGAAGATCGTGGCGGCCGGAGCCAGCCGGCGCGCCGCGGCAATCCCGATGCGGCCGCAATGGGCGAGATAGCCCGCGAATGCCGCCGCCGCGAACAGCGCGATGATGCGGATGGCGAGCCCGGCAGCGGGAACGCCGGCATAGGCGGCGATTCCAAGCGCCAGAATCGCAACGCTCGCCCAATCGCGCCACAGCGCGGCGCGGCGGTGAAACGCCTCGAAGGGCGCCACATAATCGACCAGCCTTATGCCGGCGGCAATGGCCAAACCCAGCGCCAGCGACAACAGCGCATAGGGGCCGCTCAACGCGGTGAGGATCCTGCCGTCGAACAGGCCGATCATTGTGAGCTCCGCGATCATGACCGCGAACAAAAACAGCGCCGCCCAGCGCGGGAAGATGCGCGAGGAAATCACCGCGGCCCCGGCGGCAAACGCCATGGAGGCGGTGAGCAGACCCGAAACCAATCCGGAGAGGATGGCCGCCTGCCGGTTGTGGGCAATCAACGCGGGCTCAGACCAGGCCAGCACCGACGGCCGCCCCGCGACATTCTCGAAATGCATCGCCAGGTTCGCCGAACGCCCCGGCGGCACGAGAACGCGAAAAGCGTTCGCGCCGAACGCCACCGCCCGCTCGATGACAATCGAGGAATCGGGAATGGCCGCTTCGATCAGCGTTGGGCGGCCCGATTGCGGCGCGAGTGACAGCGCGGCATCGGGCGGCTCGGCCGCCGTCAGCACCCGTGCGACCGGCTGGTTCGAGCGATTCTGGATCGCCAGCGTGAACCATTCGCCATGCGGATCGGCGGCATCCTTCAGGCTGCGCGGCTGTACCGAGGGACCAAGATCGATCACCGGCGGCGATACCGCGAAATCGAGCGCGGTGCCGGCGGACGGCGGCGCGTCCTCGGCGCGCGCGAGCGTCGCAAACAGCAGAACGACAAGAAAGAACGCGCGACCGATCAAGAGATGACTCTCATTGAATCCTGTTTCGACTCGAAAGAAAGGCCCCGGGAGCGCCTAAGGTACAGGCGCCTCATCCTCCAGCAAAGCGAAGAGAATATGGTCGCGCCATTCACCGTTAATCTGCAGGTAGCGCCGCGCGCGTCCCTCTTCGCGAAAGCCCAGTTTCAGCAGCAAATTGCGCGACGCGGTGTTTTCCGGAATGCAGGCCGCCTCCAGCCGATGCAGGCCGAGAAGGCTGAAGACAAAGGGCATCATGGTCCGCAAGGCCCCATACATATGGCCTTGGCGGGCGTAACGCGCCCCGATCCAATAGCCGATGGCCGCCGATTGGGTAACGCCGCGGCGCACATTGGTGAGCGTGCAGCCGCCCAAGAGCGCGTTATCGTCTTTGCGGAACACCAGGAACGGGTAGGCAAGATCGTTCCTGATCTCGCGTTGGTAGCGGCGAAGGCGGCGGCGAAAGGCGGTCCGCGTTAACTCATCGGCAGCCCAGACCGGCTCCCATACCGATAGGAAATCGCGGCTTTCCCCGCGCAACGCGGACCATTGCGTATAATCGGACATCTGGGGATAGCGCAGCAGAACGCCGTTGCCCTGCAAAACCGGTTCGCGGCCGCCGGGAAAGATCATGCCCCGCATGAACATGGTTCAGTGTGCGTCCGTCAGCGCGGGTGCGCGGCCGAAACGGCGCGCAAAGGCATCGCGCGATTCCAGGCGGCTGACCGGCCCCACCGCGGCGATGGCGGGATTGCCGGTGCGGCAGATATTTTCCGCGAAACGGGCGAGTGCTGCGGCATCCACCGCATCGACGCGTGCGATCAATTCGTCCACCGGCAAAACCCGGCCATAGGCGTAAAGATGCCCCGCCATCAGCTCGCAGCGTTGATGCGGGCTCTCCAATCCCATCAGCAGCGAGGCTTTGAGCTGAGCCCGGGCACGCGCGGTTTCTTCCTCAGTCGTCTGGGTGACCATAGCTTCGATTTCGGCGGCAATCAGCGGGGCGATTTCGCCGGCTTTGTCTTCCGCGGTGCCGGAATAAATCCCGACCATCCCGGTGTCGCGATAGGAATGCGAGAACGCGTAAATCGAATAGCAGAGGCCGCGCTTTTCGCGCGCCTCCTGAAACAGACGCGAAGACATGCCCCCGCCCAGCGCAGTCGCGAAGACCTGCGCGGTGATGGCGTCGTCATCGGCAGAGGCCACGCCCGGAAAGGCGAAGGCCAGATGCGCCTGTTCGAGGTCGTCCTGTCCGCGCATATCGCCGCCCGCAAATTCCGCGGGAGCGGACTCGCGTTCGACGCCTTCGCCCAGATCCGCGAACAGCCTGTGGGCCGCGTCCAACATCGCCCCGTGTTCCACCGCGCCCGACGCGATCAGCATCATGGCGCCGGCGCGGTAATGCTGTCCCATGAAGGATACGAGATCGCTGCGTGAAAACCCGGCAACGGTTTTTTCGCTGCCGAAGATCGGCCAGCCCATCGCCTGCCCCGGATAGGCCGCTTCCTGCAGGTAATCGAAGATGAGATCGTCGGGCGTATCCCGCGTCTGGCCTATTTCCTGGATGATGACCTCGCGCTCGCGTTCGAGCTCGCCCTCCTCGAAAGTGGAGCACAGGAGAATGTCCGCGATCATGTCGAGCGCGAGCCCGACATCGTTCTTCAGCACGCGCGCGTGGAAGGCGGTCTGTTCGCGGCTGGTATAGGCGTTGATGTCGCCGCCCACGGCCTCGATCTCGGTGGCGATGTCCTTGGCCGAGCGGGTGGTCGTACCCTTGAACGCCATGTGCTCCAGCAAATGCGAGAGCCCCGCCTCGGCCGGTTTCTCGTGACGCGCACCGCAATTTACCCACACGCCCAGCGCCGCGCTCATCAGATGCGGCATGGGATCGGTGGCGACGATGAGCCCGGACGGCAGCCGTGTGATCTCGACGCTCATCTTTGCTGTGTGTGCTCCAAGACGAATTCCTTTACCCCCTGCGTGCTGTTGGCAAGCACAGTGTAGCGCTCTTCGCGGCTCAAAAGATCGGCCAGATGCGGCGGCAGGTCAGAAGCTTTGCCGATGGCCCGCGTCACGGCGCCCGAGAATTTCGCGGGGTGCGCGGTCGCCAGCGCTATCGTGGGCCCGGCAAGCTGGCCGGCAAGTTTCTCCGCCGCCACGACGCCGACCGCCGTATGGGGATCGATCACCAGCCCGCTGTCCTTGTACACGCGCGCGATGGCCGCAACGGTTTCTTGATCGGTCGCGCGCGCGGCAAAATAGCGATCCCGGAGAACTTTCAGGACTTGTGAGGGAATGCGCAGCGCCCGGTTGACGGCGAAGCCGCGCATCGCCTCGGACATGAAGGCGGCATCGCGTTCCGAGGCTTCGAACAGAGCGCGCTCGAAATTGCTCGCCACCTGGATGTCCATGGAGGGGCTGAGCGTCGGCGTCGCGCGGCCGGTTTCGTAGCGGCCCGTCTCCAGCGTGCGCGGCAGTATATCGTTCTGGTTGGTGGCGATGACCAGCCGGCCGATGGGAAGGCCCATCCGCGCCGCCGCCTCGCCCGCGAAAATGTCGCCGAAATTGCCGGTGGGGACGACGAAATTCACCTGTCGGCCAACTCCGGCGCCGAGCGAAGCTGCCGCCGTGAAATAATAGACGCATTGCGACACGATGCGGGCGAAATTGATGGAATTGACCGCCGCCAAATTGGTGCGCGTGGCGAATTCGCTCTCGGCGAACAGCGTCTTCACGATGTTCTGGGTGTCGTCGAAACTGCCTTCCAGCGCGATATTGTGGATGTTGGAATCCAGCACGCTGGTCATCTGGCGGCGTTGCACCTCCGACACGCGGCCCTTGGGGTGCAGCACCACGACATCGACATTGTTCTGCCCGCGCAAGGCGGCGATGGCGGCCGAGCCGGTGTCGCCGGAGGTCGCCACGATCACGGTGGCACGGCGACCCTGCTGCGCCAGCGCGCGGGCAAAGAGCCGCCCCATGAGCTGCATCGCCACATCCTTGAAAGCGAGCGTCGGCCCGTGGAACAGCTCCAGCAGAAAGAAATCCGGCGCCAGCTGTACCAGCGGTGCCACCGCCTTGTGCGCGAACGCGGCATAGGCGGCCTCGACATCCGCGCGGAAATCATCGTGCGTGAAGGCATCGTTGATGAAAGGCCGCATGATGCGGAACGCGACCTCGGCATAGGGAAGGCTGGCGAATCCGGCGATGGTGCTGGGGGCGAATTGGGGCCAGTGCTCGGGCAGATAGAGGCCGCCATCGGGCGCGGGTCCGCCCAGCAGCACGTCGGCAAACGACGCCCCATCCCCTCCCCTGGTGCTTACATATTGCATGGATTACCCAAAGCTCAGCCGGCCGCGCGAGCGGTGATACACGAGATAAACCGTGAGCAGCGCCAAAGCGAGCCCGAACCAGGTGATGGCGTATTGCAGATGGTCATTCGGGAATTCGACCTGGGTGCGCCCGCCCAGCGGCCAGCCGCCGGGGTTCGGGGTGGCGTCCGCCTCGATCAGGACCAGGGGCACATTCATGCCCAAAGCAGCCGCCATGCTGGGCACATCCTTGACGAACCAGAGCCGCGTCTGGAGATTTGCTGCCGGTGTAAACATTCCTGGCGCCTGGGACAGACGGAGCACGCCGGTCAGGGTCACGTCTCCGGCCGTCTGAGCGACGGCCCGGGTCTTGGGATCGCGCAGGGCATCGGGCACGAAGCCGCGATCCACCAGCAGGGTTTCGCCGCTCTGCTGGACCAGTGGCGTGATGACGTCCGCGCCCACCGCCCCCATCGGCCCCCGCGAGAACAGATAAAGCTCCTGCTCATGCAGAAAATGCCCAGTCACGCGCACATGATGGTATTCGGCATTGGCGGCACCGTCGCGCAACGCGTCGGCCAGCGGAACAGGGGCCGCGCGCATGCCCCTTTCGACGCTTGCGATCAGCGCTTCCTTTTCGCCCAGCCGCTGGATTTGCCAAACGCCGAGCCCCGTCAGAATCGCAAAGCCGAACAGGAACCAGACCGTCGGCACAAGCAACGGGCGAAAGCGGATCACTTGCGGAGCCGGCCCTCTTCGGCGCGGTGCCTGTATTGGAGAACCACCAGCCCTGCTTTCAGCGGGCGCAGCATCCCCAGCGACAGGATCACCACCGCCGGTCCCCAAATCACCGCATGCACCCAATAGGGCGGACTGAACCACACTTCGGTCAGCAGCGCGCCGCCCGTGACGATAGCGCCCACGATCAGGATCACGAAGACCGCCGGCCCATCGCCCGCTTCGAGGTTCGAAAAATCGAGCCCGCACACCTTGCACGCGGGCGCGATGTTGAGAAAGCCGGAGAACAGCTTCCCCTTCCCGCAGCGCGGACAGCGCCCGAGCAGCGACGCATAAGCGACCGACGGTTCAGCCCCCGTTACGGGACTGTTCATTCGGTCATGACGCCGTAGGAGCCCCAGACATAGATGCAGGCGAACAGGAACAGCCACACCACGTCGACGAAGTGCCAGTACCAGGCGGCGGCTTCGAAACCGAAATGGCGCGCCGGAGTGAAGTGACCGGCGATGGCACGGAACAGGCACACCGTCAGGAAGATCGTGCCGATGATCACATGCAGGCCGTGAAACCCGGTCGCCATGAAGAAGGACGAGCCGTAGATGGCGTTAAGGTTGCCCATGCCGCCGGTCGCCGAAGCCGTCAGCGATTTATGCGCCACATCCATGAACGGCATCATCTGCGCGTGGTTGAAGCCAAAGGTGAAGGTGGCATGGCTGTATTCATAGGCCTGCACGCAGGTGAAGCTCGCGCCCAGGATGATGGTCACGACCAACCCCTGGATGGCGCCCTTGCGGTCGCCCTTCAGGATCGCATGGTGGGCCCAGGTGACGGTCGCACCGGAGGTCAAGAGGATCAGCGTGTTGAGCAGCGGGAAATGCCAGGGATCGAATGGCACGATGCCTTCCGGCGGCCATCTTCCGATCGACACGTCGATGGGGAAGAGCGCGGAATTGAAGAAGGCCCAGAACCAGGCGAAGAAGAACATCACTTCGGAAGCGATGAACAGGATCATGCCGTAGCGCAGACCCAGCTTCACCACCGGCGTGTGGTCCCCCTTGACCACCGATTCCTTCACCACGTCGCGCCACCAGCCGGCCATGGTATAGAGCACCAGCAGGAAGCCGATGATGAACACCCAGGGCTGGCCGGCGACTGGCAGGCCGAAGAAGTCCGACGTGGCGTTCATCCAGAACACGGCGCCGATGAGCATGATGAAGGCGGCGGCCGCGCCAACAATGGGCCACGGGCTGGGATCGACCAGATGATAATCGTGATGCACTTCACCGTGAGCCATGGTGTTCGCCTTTCGAAGGATCAGCCCCCCGAACCCTTCGCCGGAACGGCAGCGGTTTTCGCGTCCGTCTTCTGATTGGTTGCGGGATAGAACGTGTAAGACAGCGTAATTTCGCTCACCGTATCGTTTTCCCGATCTTTCAGGATCGCCGGGGAAACGAAGAACGACACCGGCATCTCGACAGATTCGCCGGCTTCGAGCCGCTGCTCGGTGAAGCAGAAGCATTGGATCTTGTTGAAATAGCGCGCGGCATTATCGGGCGCGACATTGAACGCGGCGTGACCGACGATCGCCTTGTCCGAACGATTGATCGCACGGAAATAGACAAGCTTGTCTTCGCCCATCTTTACCGTGACGCTGCGCTGTTCGGGTGCAAAGCTCCAGGGCAGCGCGGGATCGACATTGGTGTCGAAGCGGACAGTGAAGGTGCGGTTTCCGACAATGCCCGGCGCCGCATCGGCGCGCGAGGGCGTGCCGCCATAACCGGTGGCGCGGCAGAACATGTAGTAGAGCGGCACGGCGGCATAGGATGCGCCCACCATGCCGATGACGACGGCAAAGCAGATGGCGAACACGGCGTTGTTGCGCGTGACCTTCATTGCCTTCAGCGCCGGCTTAATCCGCAACATGTCCGCCCAGCCGCACCATGGTCATGACGAAGAACAGCACGACGAGAAAAAGCAGCGTGCCCGCAATAGCGTAGTTGCGCATGCGGCGGGCGCGTTCGAACCGTGCTCTTGCCTCGTCATCGCCGTTCATCCCAGCGCCAGAGGCGGGAAGGAGGCAATGCCCGCCGCCTGCTCCACCAGAAGCGCCGCGAACAGCGCGAACAGATACAAAATCGAAACGCCGAACAGGCGCCGTGCCTGCGGCTCGCGCACCGTGTCGTTTTCGCGCGCGACGCGCACGCTCTGGATTAGGAACCAAAGCCCGATGCCGGCATTGGCCGCGAGATAGACCGGACCGGCAAAACCCAGGATCACCGGGACAAAGCCGCAGCCCACGACAAGCACCGTGTACAGAACAATCTGCCGGCGCGTTTCGGGTTTGCCCGACACCACGGGAAGCATGGGAACGCGCGCCCGCGCATAATCCTCCGCGCGATAGAGCGACAGCGCCCAGAAATGCGGCGGCGTCCACAGGAAGATGATCGCCACCAGCACCAACGGCGGCACGGCGAGC
>DATLVC010000220.1:0-4881 GCA_035577685.1 Micropepsaceae bacterium | reverse complement strand
TCGCTCTACGATGTCATCGTGGTGGTGGGCTTCAACGATTCCCCGGTCGTGTCCGGAAAGGGCAGCGCCATCTTCCTCCATCTGGCGCGGCCCGATTCCAGACCCACCCAAGGCTGTGTGGCACTCTCCCTTGGTGATCTTCTCGAAGCGTTGGCACAGCTTGGCCCCGAGGATCGGCTTGTCGTGAAAGCCTGATTCTCCATGCACGCGGATGCGCCGTCCGAGAGAAGCGTCACGCTGACACATCTCGAAAATCGCTCATATCTATCAAAGGTTTATGCCAATTCTGTCATGCTTGACAGGAATCGGACCCGCCCCTATGGTCCGCGCGCCTTTTTGAACGGTTCTCGCCAGTCATTCGCTCAAAGGGCGCGGGAAATCGGCGTTGGAAGCATGGCTGAAAACGATCCCGATGCACGGCGTCTGGCGGATTTGGAAGAACGCCTGCAAAAGGCACGTGGCAAGAAACCGGACCGCGCGCAGGATGCGTCCCAATCGAAAATGGGAATCGCGTTCCGGCTGGTGGCGGAGCTTCTTGCCGGCGTCATAGTAGGGGGCGGAATTGGTTGGGCGCTCGATTCTCTATTCGGGACTTCGCCCATTCTGCTCATTGTGATGTTTCTCGTCGGCGCAGCGGCCGGCATGCGCAATGTGGTGCGCGCCGCGCGCGAGATGGATAAAAGCCAAAACCGTTCCGGCGGCTGAGGCGATAAGGGGTTTCGCGTGGCCAGCCCGATGGAACAGTTCGAGGTGAAACCGATCGTGCCGTTGCACGCCGGCAATCTCGACATCTCTTTCACCAACGCATCCCTTTGGATGTGCATTGTCGTGGCGGCGGCTGCGCTTCTCTTGACCGCGGGCGCATCGCCGCGCCGGCTGGTGCCGACGCGTCTGCAGTCGATCACCGAGATGAGTTATATCTTCGTCGCCGACATGATCCGCTCGGCGGCCGGAAACGAAGGGCTGAAATTCTTTCCCTTCGTCTTCACGCTGTTCATGTTCGTGCTGTTCTCCAACGTCATCGGCCTGTTTCCGCTGATCCATCCCTTCACCGTGACGAGCCATATCATCGTCACGTTCGCGCTCGCGATTTTCGTCTTCCTGATGGTGATCGTGGTCGGTCTTGCGCGGCACGGGCTGCATTTCTTTTCGATCTTCGCGCCCAAAGTTCCGTTGCCGATGCTGATCCTGCTGGTGCCGATCGAGATCGTGTCCTTCCTTTCGCGGCCCATCAGCCTTTCCGTGCGTCTGTTCGCGAACATGCTGGCTGGCCATACCATGCTCTATGTGTTCGGCACTTTCGTGATCGGATTGGCAACGGCGGGCGGCGTGCTCTCCATCATCTCGATCGCGCCGTTGATCGCTATCGTCGCGGTCACCGCGCTCGAATTCCTGATCGCCTTCCTGCAAGCCTACGTGTTTGCGATTCTGACCTGCATCTATCTCAACGACGCTCTCAATCTGCACGAACATTAGGCGGACGTGGTTCTGCACGGCCGTATCGTCACAACAAAGGAGTTTGAATTATGGATCTTGCATCGGCAAAAATGATCGGCGCCGGTCTGGCCTCGATCGCGCTGATCGGCGCGGGCGTCGGCATCGGCATCATCTTCGGCAATTATCTGGCCGGCGCATTGCGCAACCCCGGCGCCGCGCAAGGACAATTCACCAACCTGCTCGTCGGCTTTGCGCTCTGCGAATTCACCGGCCTTCTGGGCGTGGTGATGGCCTTCATCATTCTGTTCACCTGAGACCCCTATGGCAGCGGCCGACGGCACGATTGAGGGCACTGTGGCACCGGAGGGTCATACCGGCCTGCCGCAGATGAGCACCGGAAGTTATCCCAGCCAGATCTTCTGGCTGGTGGTGACGTTCGGGCTGCTGTTCCTCGTGCTTTGGCGGGTGACGCTTCCGATGATCGCGGGCGCCATCGGCGCGCGGCGCAACCAAATCGAGGGCGATCTTTCCAGCGCAGACGATCAGCGCAAGGACGCGGCAAAGGCGCTGGCTTCGTACGAGGCTGCTCTCGCGCAGGCGCGAGGACGCGCGCATCAACTCGCCGACGAAAACAGAAAGCGTGTCGTCACCGACATCGAGCGGATGAAGAGCGCTGCGGAAGCTCAGGCGCAAGCCGCCATGGGCGAAGCGGAAAAGCGCATCGCCGCCGAGCGCGCCAGGGCCGTGACCGGAGTCAAATCCGCTGCCGCCGAAGCCGCTGCCGACATCGTGCAGCGGCTCATCGGCAGCCCGGTCAGCATCGAAGATGCCACCGCCGCAGTCGCGTCCGTCGAAGCAAAGGGGCGCTGAGATGGACCTACTTCGCGATCCCGAATTTTGGGTCGGTATCGGCACGCTGATATTCCTAGGGCTGTTGCTCTGGAAGCGCGTGCCCGCCTTGGTGGCCAGTGCGCTCGACGCGCGCGCCGTGGCCATCGCCAAGGAACTGGAAGACGCGCGCCGCCTGCGCAACGAAGCCGAAGCGCTGCTTTCCGAATATCAAAAAAAGCGCGCCACCGCCGAACAGGAAGCAACTTCTATCGTCGCGGAAGCCAAAGCCGAAGCCGAGCGCTTCGCTGCCGAGACCCGCGCCACCATTACGGCGCAGATCGCGCGGCGCGGCCGCCAGGCCGAGGAGAAGATCGCCCAGGCCGAAGCGCAGGCCATATCCGAAGTGCGTGCGCTCGCGACCGATGCCGCCATCGCGGCCGCGGAAAAACTGATCGCGGCGCGTTTGGATGACAACCAATCGGCCGATCTGGTAAAGCGTTCGCTCGGAGAAATTCCCTCCAAGCTGAACTAGGCCCTGCAAATGGCGCCAAAGCCTCCCTTCAGAGCCGATCACGTGGGAAGCCTTCTGCGCCCGCCGCAGCTACATGACGCGCGCGCCAAGGCGCAACGGGGCGAAATCAGCGCGGCGGAACTCTGCGAGATCGAGGATGAGGCGATCCGCGACGCGGTCGCGCTTCAGGAATCCGTGGGGCTGCAGGCCATCACCGACGGCGAATTCCGCCGCGGACATTATCTCGTCGATTTCCTGACCGGCTTCGAGGGCATTGTCCCCACCAACACGAGCTACGCGCTGGCGTTCAAAGGCGAGCACGGGGAATCGGGCGAAACCCGCTCCATGCTGACGGTGACCGGCAAGGTGCGCCGCAAAAAGCCCGTGATGGTGGAGCCCTTCAAATATCTCAAATCCGTGACCACGCGCACGCCGAAACTGTGCCTGCCCTCGCCCACCTGGATTCACATGCGTGGCGGGCGCAAGACGGTGAGCGAAACCGCCTATCCCGATATCGAGGAATTCTGGATCGACCTCATCGCCGCGTTCCATCAGGAGATGGCCGATCTTGCGGCGGCGGGCTGCACCTATTTGCAGCTCGACGAGATCAGCTTCGCCTTTCTGTGCGATGCGACCATCCGCGAGCGCATGCGCGCCGACGGACTCGATCCCGACACCGAGACGCGCAAATATGCACGGGTGGTGAATGCGATTGCGGCCGGCGCGCCGCCTTCCATGGCGGTGACGGTTCACACCTGCCGCGGCAATTTCCAGAGCATGTGGATGGCCGAAGGCGGTTATGAACGCGTCGCCTCCATGGTGTTCGATCAGCCCGATGTGGACGGCTATTTCCTGGAATATGACAGCGACCGCGCCGGCGGATTCGAACCGCTGCAATTTGTTCCCAAGGACAAAAAGGTCGTGCTGGGGCTTGTCAGCTCCAAGAAGCCGGACATCGAATCCAAGGATGTGCTGAAGCGGCGCATCGACGAGGCGGCAAAATTCTTTCCGCTGGAGCAACTCTGCCTGTCGCCGCAATGCGGCTTTGCCAGCACCCATCACGGCAACAAGATCACCGAGGATGTGGAACGCCGCAAGCTCGCGCTGATCGTGGAAGTGGCAACGGACGTGTGGGGGTCTGCGGCGTAGCTTCGCCGCTTGTCAAAGGGCTCGTTGTCATGCCCGCGCAGGCGGGCATCCAGATAATATCCAAGAACTGGATTCCCGCTTCCGCGGGAATGACATTGAGAACATGATGAAATTGTCGGGCAGCGAAGCAGCTTAACTTTTCCGCTTGCCGAATGGATAGACGAACACGAATGCGACGATCACGGACCCCAGAATCGAAGCGATCAAAATCGAAATCGTCTCGCTGACAAGGCGCGCATAACCGTCGCCTGCCATGTTCTGCGTGGGATCTGTCGATGAAAACGATACCGGCAGCGTATCGCCGCGGTGCAACGACCTGCAGTCCGTCCAATTGTCTCGTCCCTCGACAACGCGGCCCTGCGTTTCGAAGGAATAGGAAACGTCGTTGTTGTTGCTGCAATTGGTGCGGAGCACTGTGCCGACGGCGGTCGCCTGATGGGACGCCACCGCCATATAGCGCCACCAGCCATATTGCGCCGCGCCAATCGCAGTGCCGATCGTGAGCACAGCGGCGAGGCCGATATAGCGTCCGCGGATGGGCGTTTTCCTGGTCGAGACCTCTGACATCGCCCCCTCACCCTGCGCCCTCCCCCTCTGGGAGAAGAGATTATTTGGTCTCCGGCATCACGACGCGGATATGCAGTTCGCGCAATTGCTTTGCCGAGACTTCCGACGGCGCGCCCATCAGCAAATCCTCGGCGCGCTGATTCATGGGGAACATGGTCACTTCGCGGATGTTTGGAACATCGGCCAGCAGCATGACGATGCGATCGATACCGGGTGCAGAACCACCATGCGGCGGTGCGCCATAACGGAACGCGTTCAGCATGCCACCGAAACGGCTTTCGGTTTCCTCGCGCGCATAGCCGGCGATCTCGAATGCCTTCAGCATGATCTCCGGCTTGTGATTGCGTATGGCCCCGGACGACAGCTCCACGCCGTTGCAGACGATG
>DATLVC010000219.1:0-3930 GCA_035577685.1 Micropepsaceae bacterium | reverse complement strand
GCCCTGATGGACTACATCGCCGACAAGGCCGGCGAACACCAGCATTGAGCCCGGATCGCAGACCGGCTACGTGTTCATGCTCTCGAAGAAATCGTCGTTGGTCTTGGACTGACGCAACTTGTCGAGCAGGAATTCGATCGCGTCGATGGTACCCATCGGCGCCAGAATCCGCCGCAGCACATACATTTTCGCGAGCGTCCCCTTGTCGACCAGCAGCTCGTCCTTGCGGGTGCCGGAACGTAAGATATCGATCGCCGGAAAGACGCGTTTGTCGGCCACCTTGCGGTCGAGGATGATTTCCGAATTGCCGGTGCCTTTGAATTCTTCGAAAATCACTTCGTCCATGCGGCTGCCGGTATCGATCAGCGCTGTTGCGATAATGGTGAGCGAGCCGCCCTCTTCGATATTGCGCGCCGCGCCGAAGAAGCGCTTGGGCCGCTGCAGCGCATTGGCATCGACACCGCCGGTTAGCACCTTGCCCGATGACGGTACGACCGTGTTGTAGGCGCGGCCGAGACGCGTGATCGAATCCAGAAGGATCACCACGTCGCGCTTGTGCTCGACCAGGCGCTTGGCCTTTTCGATCACCATTTCGGCCACCTGCACATGGCGCGTGGCCGGTTCGTCGAAGGTGGAAGAAATCACCTCGCCCTTCACCGAACGCTGCATGTCGGTGACTTCTTCGGGCCGCTCGTCGATTAACAGCACAATCAAATAGCAATCGGGATGGTTGACCGCGAGCGCCTTGGCGATGTTCTGCAGGATCACCGTCTTGCCGGTGCGGGGCTGCGCGGTGATCAGCGCGCGCTGGCCCATGCCCAAGGGCGCCACGATGTCGATGATGCGCCCGGTCTTGTCCTTGATGGTGGGGTCGTCCAGCTCCAGCACGAAGCGGCGTGTCGGATAGAGCGGCGTCAGATTGTCGAAATGGACTTTGTGCTTGCCCGCTTCGGGGTCTTCGAAATTGATGGTCGAAACCTTCAGCAGCGCGAAATAGCGTTCGCCATCCTTGGGGCTGCGGATCGGCCCTTCGACAGTGTCGCCGGTGCGCAGGCCGAAGCGGCGGATTTGCGAGGGCGAGACATAGATGTCGTCGGGACCGGCGAGATAGTTCGATTCAGGGCTGCGCAGGAAGCCGAAACCGTCCTGCAGGATTTCGAGAACACCGTCGCCGATGATCTCGACATTGCGCTCGGCGAGCTCTTTCAGGATCGCGAACATCATGTCCTGCTTGCGCATGGACGAGGCGTTCTCGATCTCCAGCTCTTCGGCGAATTCTAAAAGTTCATTGGGCTTCTTGGTCTTCAGTTCCTGGAGTTTCATGGACTGAAGGCCGGCTTGGATCGTCATGTGACTCATACCTGGGGAGAGTGTTTGCGGGGGCTGGTAAACTGCCGGTGGGAAAAAGTTCCGCGGTGAACCCTGGGTTCACACGCTCATTCGGGGGGTTTGTTGCGCTCGCGCCGCTTGTTTACGGCGGACTGTCTAAGCGCTCTTTGAAGAACATCCCAACTGTATAGAGATTCCATCACCTTGGAAATCCCCCCGGACGATTTCTCCCTCGTGCCTCAAAAAGGTTTGACCACAACCAGAATGACGATGGCGATCATCAGCACAGCCGGCACCTCGTTCCAGGCAGCATAGAAGCGCTTGCTACGGCGGTTGCGGTCATGGGCGAAATCCCGGCGCCAACGCGAAAAAAGCCCGTGAACCGCGGAAAGCGCAAGCACGCAGGCAAATTTAACCATCAGCCAGCCCTGCATCGGCCCGCCGCTTTGGGGCGTGACCGCAAGGGTTAGCCCTAGCAGCCAGACAACGACCATCGCCGGATTAACGATAATCCGCAAAAGCCGCCGCTCCATGGTCTTGAAGCGTTCGGATTCCGCCGAGCCCGGCGCCGCGTCGCAATGGTAGAAATAGAGGCGCGGCAGATACAGCATCCCAGCCATCCACGAGATCACGGCGATGATGTGGAACGCTTTGATCCACAGATAAAACGGGGCCAGCGCTTCAAGCATGGCCCTGCCTGACATTCTGGCCGCAAGTTGAATCCGCCGGACAAAGCCGGCCCGGCACGCAGGAAACCGGAACCCGCGCGGCGAGCGAGGCTAGAGCCAGACCGGCGAGTCCCGTGATGAACGCCGGGTGCGTGCGCACGGTCGGGACGCGGATGTAATCGGGAACACCACTGTCGCTCGCGATCCGGGCGCATTTGATGTCGAGCTCGAACAAAGTTTCGGAATGCTCACAGACAAAGGCGACCGGCACCACGATCATGCCCTTGCCTTCCGCCCCGGCGCGGCGGATTTCCTCATCCGTAGCCGGGCCGATCCATTCCAGACGCCCAACCCGGCTTTGAAACGAAATTTGATGTTCCACATCCGACCGGTTGAGGCGCTGAACCACCGCCGCCACTGTTTGCTCCACCTGCCATTGATAGGGATCGCCACGGTCGATCACCCGCTTGGGCAGGCCGTGCGCGGAAAACAATATGCGATAGACGACACCGGGTTTGGTGCGCTGCAGCGCGTCGCTCACAAGATTCGTCATCGCCGCGACGAAACCCTCCTCCACCGGAAAGCAGCAGACCTCATGTGTCGGAATCTTCAAGTGTTGCCGCGCAGCCTCCCGATGCCACTCGGCCAGTGAGGACCGCGATGTGGTGGTGGAATATTGCGGATAGAGCGGCAACAGAATGATCGTGTCTGGATTCCACATTTTCATATGCGCCACTGCTTCCTGCGTGAAGGGGTGCCAATAGCGCATGGCGATAACCGCTTTCACCTCATGGCCGGCTTGCGCGAGCTTCGCTTCCACCGCGCGCGCCTGCGCTTCGGTCTCCGGCACGATCGGCGAGCGGCCGCCGATCTGCCCAAAGATCTCCCGCGATTCCGGTGCCCGGCGATCTGCAATGAATCGCGCCAGCGGATAGCGGACAATTCCGGGAAGATCGATGATGGCGCGGTCGGAAAACAGATTGCGCAAGAACGGACGGACGGCATCCGACCGGTCGGGGCCGCCCAGATTGAACAGCACCACGCCGAGCTTCACGCGACGCCCCTGACGCGCGCGACCAATTGAGCGACATGTTCGACCGGTGTCTCGGGCAGAATGCCGTGGCCCAGATTGAAGATGAACGGAATCTCCTTTGTCTCCGCCAGGATGTGATCCACGGCGCGGTTCAGCGCGTCCCCACCGGCGATCAACACGAGGGGATCGAGATTGCCCTGCACCGCAACCTTCCCGCCAAGGTCTTTCGCCGCCCAGCCTATCGATGCGGCTGTATCGATGCTGACTGCATCTACGCCGGTTTGCGCGGCATAAGCCGCGTAGCCTGTCTCTGTGGCCGCGCGCGGAAAGCCTATGATCTTCGCATTTGGAAATACCTTGCGAACCTTGGCGACAACCCGCTTGTTCGGGGCAATCACCATTTGCGCGAATTCCTGTTCCGGCAATCCGCCCGCCCAACTGTCGAAAATCTGCACCACATCGGCACCCGCTTCGAGCTGCTGAACCAAATGCCACGCTACGGCATCGGCCAACACATCCAGCAGCTTCGCAAAAAGGATCGGATCACGATAAGCGGCAAGCTTCGCCGATCTTTGATCCGGCGAACCTTTGCCCTCGATCATGTAGGCTGCCAACGTCCATGGCGCCCCGGCGAACCCGATCAGCGTCTTCCCGCCCGACAGTTTGGCCCGTGTGTCACGCATCGCGGCATAAACCGGGGTAAGCTTCTCACGCCACACCGCCTCATCGCGCTCCAGCCGATCCACACCGGCAAACGCGTCCAGCATCGGGCCATGACCATCCTCGAACCGCACACCCTGACCCAAGGCATGCGGCACCACCAGAATATCCGAAAACAGAATCGCCGCGTCGAAATCAAAACGCCGAAGCGGTTGCAATGTCACCTCAACCGCCAGCTCC
>DATLVC010000218.1:0-5856 GCA_035577685.1 Micropepsaceae bacterium | reverse complement strand
CAGCAGCGCGTCGCGCTCGCACGCGCCATCGTGCATGAGCCCGAAGTGCTGTTCGCCGACGAACCCACCGGCAATCTCGACGGCGCCACAGGGAAGGGAATTGTCGATCTGCTGTTCGCGCTGCGCGCGCGCGTGAACGCGACTCTTTTTCTCGTTACCCATGAAGAGGCCCTGGCGGCACGCTGCGACCGTACCTTGCGCATGAAGGACGGCCTGATTGTGGCGGAGGAGCGGACAAAATGAGGGCGCTGGTGCTGGCGGCCCGTTTTGCCCGGCGCGAACTGCGCAGCGGGCTCTCCGGCTTTCGCATCTTCGTCGCCGCCTTGACGTTGGGAGTCGCCGCCATCGCGGGCGTTGGTTCGCTCGGGCAGTCCTTCTTGACCGGGCTTGCCGAACAGGGGCGTACGCTCCTCGGCGGGGATATCAGGCTCCAGCGGCTTTACCAGCCTGCCACGGACGCGGAGCGCAAATTCATGGCCGGTTATGGCCCGGTGACCGAAGCCGCCACGCTGCGCAGCATGGCCGGAAGCGTGAAAGAACCCGACAAGCGCACGCTGATCGAATTGAAAGCGGTGGATGGCGCCTACCCGCTGGTCGGCACGACCGTACTCGCACCGGCAATGCCGCTTCAGACGGCGCTTGCCTGCGACGCGACATCGTGCGGCGCAGTCGCGGAAGAAGCGCTGCTCGCGCGGCTCGGCCTGAAGCTGGGCGAGGCGATCCATATCGGCAACGCCGATTTCATCCTGCACGCGCGCATCGTCTCGGAGCCTGACCGCGTGGCCGGCGGCTTCGCACTAGGACCGCATGTGCTGGTCGGCCGCGACGGGCTGATGCGGGCGGGGCTGATCACGCCCGGCAGCCTGATCAACTACATCTATCGCGTGGCCTTTACGGGCGATGCGACGGCCGGCAAGTTTCGCGAAACCATGGAAGCGGCATTCCCCATGGGCTCCTGGGCTTTCGACGACAGCACCAATGCACTTCCGCAAGTCGCGCGCTTCGTGGCACAGGCGACCATGTTTCTCACGCTGGTCGGTTTGACGGCGTTGGTCGTTGCGGGCGTCGGCGCCGGTCAGGCGGTCGGCGCCTTCCTCGAAAGACGGCGTGCCACGATTGCGACGCTGAAAGCCCTGGGCGCGGAAGGCAATCTGATCTTCCTCATCTATCTCTTCCAGATCATGGCGATGGCGACACTGGCGCTGATACTTGGGCTCGCCATCGGCACGGCCCTGCCCTTTGCCGTCGCGTATTTTGCGGGCGACGCGATTCCGATACCGGCGCATTTTGCGGTCTATGGGCGCCCGCTGGTGCTGGCGGCGGTGTTCGGCGCGCTGGCGGCCCTTGGCTCCGCCATTCCACCGCTGGCGCGGGCGCGCGAGATCGCCCCGGCGGGATTGTTTCGCGATCTGGTGGCGCCCTCGTCGCGGCGGGGCCGCTGGCCCTATCGTCTGGCCGGACTCGCGGCATTCGCAACCATTGCGGGGCTGTCGGTTCTGCTCTCGCCCTATCGTCTGTTCAATCTCGCTTTTCTTGGCGGCACCGCAGCGGTGCTGGTGGGCTTGCGCATCGTGGCGTTTGGCCTGCAGCGCGGCCTCGCACGCCTACCGCGGAGCCGATCCCAACTGATCCGCCTTGCCTTCGCCAATCTCACGCGCCCCGGCACGCCCACGGCCAGCATCATCGTGGCGCTCGGACTTGGCCTCACGCTGCTGGCGACGGTAGTGTTGATGCAGGCCAGTCTCGATGCCCAGATCGAGGATCAATTGCCGGCGCGGGCGCCGAGCTTCTTCTTCGTCGACATCCAGCAGAACCAGATTGAGCCTTTCACCAAGCTGGTTTCGGGATTTCCGGGATCGGCGGATTTCAACGCGACGCCGATGATGCGCGCGCGCATCGTCAAGCTGAAGGGCGTGCCCATCGAGCAGGTGCCCGTCGCCGCCGACGCGCGCTGGGCGGTGAACAGCGACCGGGCCGTGACCTATATGGCCACCAAACCCAAGGACGCCCATGTGATGGAAGGCCCCGATTGGTGGCCCGCGGATTATCAAGGTTCGCCGCTCGTCTCGTTCGACCGCAATCTTGCGCGCGGCATGGGCGTGAAAATCGGCGATACCATCACCATCAATCTCATCGGACGCGATATCGACCTTCGCATCTTCAATCTGCGTGACATCGATTTCCGCACTGGCGGAATCAATTTCATTCTGACCGTGTCGCCCGGGATCATCGCGTCTGCGCCCCACACCTTCCTGGCGACGGTGCGCGCTGCACCGACCCAGGAAGATGCACTGTTCACCGCTGTTTCCCGTGCCTTTCCCAATGTGACGGTGGTCCGCGTAAAGGAAGCCCTTTCACAGGTAGGCGAATTGCTGGCCGAACTGGTGCGCGGGATCGAAATCGCGAGTCTCATCACCATCCTGGCGGGCGTGCTGGTGCTGGCAGGCGCTATAGCCGCCGGACATCGCGCGCGCCTGTACGACGCGGTGGTGCTGAAAGTCCTGGGCGCGACTCGGGCGAAGCTGGGTGCGGTCTATGCCGTGGAATATGGGCTGCTCGGCGCGCTTGCGGGATGTGCTGCACTGCTCGCGGGTACGCTGGCAGCGTGGGCGGTCGCGTATTGGGTGTTGGACGTTCCTTTCGTCTTCGCCGGCCGCGCGCTGGTGTTCACAATCGCGGGAGGCGCCATAGGAACGTTGATTCTCGGCCTTTCCGGCGGCTTTGCCGCGCTCGCGGCGAAGCCCGCGGGCCGGCTCAGGAACCCTTAACCGCTTTTAATGCGAGCGAATTGCAGCGCCTTGATGTTGCCGCCATGAAGACCGATATTAGCAGCGATCTTTCACGATCAGAGATTTCAGGAGATTCGCCGTTATGGCTGAGTACGACAATCGGGTTCGGAGTTGGGGTGGGACCGATACCGCCGCCCTCGATATGGGCCTTCGCGCCTATATGCTCCGCGTTTACAACTATATGCTGCTGGGGCTTGGGCTGACCGGCCTGACGGCGCTGTTCACATTGAACACGCCGGCCTTCGCCAATCTGTTCTTCACCGTCACTGCGCGCGGCTACACCATGGCGCCGCTCGGGTGGGTCGTGCTGTTCGCGCCTTTGGGCTTGGTGTTCTTCCTCAGCTGGCGCATCCAGCAGATGAGCTTCAGCGCGGCGCAGCTGACCTTCTGGATTTACGCGGGTCTGATGGGCATTGGGCTGACGCCGGTGATGTACCTTTATACAGGCGCATCCGTGGCACAGGTGTTCTTCGTGACCGCCGCCACGTTCGGTGCGATGAGTCTTTGGGGCTACACCACCAAGCGCGATTTGTCCGGCTTCGGCTCGTTCCTGTTCATGGGGCTGATCGGTCTCATCATCGCGTCGCTGGTCAACATGTTCATGCAATCGAGCATGATGCAGTGGGTGATTTCGGTCGCGGGCGTGCTGATCTTCACCGGTCTGACCGCCTATGACACGCAGTCGATCAAAGAAACCTATTATGTCGGCGACGACGGATCGGTGGCAGGCAAGAAGGCCGTGATGGGCGCGCTGCGTCTCTATCTCGACTTCATCAACCTGTTCCTGATGCTGCTGCGCCTGATGGGCGACCGCCGCTAATCGAACAACACGTTTGGCAAAAAAGCCCCGGAAGCGATGCTTCCGGGGCTTTTTTTTGGTCGTGGATCGACCGATTAGGTCATCGTGCCTCGGCCGCGCCAGCCGCCCATCAGCAGCATGACGGCAAAGATCGCGATGAAGATGAAGAACAACACCTTGGCGATGCCGATCGAGGCGCCGGCGATGCCGGTAAAGCCGAACAATGCGGCGATCAATCCAAGGACAAGGAATACGAGAGCCCAGTGGAGCATGGGGTTCTCTCCTGTTTCGGTTTCGTTATGGAAACGCCTGGGGGGCTTTCAGGTTCTTGCTCCGCCCAAGTTTCCGCTCTAACCGGCAACCGCCTTGAACAGCTTGCGGTCAAGCACGCGCAACACCGCAGCAAGATCGTGCCCGCGTTTGAGTACTTGGCCGCCGGGAGCGACCACCGAATACTGGCCCTGGCGGTCCTTCAGCCGGGGCCGCTTCTCGATGGAGTAAAGCGGCGCCTCGCTGGCGCGGCGGAACACTGAGAACACGGCGACATCATCGCGAAAATCGATGGCGTAGTCGCGCCATTCGCCGGCCATCACCATGCGGCCATAGGTGTTCAGGATGCGTTTGAGTTCGGCCCTGTCGAAGCGGATGCGGGTATCACGGGCCTCTGGACTGCGGCCGACGCCGGCATCCGAAGGGGAGCCCCAGGAGGAGGTCCGTGCGAAGTGGGGCGCTTCCGCACGGTCGAAAACTATAGGTTCATCGCTCATCGCTGCCGAGCATGGAACGCCATGGGGCGCCCGGCAAGAGGTTTGCAACATCTGCGTGACGGAGCTGGTCCGGCTTCGGTTCACGCCTGGTTGAATGGCCCCTCTGCCATGAAAATGCCCAATTGCAGACATTCGCCCGCCGCTTTGCCCTCCCATCTTCACCCTGTCGGCTGGCGAGGAAACCCTGACCGGAAGTTACCCAGCCCCCCAGCCCCTGACGGCCGGGAGATTTCCGCCAGCCGACGATTTCCTCTTTCGCAGCGCAACACGCCGCGGCCCCGCGAAACCCAAAATCTATTTGGAAATTTCCCCGCGGCGCGATTTTCCCGCTATAGAAGCTCGCGCAGGCGTGAATCATCTGTAATCGCCGTTTCGGCAGGAAGCTCTTGCAGGAACGAGTCGATTTTTCTAATGGAACAGGCCCACCGGGTTCAGGGGTCCATTCGAGCCACCTGCTGCCATGATCGAAATCTACGGACTGACCAAGACATTCGGGTCGATTGCCGCTGTGTCGGGGATCGACCTCACCGTGCCTAAAGGCGAGGTGTTGGGTTTTCTCGGGCCGAACGGCGCGGGCAAGTCCACCACCATGAAGATGATCGCGGGCTATCTGACGCCGACAGCGGGACGCGTTTCCATCTGCGGCCACGATGTCGAAACCGACACCATCGCCGCTCAGACGAGTCTCGGCTATCTGCCGGAAGGCGCGCCCGCCTATGGCGATATGACGCCCCGTCAGTTTCTGACCTTCATCGCCCATGCCCGCAGTTTTTGGGGCGCGGAGGCCAAGCGCCGCGTCGCCAACGCGGCGGCCATGACCGAGATCGATCCCGTCATGGAGCAGCCGATCGAAACCTTGTCCAAAGGCTTCAAGCGCCGCGTCGGATTGGCCCAGGCGATTCTGCACGACCCGCCGGTGCTGGTGATGGATGAACCCACCGACGGTCTCGATCCGAATCAGAAACACAGCGTCCGCAATTTGATTCGGGGTATGGCGGCCAACAAGGCGATCATCATCTCGACCCATCTCTTGGAAGAGGTGGATGCGGTCTGCACCCGCGCGGTCATCATCGACCGCGGCCGGATCGTCGCCGACGGCACGCCTGCCGCGCTGCTGGCCCGCTCGCACCACCATAATGCGGTGATACTGACGCTGCCGGCGAGCCAGTCCCAGGACGCCAAAGCGGCCCTCCAAGCGCGTCCGGACATTGCCTCGGTGGAAGGGACTTCGCGTCCCGATGGCCTTGTCACACTGACTGCATTCCCGAGGGGCACCGCTCTGATCATCGAGAGCGTCAGCTCGCTGGCGCAGGCACATCACTGGGACGTGAAGGAGCTTTATGCCGAAGCCGGGCGGCTCGACGACGTCTTCCGTGCACTGACCACCGGAGATACCGAACGCGCCCGGATGCGCGTGGGAGCCGCCGCATGAGACCCGTGCTCGCCATCTTCAAACGCGAATTCGCCGCCTATTTCGCGACACCGGTGGCCTATGTCTTCA
>DATLVC010000217.1:0-19065 GCA_035577685.1 Micropepsaceae bacterium | reverse complement strand
TCGCCGCGGCATTGGCGGACGCCGGGGCGCAGACCGTGCTGGTTTCGGGCCCGGTGCAGATCGCGTGCCCCAATCGCGTGAAGCTGGTCAAAGTGCAAACCGCCCGCGAGATGCTGGCGGCCTGCGAGGCGGAGCTTCCCGCCGACATCGCCGTGTGCGCCGCCGCTGTCGCCGATTGGCGGGCAGAGGCGACCGCCGCCGCCAAACTGAAAAAACGCAACACGGCACCGAGCCTGTCGCTGGTGGAAAATCCCGACATCCTGACGACCCTGTCCTCCCATGCCTCGATGCGTCCCAAACTGGTCATCGGATTTGCGGCGGAAACCGACGAGCTGATTGCAAACGCCACCGCCAAGCGCGTGGCCAAGGGTGCCGACTGGATCGTCGCCAACGATGTCAGCGGCACGGTGATGGGCGGTGACCGCAACGCGGTGCATCTGATCAGCGCGAGCGGCGAGGAAGCCTGGCCGGAATTGCCGAAAACCGAAGTCGCCCGTCGCCTCACCGATCGAATCGCCGCGTCTCTCGGGAGGGCCGCGTGAGGATCGCCATCCAGCGGCTTGCCCATGCCAAGGACCTGCCGCTCCCCGCCTATGCGACGGCGGGTTCCGCCGGCTTGGATTTGTTCGCCGCGGTCGAGACCGATCTGGCGATCGCGCCCAGCCGTTATGCCGGCGTTCCGACCGGTATCGCGATAGCCCTCCCTGCGGGCTTCGAAGCGCAATTGCGGCCCCGTTCGGGTCTCGCGCTTCGCCACGGCGTCACCGTGCTGAACGCACCCGGCACCATCGATTCGGATTATCGCGGCGAGGTGACCGCCATCCTGATCAATCACGGCGTTGATCCCTTCGTGATCCAGCGCGGCATGAAGATCGCGCAATTGGTCGTTGCCGCGCATGCGCGGGTGGAGTGGGAGGAGATCGCGATTTTGGAGAGCACGCTGCGCGGTGCCGGCGGCTTCGGTTCGACAGGGCTTGGGGTCTAGAATGTTTCGGCTTTCGCGCAAAACCATGCTGGCACTCGAAGCGGTGATCGACATCGCCTACAACGCACGGCCCGAACCCGTGCAGGCCAAGGAGATCACCGCGCGGCAGGGCGTGCCGCAGCGTTACCTGGAACAGGTGATGCAGCAGCTTGTCCGCGCCGGCATTCTCAAAGGTGTGCGCGGCCCGCGCGGCGGCTATCGCCTTGCCCGCGAACGGCGCCGCATCAGCGTCGGCGATGTCGTGCGCATCGCCATGAGCCTGGACGACAGTGAGGAAAGCTTCGACGGCGGTTCCGAGCTCGGCCGGCGCGTGGTGGTGCCGCTGGTGGCCTCTTTGCAGGAAGAGGTGATGAAAAAGCTCGACGAGATCAGCATCGAGGACATTTGCAAGCGCGCGCGCAGCTCGGGCCTTGACTGTGGCGCCGCCGAGCGACCTGATACCGCCGACTTCATCATCTGAACGGTTGAATCGGAGGGCCGCATGGCCGCTATCCCAGAACACAAGCCCGGCCGGGGCCGCATCTTCAATTCAATCACCGAGACGATCGGCGATACGCCGCTCGTACGCATGGCGCGGATGCCCGAGGCCGCAGGCGTGAAAGCGGACCTTCTGTTCAAGCTCGAATTCTTCAATCCGCTGTCCAGCGTGAAGGACCGCATCGGCGTCGCCATGATCGATGCGCTGGAACGCGCCGGTAAGATCGCCCCCGGCAAAACCGTGCTGGTGGAGCCGACCAGCGGCAATACCGGAATCGCGCTGGCGTTCGTGGCCGCCGCGCGCGGCTATCATCTGATCCTGGTGATGCCCGAATCCATGTCGCTGGAACGGCGCAAGATGCTGACGCTGCTGGGCGCGCAGATCGAGCTGACCGAGGCGTCCAAGGGCATGAAGGGGGCGCTCGCCCGCGCCGATCAAATCCTGAAGACGACGCCCCATGCGATCATGCCGCAGCAATTCGAAAACCCCGCCAACCCGGACATCCACCGCCACACCACGGCGGAGGAAATCTGGAACGACACGCAAGGCGGTGTCGATGTGGTCATCTCCGGCGTTGGCACCGGCGGCACGATCACCGGCGTGGGTCAGGTGCTGAAGGCGCGCAAACCATCGGTGAAAATGATCGCGGTCGAACCGGAAGACAGCCCGGTGTTGTCCGGCGGCCAGCCCGGCCCGCACAAGATTCAGGGCCTCGGCGCAGGCTTCATTCCGGAAATTCTCGACCGCTCCGTCATCGATGAGGTGGTCACGATCTCCAACGAGACCGCGTTCGAAACCGCGCGTGCGGCAGCGCGGTTAGAGGGCATTGCCGGCGGGATTTCGTCAGGGGCGGCGATTGCCGCGGCACTCGAAGTGGGCGCGCGTCCCGACATGGCGGGAAAGCAGATCGTGACGATCATTCCGTCATTCGCCGAACGCTATTTGTCGACGGCTTTGTTCGAAGGGCTTTAGCGCAACAAGGTTGCCAGCGCATCCGGGCGGTCGGTGCAGATTGCATCGACATTGGCCGTGATCAGGGCGCGCATAGCGCGGCGCGTGTTCACAGTCCACGCGCCGAACGACAGACCGCACGCCCGCGCGGCACGCACCGCTTCCGCACTGGCGTGGTTGGCCGCACAAAACCATCCGTCACCGCCACGGGCCTTTATGTCTTCCGCGCCGGCGGGCGAATTTCGTGACGTGCTGAACCAGCAGCGTAATGCCGGGTCCAGTGTCTTTGCATGGATCAGCCCCTTCCAATCGAAGCCCACCAAAACAGCAAATTCGCCGAACGCCAGATTTTTCAATTCGGCCACGACCGCTTCGGCCACGGCTTCAACGGGCGCGGAAAGTGTGGGCTCGTCCACGCTCGTCTTGAGCTCGATGAAGAGGCGAAAATCCTTTTTCACCGCGCGCACCCCCGCAATCACATCTGCCAGCGCCGGCATGCGCTCCCCATCGCGCACCATGATTTTGCGGTGCATATGCGCATAAAGCGTACCCGGTTTCGGACGGCCCACGTCGAAGCTCTGCAACTCGGCAAACGTCAAATCGCGGATGAGCGGCAAATGTTTGCCGTGGAGCCATTGCCCGCTCGCATCGCGGCAGAGGTCAGGGTTCAGCCGAAAATCGTGAAAGACCACAAGTCTGCCGTCGCGCGTCAATTGAACGTCGAGCTCGGCGCCGTCGAACCCCGATTTTGCCGCCGAAACAAACGCAAATAGCGTGTTTTCCGGCCACAGCCCGGCGCCGCCGCGATGTGCAATATTGAGCGGCTTTGTCATTTTTTGCGCGGGCTTTCCGTTAACGCGTTAAACAAAAGACACTATCCGCGAGGGTTGCGCATTGTGTAAACTTGATATGGTTGCGGTTTGGGTGTGAATCACGATGCGCATGCTGAAATCCGTAATAAGCGTGGCTTGGCTGATGGCTGCCGGTACCGCCTATGCGGCCACTCCCCCGGCAGACGATGCGAGTGGACTTGTGCTGCACAGCACGCTTGGGTCCGTGACCGGTGAGAATTCCGGAATCACTGCTCCCATCGGCGAAGTGCAGCCCGGCGAAACCTTCGTCATCACCGGCGCATGCGTGACGCGCGCGAACTCCGCCGACAATCTGCGCGTTGTGCTGACCTTTGCCGATGCGGCCGCGTCCGCGCCGGGATACCATTCGGTTGTCGCGACCGATCAGGAAATCAACGCCAGTGGACTTGCCGTGCGCGTGCCGGATCTGCCGGAAGCCGCAGACCGGGTCTTTTCGGTGAAAGTGTTCCGCCTCGACCAAGCGGCGCCGGAGATTTGCAACGCCGGCAGCATCCGTATCGGCAGCACGCCGCACGGCAAGCTCGGTTAGATCAACCCCAGTGCGATAATCCCGAGGGCGCCCGCGGCAATCCACAGCGCGACGCGGACATGGCGTGTGCGCCGCAATTGCGCGGTCGCAATCGCGCGCACCGATTCGGGATGCAGCCGGAAGCCGCCATCGGCAAGCTGAGACGCGATCAGCTCCGTATCGCGCAAAAGCTGAGGAATATTCTGCGCCAGCTTCCCGAGATTGCTGAGCCCGTCCGCCGCGTCGCGCAGCCGCGCCTCCGGGCCGATATTGTCGATCATCCAGCTTTCGATCACGGGGCGCGATGCCTCCCAGATGTCGAAAGCCGGATCGAGGCCGCGGGCGACGCCTTCCACCACCACCATAGTCTTTTGCAGCAGGACAAGCTGCGGCTGGAGCTGCATGTCGAAGCGGCGCGTTGTCTCGAACAATTGCTCCAGCAACCGCGCCATCGAGACATCGCGCGCGGTGAGGCCGAAGATCGGTTCGCCGACCGCGCGCAACGCCTGGGCAAAGGTTTCGACACTGTGGGTCTTGGGCACGAAGCCATATTCGAAATGGACTTGCGCGACGCGCATGTAATCGCGCGCCAGGAAGCCGGCGAGAGTCTCGGCCATGAAGCGGCGCATGGCGGGTTCAAGCCGCCCCATGATTCCGAAATCGACGGCGCAAATCCGCCCTGCCGCATCGACGAAGAGATTTCCGGGATGCATGTCGGCATGAAAGAATCCGTCGCGCAGCGCCTGCGTCAGGAACGACCTGAGCACATTGATCGCAACCTGCTGAGGATCATGGCCGGCGGCGACCAGCGTTTCGGGATCGCGCAGCACGACGCCATCCACCCATTCCGACGTGAAGATCCGTGCCGCTGTGCGCGACCAATCCAGCGCCGGCACGCGGAATTGGTCGTCGTCGCGCGTGTTCTGGGCGAGTTCGGACGCGGCCGCTGCCTCCATGCGCAAATCCAGTTCGAGCGCGACAGAAGCGGCCAGCGTCTCGACCAGCGTGCGCAGGCGCAGGCGCCGTCCTTCGGCGGACACATGTTCGCCCAAATCCGCGGCAAGCCGAAACGCTGCGAAATCCTGCGCGAATTCCGCTTCGATGCCGGGCCGCAGGATTTTCACCGCCACATTGCGCGGCGGATCATCGGTGGTCGTGGCGGCATGCACCTGCGCGATGGAAGCCGCAGCCACGGGCGGACCGAATGCGCTGAATATCGTGTCGAGCGGGCGCGAAAGTTCGGATTCGACGATCTGGCGGGCCTGCGCATCGGAGAACGGCGGCAGCCGATCCTGTAGCGTCTCCAGCCCGCGGGCGATTTCCGGCCCCATGATGTCGGGGCGCGTGGCCAGAAGCTGGCCGAGCTTGATCGCTGAGGGGCCCATCTGTTCCAGCGCAAGCGCGAGCCGTTTTCCGGGCGGCAGATTCTTCCCCGATTTTCTCGACCCGCCCAGCAGGCGCGCCAAAACCCGCAAAGAGCGCGGCGCGCGGTCGGCATATTCGTGCGGCACCAGCGCGTCGTGCGCCGCGAGAATCCGCGCCATACGCAACAGCCGTCCGGTTTTCTTCAGTGTACGGAACACGGCTACACCTTCCAGCCGGAATGCATGGCCGCGATGCCGCCCGAGAGGTTGCGGAATTTCACCTCCGCGAAGCCGGCCTTGCCGATCATCCTCGCGAACGGCGCCTGTGAGGGAAACCTCCGGATGCTCTCGGCGAGATAGCGATAGGCCGCACCGTCACCCGCCACGATCTCGCCCAGCCGCGGCAGCACGGCGAAAGAATAAAGATCGTAGAGCGCGTCTAGGCCCGGTGCCGTCACGCGCGAAAATTCAAGGCACAGGAAACGTCCCCCCGGTTTCAGCACGCGATAGGCCTCGGCCAGCACGCGGTCGAGATGCGTGGTGTTGCGGATGCCGAACGCGATCGTGTAGGCGTCCTGGCTCGCATCTTGGATGGGAAGATTTTCAGCATCGCCGCACACCCAGGCGATGGCCTCGTCTATCGCGCCGGGGCGGCGTGTACCCTGCTCCAGCATGGCGAAATTGATGTCGCAGACGGTGATCGGTCCCGGCTCGCCTTTGGCGCGCATCCGCTCGGCGATGCGGAAGGCGATATCGCCGGTCCCGCCCGCAACATCCAACACCGACATACCGGCTTGCGGATTCAGCCAATCGACGAAGGCGTCCTTCCACAGCCGGTGGACGCCGCCCGACATCAGATCGTTCATCAGATCGTAGCGGCGTGCGACCGACGAGAAGATTTCGCGCACCAGCACGGGCTTTTCCGCGGGGGCTACGTCGCGAAAGCCGAAGGAGACACTGTCCTGGTTGCGGTCGTTCATGAATCGGACAATAGCCTCTGGGCCGAAAACCGGCTACATCGCCGCCTTCTATGCCAGAATTGCCCGAAGTCGAAACCGTCCGCCTCGGCCTTGCCGCCGCGCTGCAAGGTCACACCCTGCTGCGCGTAGCCGTGAATCGTGCCGATCTGAGAACGCCGTTTCCGGACCGCTTCGCCCAGCGCCTGACTGGGCGGCACGTGAGCGCCTTGCGGCGGCGGGCGAAATATCTGCTGCTCGATCTGGATGGCGGCGAGACCTTGATCGTGCATCTGGGCATGTCGGGGCGCATGACCGTTCATGGGGCCAAAGGCCCGGCACAGCCCGGGCGGTTTCACAACAGCGCGCCGCAGGATGGCAGCGGCCAGGGCAAACATGACCATGTCGTGTTCGAGACCGAGGAAGGCACGCGCATCGTCTTCACTGATCACCGGCGGTTCGGATTGATGGACCTGGCCGATACGGCGGCACTGGATTCGCATCCGCTGTTCGCCGGGCTGGGACCGGAGCCTTTGGATGAGGCGTTCACGTCCGCGGTTCTGAGCGCGGCGTTGAAGGGCAAGAAGACCCCGATCAAGTCGGCGCTGCTGGATCAGCGCGTGGTGGCCGGACTCGGCAACATCTATGTCTGCGAGGCGCTGTTCCGGGCGCGCATTTCGCCCAAACGGCTGGCCAAGACCGTTGTGGGCGCGCGCGTCGAGAAACTGGTGCCCGCGATCAAGGCGGTCTTGCGCGATGCGCTGAAAGCCGGGGGTTCGTCCTTGCGCGACTATGCCAAGGCCGATGGCGAACTCGGCTATTTCCAGCATCATTTCGCCGTCTATGACCGCGAGGGTAAACCCTGTCCGGGCAAGGATTGCACCGGCATCATCAAGCGCATCGTTCAGGCGGGCCGTTCGACGTTCTATTGCCCGTCCTGTCAGAAATAATCCGTGTACGGCAAAAAAGAGAGCGGATTGCGAAACGCAACCCGCCCCCGCAGATGCGACAAATCAAATCAAGCCAGGCCAGCTTTATACAGCGCGACCAGCTTGCCCCAGGCGATCTCGGCTTCCGCCATGTTGTAGATCGGCTTGTCCGGCGGCGCGGGCATGTCGGGCACGCACCAGCCATGGCTGCTCTTGTAGACTTCAACTTCGGCCGGAACATGGGCCGCTGCGAAAGCCTCCTTCAATTTGGTCTTCTGATCGGGCTGACGCATGTCGTCATTGCCCGCGATGCCGAAATACATCCGCGCCTTGATCTTGGGCGCCAGCAGATGCGGACTGTTCGGCGTGTCATTGACGAGATTGCCGCCGTGGAACGAACCACCTGCGCCAATACGATCAGGCACCGCCGCAGCCGTCCGAACGACGAGCGCACCGCCCATGCAATAGCCCTGCGTTCCGATCTTCTTGGCCTTGTCGACTTCCTTTTGCGAATCCAGGAACGCGACGAACGCAACCGTGTCGCGCTCGGCCGCACCGGGTGCGCCGATGGAACCCGTCAAGGGCGGCAGCTTCGCCATGTCGGCGGGGTTGGTGAAATCGAATTTCACCGGCTCCGGGAACACCGGCGCCTTTGCAACCCGGTAGAACGGATTGGGCACCAGCACCGAATAGCCTTCCGCCGCGATCCGCCGCCCGATACCGCGCATCGCGGGCCGCAATCCGAACGCATCCGCCCAAATGATAACGCCGGGATGGGCGCCCGCCGTCGGGCGAATGAAGGCGGCATCGCACATGCCGTCCGGTGTCTTGATGGTGACATCGGTTTCGGTCAGCGGCATCGCCGCCGCCGCCAAGCCCGGCGTCGCCACCGCGGCCAGGCCTGCACCCAAGGACAACGCGCCAAATTCACGGCGCGAGACCGGTTTTCTTTCGTCGCTCATATCATCCTCCGTCTACTGATAAGTCCGTTCAATGCGCCAGGGGATCGGGACGCAGCTGGAAGTGCACGACCTTGCTGGTCTGCCCCTTGCCGCCTTCGATATGGGTGGGCGCGCGCTCGGAATAGGTCGAGAACTGGCCCTTGCCCTTCCAGCCCTCTGCCGCATCGTCGATGCGTCCATCCATACCCTTGGCGTAATAGCTCATGGGATAGGGAATGCGCATGACGACCCATTTCCCGTCCACCAGCGCTTCCAGCGCGTCGGACTGGCTGGCGGTGGCGATCGGGATGTTCTTGCCGAAGCCCAACGTATTGTCCTGATCGACCCACATTGCGTAAGGCGCTTCGGCCGTAGCGCCCACCGTTTCCTTCGGCAGGTTTTCGAATGCCGGTCCCGGCAATTGGTAGAGCTTCCAGCCTTCCGGGCAGACATTCTGCGCATCGGCGGCTTTGGGTCCGTTGAGCGGGCCCTTGCACAGCCTGCGGTCGAAGCTCGCCGCATGGCCGCTGGCGAGCGCCAGCCACACGACGCCATCGCTGGTGATGCCCATGCCGCGCGGGCTGAACCCCGACATCGGCGTATGCGCGTTCTTGTACGGCACCTCATAATATTCGCTGAGCTGCGTCTTGGGATCAAAGCGGATGACGCCGCCCGGGAACCCAAGGATCGAGCCATAGATGCTGCCGTCAGGGGCGGTGTTGATCCCGTAGGGCGCGCCCATGATCTGCTTGTCCTTGGTGGGATCGACGGGATCTTTGAGCCCGGCCCAGCCGATGTCGCGCTTGCCATTGCCATTGGTGTCGATGACGAAGGGCGACCAGCCCTGGCTCGCCGCATCGTCATGGGTGGCATCCCATTTCTTGGTGTCCAGCCAGCCGATCACGTCATACGGCCCGCCGGCGCTGAACCACAACACGCCATTGTCGTCGAAGTTCAGATGGTGCGTGTTGAAGCAAAGATCGATCATGCTGATCTTGCCCGTCTTCGGATCGTACACTTCGGTCTGACGGTTCGACGTGTTCTTGGGATAGACCTTGGCGGAAGGATGGTTCGACCCTTCCTTGCAATAGGCCGGCTGCGTGTTCGCCGGGCGGATGCGCGCGGTCAGCCAAAGCCGCCCCTTGTCGTCGAACATCGGGTTGTGGACATTGGTGTGCGTGTCCCAGATCGCCTCATCGCCCCAGTATGGCGACGGCGCCAGGTTCGGATCGGTCTTCGTCGTCGGCGTCTTCGGATCGCGATATTCGGTCTTCAGCACGCCCGTCGTGTTGTGAACCGGATCGACCCAAGGAAGCAGCTCGGTGCTGACTTCGGTCGAGCCATAGATCAGGCCCTTGGCATTGACCGTCGGGTTGCGCTTGTCGGTGGAAATGCCATCATGCACATAGGCCTTCGGCGTATTCCAATTCCATTCCGTGACCACGATGTTGCGTTCCACACCGATGGGACGCGTGGGATCGGTCTTGGGCAATGCGCCCTTGGCGACACGGTCCGTCCAATCACCGAGCAGTGACAATTGCCGCGACGTATCGAACAGGCCGATCGCCTCCACCATGCCACGACCGGCCTGGCCGGATTGGATGCGGCGCTCCCAAGCTTCCGCGCTGGTGTTGAAATGGCCGAGCTGTGCGGGGATGGTGCGCGTCGCCAAATCGCCCAACTGATGGCAATGGATGCAGCCGTCGGTCTTCGCGAGACGCAGCCACTGACCTTGATCCTTGAGCGTCACGGGCATGCCGTTGCCTTGCGGGCCGGTGCCGGGGAACAGCTTCGCGTCGGGGATGTTCAGCATCGAATACCAATAGATGCCCGGATAATAGGCCGCCGCCGCCGCGCGGCTCGGTGCGATCACGGCCTTGAGGTCGAGATTCTTGCCCGGCTGCGCTTTCACCTTCGGCGAGTCGACAAGGCCATAGCCGCGCACCCAAATGTCGTAATTGGCTTTGGGCAGATCGGGCAGGACATAGCGGCCCTGGTCGTCGGTCACGACGATCTTGACATATTTGGTTGGCAGGTCCGCGGTTTCCGCGATCACCCAGACGCCGGCTTCCGGCCCTTTGCTGCTCGTGACCACGCCGCCGATGTCGTCGGCATCGATGCGGATCTGCTGGCCGGCGGCGGGCTGGGCCGCGACTGTGCTCGCGGAAAGGGCGCATAACAGCGCCGCAAAACTGGCGCTCATCATGCCGGCGCAAGCTGCTTTCTTGGTCATCGTCCCCTCATGGCGTTCGAGTTTGGTGGGCAATCAGGTGTAAGCGGCGCAGACCATAGCGCAGGACGACGGCGGTACCTATGGGATTTCGGGTGGTTTTTGTGTGTTTTGCGGCGCTGTCTGTGCTGCGGGGCGGGGCTTTGGGGCCATTGTTTTGATTGGTCCCCCCTCCCCTCGGTTTTGGGGGCTTGGCAGCGTGAATTTCCACGGTTTCCGTTGGGTTTCGGGGTGGGCCCGCAAGATAACTGGGTGCGAATAATGGTGCAATTTCGGTGCATTGAGCGACTCGCTCCCTTAGGCTTTCACATCGTCCGATGTTGTCTAGGTGATGCCGCGTTTTTGGGGTTCCAGAGGACCGAGTCGCTGCCCCCAATGTATTGCAGTGGGCCATCCAGGCGAGGACTCACCGGTGCGTGGACACGCGCCCGCTGGATGGCCCGGTCAATGCCAGGCCATGACAAGAAATACCAACGCGGCTCGTCCGGGATGACAGAGGGGCAATGCCATGCAGGCGTCGTGCTTGCGCCATAGGTTGGGCTAGATTTGGGGCAAGTATAACGGTGTAGGGAATCGCGTCGGGGGCAAAATGCGCGGGATGTTTCGTCTTACACTTTTGGCCGGTGCTGCCGTTGCGATGCTTGGCATTGTGGTGGCGCATCACACGTTCGCGGCGGCCTCACGTCCGGCCCGTGGACCCACGCCGCAATACAATGTGCTGTTCAGCCGGGACGACAAACTCTGCACCACGCTGCGCGATTTCTACAATCGGCATTTGCATGATCGGGATAGTGAGTACGAGGGCTACCTCGAAGACCGATTCGGGAGTGAGGTGCAGCGGGCCGGCATTGAATTTCTCCATGAAACCAGCGATTGGAAACCTTACGGCAGCGATGGCCTCTCTTGGGTTCAGGTGCTACCCAACCTTGATATTTACAATGACGGCAGCCTTCATTCAGTCGTCCTGTTGGATAGCGGCGATCTAAAGTTTATTGCCTTCCGTACTCAGATTTTGGTTCTGAGGCCCGGCGTTGACCCTGCGGAGATACCGCAGATTACGAATCTTCTCGATTTCCGCGACGATCCTCGGCTCGAACAATGGATAGATTTTGCCTCAGGTGGTTCGTCACTTTCGCAGCGAAGAACGGTTTATCGGATTCCTGAAGTCCCCGCATCTGAGAACAAAGCTCCGCTGGGAGCAATTGGCGCCGCCGCCCAGCGTCTCTTGCGGTATAAACAGAGAATCTACGGTGTTGCGCGAGTGCGGCTCGAGCCTGCTATCGACGCAATCATCAGGCCCGGCGCTCGGATAGATACGGCCTCTATACTTGCCTATTCCGTCACCCGCTCAGGCAGCATGACGGACATGTGCTACCTGGAAACGCCCGTTACCTTTTCTCCCCGCGCTGACGGACGAAGATAATCACTTCTCTTTCGGCAACGTCTTATCCAGCCAGCCGGCGATCACGGCGGCAATGTCCTTGCTGTTCTTTTCCATCATCATCACGTGGGAATTGCCGTGGATGCCGATGTCGGCGAGCTTGATCCAGGTGGGATGCACGCCCGCCTGATTGAGATATTTGACCGTACAATGATCATAGGGCGCGTGATAGGACGCCTCCGACGTCACCACGAGCACCGGCATCTTCTGTAAGTTAGGCAATTGCCGCGCGGGCTCCTTCTGTTTCCAGCACGTCACCAATCCCGGTCCATCCGATTTGTCGTCTTTCACGAACGACAAATCCGCCGCGGTCTTCACCGCGGGCGCATAGTTCAGCGGCACCGCCGTGACGCCATAAGGCAATGACAGCGGCCCTTCCTTGAACCAATTGGGCGCGCCGATGAATTCCACGCCATGCGCCGGCGGTCCGTTCGGCTCGATGGCGAGAATGGCCTTGATGAGATCGGGCCGCGCATCGGCGACGGGCCAACCGAACGCCCCCGCCTGCGAATGCACCAAGAGAATGCCCGGTCCGATTTTCTCGAACAGCGCGATCAGCGCATCGCGGTTGAGGAATTGCTGCTTCTCGAAACTTTCGATCGCCGGCAATTGACTCGCCATCACTTGCTGCGCGGCGGGATCGTTCGGCGTGCCGTCGCCCGGCCATTGCGTGTGCAATGCGGCCTGCGGCCACAGCTTGGATTTTTCCTGGGACACGAAACGGGCGAAGGAATTGGTGCTCTCGACATTGCGCGCCGGGCCATAGGTCGCCGGCAAATAGCCCGAGCGGCCGCGCCCCGGCTGATCCACCACATAGACGGCATAGCCCTGGCGCACGAAATATTGCGCCCAGCCCTCGCGGCCGTCCGGCGTGCCGGTGAAATTCACCCCCGACATGGTGCCGCCATGCACCATCACGATCGGATAAGGATGCGTGCGCCGCGCCGGCACGCGTTCTTCGACATACATCTGATCGGTGACATAGGTCTTGCCGGCGGCATTCGTGGTTTTCGCGTTGACGTAGAAATAGCCGTCGCGTGCCAGCGTAAGCGGCGCGTCTTCGGCACCTTGAGACGTCGAAGTGACAAAGACAGCCGCGGACAGCGCGGCAAGGCGTAATGCGGCTTTGAACATAATCTTTTCCCCGCCCATCCAAGCCGCGAATGTATCACGCGACAGACGTATGCAGCAGAGGAAGACAAACACGAAGGCCACTAAGTGCGCACAAAGGGCACGAAGACGTTTTTGTCCTGAGCGCCAGAGCATTCTGCACTTCGTGCCTTCCTTGTGCTCTTTGTGTTTCTTGTGTTTCCTCCTCTCGATCTTGCGGGACGCCGATCTATTGCCGAGTGCGCCGCGCGGGCGCATATTGCAGCGCAACATATGGGGTGGGTCATGGCCTATCAAAACATCCTGGTCCGCACCGAAGGCGCGGTCGGCGTCATCACACTCAACCGCCCGCAGGCGCTGAACGCGCTGAATTCCCAATTGATGGACGAGCTGACCGCCGTCATCGACGGGTTCGAGGCGGACGATGCCATACGCTGCATCGTCATCACCGGCTCGGAGAAAGCCTTCGCGGCCGGCGCCGACATCGGCGAAATGAAGTCTAAGACCTTCGCGGAGGTCTATAAGGAAGACTTCATCACCAAGAATTGGGAACGCGTTTCGCGCGCCCGCAAGCCGGTGATCGCGGCGGTTGCCGGCTTTGCGCTGGGCGGGGGCTGCGAACTCGCCATGATGTGCGACTTCATCCTGGCCGCCGACAACGCCAAATTCGGTCAGCCCGAGATCAATCTCGGCATCGGCCCGGGTGCCGGCGGCAGCCAGCGGCTGACGCGTGCGGTCGGCAAGGCCAAAGCCATGGAGATGTGCCTGACGGGGCGGATGATCGATGCCGCGGAAGCCGAGCGCGCCGGGCTGGTGGCGCGCGTGGTGCCGGTGGCGGAGCTGATGAGCGAGGCCTTGAAGGCGGCGGGGAAAATCGCCTCCGCCTCGTTGCCGGCGGTGATGATGGTTAAGGAATGCGTGAACCGGAGCTTTGAAATGACGCTCAGCGAGGGCTTGCGCTTCGAACGGCGGCTGTTTCACGCCATGTTTGCGACGGACGATCAAAAGGAGGGCATGACCGCCTTCATGGAAAAGCGCAAAGCAACGTTCAAGGATCGCTGATCGAACAGCGGCGGCCCAGCCTCGCATTGACGCTGCGGCGCTGGGACTGTAATGGTCCGGCCCTTAAATTCATCGAACAATAGAGTGAGCCCATGCCCAGCCATCCTTCGGCCGAAAAACGCGTCCGCCAGACCGAACGCCGCACCGCGGTGAACAAGAACCGCAAGAGCCTCATCCGCACCGCCGTGCGCAAGGTCGAAGAGGCGCTCGCCTCGGGCGACAAGACCGCCGCTGCCGCTGCGTTAAAGCTCGCGGAGCCGCAAATCATGCGCGGTGTCACAAAGGGCGTTATCCACAAAAATACCGGTTCGCGGAAAGTTTCGCGCCTGAATGCCCGCCTGAAGGGCCTAAAGGCCTAGGATCTTCCTACCTTTGCGGGCGTCATAAATTTTTTATGGCGAATAAAGAGAGAACATTTTGGTTTGTCAGTAAACGGACCTTCCAGTCATAAATGAAACTCTCTGTCTTCTGATCTTCACAGAACCTCCACTAAACCCCTGAATCGGTTGGCATCCAATAGTCCGTACACTCCGATTCGTTCATCCGTACACGTCAAAACCCCTTATTTTGATGCACTTTTTTGCTTGTGATGGAACCGTCATCATGGCGTTCACAATCGAAAAATGGGCCTTGCGTTGGTAAATCACCTCTGTGTAGAGTTGTTTTCAGCGACGGGGCAGCAAGACATGACGCGGCGAAGTTTCAGGATAAACCATAATAAAAAGAAGACATTCGACGCTCTCGAGTGGCAATCTTCCAGAACTCGCTAAGTAAAACCAAACAAATATCAGGTTTCATTTGGTAGGAGTGCTTTGGCACTTCGCGGCGTCTTATTTTTTTCCGGAGCGTGAGCGATGAGCAATCGGGACTCGTCCCAGCCGGTTTCCTCTTCTGCGGCCTATGCCGGGGATGTGGACCCGAAGGTGACCTGGGAAAGACTTGCGCGCGATCCCGCCGCCCAGCTCATCGACGTCCGTACGGTGGCGGAATGGAACTTCGTGGGCATCCCGGACCTTGCGGGTTTGGAACGTCAGGCCGTGCTTTGCGAATGGCAGCATTTTCCGCCGGCGCCCAATTCCAATTTCGTGCAGGAAGCCGCCGATGCACTCAAGCGTACGTCCTACCGGCCGAATGCGCCGCTCTATTTCCTCTGCCGGTCAGGGGCCCGCTCACGCGCGGCGGCCATCGCCATGACGGAAGCGGGCTATGGCCCGTGCTTCAACATTGCCGACGGATTTGAAGGGGCGCTCGATGGCAAGCGTCATCGTGGCACGGCAGGCGGTTGGAAGGCCTTAGGCCTTCCCTGGATTCAGACATAGCCGAGGAGATTTGGGATGCGAAACCGATGAAGCGGAAAGTTTCCGTTTGAAGGGTGAATGACCCGAAGGGTACCGGCGAAGGCCGGACATGGGGGAATAGGGAAATGGGATTTCCACTGCAGCAGACGCCAGAGCCGGCATGGTCCGATTTGTGGGGCACCGTTCGCGACCGGCTTCGTCTGGAATTCGGTCAAGGCATTTTCGATACGTGGATCGCACCTCTTTCGCTTGCGGGGGTGGAAGACGGCCATGTGCGCCTCTCGGCACCGAGCCGGCTGGTGCGCGATTACGTGGCCTCTCACCACGCGGCACGGCTGGAACGCGCTTTCACCGCGGCCTCGCCGGACTTTGTCAGCCTCGACGTCGTGATCGCGTTTCCCGACACGCGCTCGGCACTCGCCCCGAAGGCGGGGAGTGCCGCGACGACGCCGCGCGCCAATCTCTTGCCGGCGGGCGGGGCGGTGCGCGCCATGGGCAATGTGCCCGGCGCCTCTTTGCAAGGGCTATGGGACCGCCAACCGGACCCCGCACAGAGCTTTGCGACCTTCGTGGTGGGGGCCTCCAATGAATTTGCCTTCAAGGCGGCCCAACGCTTTGCGGAAGTCGGCGAATCCGAAATGGGCCTGCTCTTCATCCATGGCGGCTTCGGCTTCGGCAAAACGCATTTGTTGAATGCCATCGCCCTGGAAGCGCGCACCACACGCGGCGCGCGCGTGCTGTTCCTGCGCGCCGAAGATTTCATGCGGCGTTTCCTGGCCGCCTTGCGCAATCAGGAGACGCTGGCGTTCAAGGAGGAGCTTCGCGGCGCCGACATCCTGCTGATCGACGATCTGCAGCATATCTGTGGCCGCACCGCGACCATCAGCGAGTTTCTGCACACGGTGAACGCCTTCACCGATCTGAAGCGCAAGGTCGTGATCGCGGCGGACCGTCCGCCTTCGGGTCTGGAAGGGCTCTCCGACGATGTCCGCTCGCGCCTGCAGGGGGCCGTTGCGATTGCGTTGGAAAAGCCTGACGCAGCAACGCGGCTTGCGATCCTCAAGGCCAAGGCCGCGTCGCTCGAAAAGAAGCTCCCGCGCGCGACCATCTCGGACGCGGTACTGGAGCAGGTTGCCACCGAGTTGGATGTCTCCCCGCGCGAGCTTTTGGGCGTGCTGATGAAGCTCGCCACCTATGCCGATCTCACCGGCAAACCGGTCACCGCCGAGGTCGCCGAAGAAGCGATCGGCAGCGGCAGCCGCGCGGCTACCGGCGATCACCGCGTCACGATCGACGAAATCCAGAAGAAGACGGCCGAATATTACAAGCTCGATCTGCGCGAGCTGCATTCGGCCCGGCGCGCGCGGCGCGTGGCCAGGCCCCGGCAGGTCGCCATGTATCTCGCCCGCGAGCTGACCAGCCGGTCGCTTCCCGATATCGGACGGCGCTTCGGCGGACGCGATCACACCACGGTGCTGCACGCCTGCCGGCGCATCGAGGCCTTGTGCAAGACCGATCCGGTCTTCCAGCAGGAGGTCGATTTCCTGCGCAAGGTGCTGGGCCGCCAGCCGCGCGTCTGAAGCCGAGACGATGCCTCATCCGTGCCCGGAATTTGTCAAAGGGCCGGACGGATGGGGCATCCGCTGCCGCACAAAATACAACTCCATTTCCCCAGGTTTCGGTGCATCCTTGCGGCGCGGGTTCGAGTCGCTTGTTTGCGCGATTGTGGCTATGCTCTTTTGGCGTAGAATCGTGGCGTCGGATAACCAATAATTTGGCGCTTCCCTTGGAAATTTTGGATCGTTTTCGAACAGACATCTGGAACCTTAGAGAACCATGAAAATCAATGTCGAACGCGGCGCCTTCCTGAAGGCGCTTGGACATGTCCAAAGCGTCGTGGAACGCCGCAATACGATCCCCATTCTTTCCAACGTGCTGATCGAAGCGGCCAAGGGCCGGCTGAAGCTCACTGCCACCGACCTCGATATCGAAATCGTGGAATCGCTGCCTGCCGATGTGCTGCGCAACGGGGCGGCCACAGCGCCTGCCCACATGCTTTACGACATCGTGCGCAAGATGCCGGAGGGCTCGCAGGTGCAGGCCGAACTGATCACGGGCGATTCCGGACGTCTGCTGGTCTCGGCCGGCAGCATCCGCTTTGAGCTAGCCTGTTTGCCGCAGGAGGATTTCCCGCAAATGTCGGCGGGTGCCCTGCCCCATCGTTTCCGGTTGGCGGCCTCGGATCTGGTGGCGCTGATCGAAAAGACCCGCTTTGCCATCTCGACGGAAGAGACGCGGTTCTACCTTAACGGCATCTATCTGCATGCGGCCAAGGACGGCAAACAGGAATGTCTGCGCGCCGTTGCCACCGACGGCCACCGGCTGGCGCGCTATGAGCTGGACCTGCCTGACGGCGCCAAGGACATTCCCGGCGTGATCGTGCCGCGCAAGACCGTGGCGGAACTGCGCCGGCTGCTCGAGGATGGCGAGAACGCTGTCGAGATCGGACTTTCCGACACCAAGGTGCAGTTCACTTTCGGCTCGGTCGAGTTGACCTCGAAATTGATTGACGGCTCCTTCCCCGATTATCAGCGGGTCATTCCGACCGCGAACGACAAGGTGCTGACGCTCGACGCCAAGGATTTCTCCCAGGCGGTGGACCGTGTGTCCACCATTTCTGCAGACAAAACCCGGGCGGTTAAGCTCAACCTCGACACGGACCGCGTGACGTTGTCGGTGGTCAATCCGGAATCCGGGACGGCCACGGAGGAACTGGGCGCAAATTACAGCGCCGATGCTATTGAGATCGGCTTCAACGCTCGCTATCTCCTGGATATCACCGGTCAGATCGTGGGCAAGGATGTTCGTTTCCTGCTTGCCGATGCCGGCTCACCCACGCTCATCGAGGACACCGAGGACAAGCGCACGCTTTATGTCCTGATGCCGATGCGGGTTTAGGATTTTGGATTGACGCAGATAGCCAGGCTTATGGATGACGCCAAGGAGCGTCCGGTGGACCCGTTTGCGGGCGAGCGCAATTGCGTGCTCGCGGCGACGCGCGTGAGCCTGACCAATTTCCGCTCCTATGCTGGCGCCGAATTGCGCGTCCCAGCCACGCCCGTCGTGCTCGCCGGGGCCAACGGCACGGGCAAGACCAATCTTCTAGAAGCGCTCTCGCTGCTGTCGCCTGGCCGGGGCCTGCGCGGCGCCAAACTGGCCACCATCCAGCGCAAAGCGCCCGCCGATACGACCGCCGGCAAGGATGCGTTCGCGGACAGCCTTTGGGCGGTATCGGCGACGATCGCGCGCCCCGATGGCGCCTGGGAGATCGGCACCGGCCTGCTGGCCACCAATCCCAACGCGCCACCGCGCCGTGCGCTGCATCTGAACGGTGCGCCGGCGGAAACCGCCGATCTGGCCGAGCTTCTTCCGATGTTATGGCTGACGCCGGCCATGGACCGGCTGTTCCTGGAAGGCGCCTCCGAGCGGCGGCGTTTTCTCGACCGCCTGGTTTTCGCGCTCGATCCGACCCATGCCAAGCGTGCCGCGCGCTACGAACGGGCCATGCATGAGCGTTTGCGGCTGTTGCGCGACGGGTCGCGCGATTCCGTTTGGCTCGACGGGCTGGAAGAAAGCATGGCTGCGGACGGCGCGGCCCTCACGGTGGCGCGTCAGTCCGTCATCGCAAGTTTGAACGCCGAGCTTGAGGCGCGCGGGAGCCAAGGCGCCTTTCCTTGCGCCCATCTTTCGCTTCAGGACGCGTTGGGTGACGCCGCTGCCGACCCGGTGCGTCTGCAAGCTAGCCTTGCCGCCATGCGCGAACGCGACGCGGAATCGGGCCGCACCGGTGCAGGTCCTCATCTCGCCGATCTGGAAGTCCGCCACACCGTGAAGCGCAGCGACGCGCGGGATTGCTCCACCGGCGAACAGAAGGCACTGC
>DATLVC010000216.1:0-8243 GCA_035577685.1 Micropepsaceae bacterium | reverse complement strand
AGACGCTGGCCCGCATCCTCGACGTGCCGTTTACCATGGCTGACGCGACGACGCTGACTGAAGCCGGCTATGTCGGTGAAGACGTCGAGAACATCATCCTGAAGCTGCTGCAGGCCGCCGACTACAACGTCGAGCGCGCGCAGCGCGGCATCGTCTATATCGACGAGGTCGACAAGATCAGCCGCAAGTCCGACAACCCGTCGATCACGCGCGACGTGTCGGGCGAGGGCGTGCAGCAGGCGTTGCTCAAGATAATGGAAGGCACGGTGGCCAGCGTGCCTCCGCAAGGCGGCCGCAAGCACCCGCAGCAGGAATTCCTGCAGGTGGACACCACCAACATCCTCTTCATCTGCGGCGGTGCCTTTGCGGGGCTGGACAAGATCATCTCCGCCCGCACGCAGGGGACCTCGATGGGCTTCGGCGCCAATGTGCGTTCGGCCGACGAGCGCTCGACCGGCCAGGTGCTGCGCGAGGTGGAGCCGGAGGATTTGCTGAAGTTCGGCCTGATCCCGGAATTCATCGGCCGCTTGCCGATTCTGGCGACGCTGGAAGATTTGGACGAGCGCGCACTGATCGAGATTCTGACGCGTCCGAAGAATGCGCTCGCCAAGCAATATCAGCGCATGTTTGAGATGGAAGGCGTGAAGCTGCGCTTCCATGAGGATGCGCTGAGCGCGATTTCGCGGAAAGCGATTGCGCGCAAGACCGGCGCGCGCGGCTTACGTTCGATCCTGGAAGGCATTCTGCTCGAAACCATGTTCGAGCTGCCGAGCCTGAACGGCGTCCAGGAAGTCGTGATCACGCCCGATGTGGTGGAGGGCAGGGCACGCCCACTCTACACCTACAGCGACAAGGCTCCGCGCGAACAGACCGCGTCATAGGTCTAGGCCAGCGTCACCATTCCGCTCCAGAACTGCGTGCCTTTGGCCGTGTCGATATCGTATTTGCGCACGAAGCTGAGCTTCCCGTCCGTGCCGATGCGATAGACCGTCAGCCCGGCCGACAGATTCTCCATCTTGTCGCCGTTGCGGATGAGCATCGGCTGGATGCTGGCCGCAATCAGCAAACGCCCCGTGGGATCGATCCCGAAGGTGCGGAGCTGAATCCCATGCCCGTCGATATTCTGGATCAGGGTCGGCTCGCCGGTCTGCTCGTTCAAAGAGAACACCGCCATGTTGTTCTCACCGCCGGCAAACACGTCCTTGCCGTTGACTTTCACCGTGCCTGACGCGCGATTGGGGATATAGGCGAAGCGGCCATTGGGATGGATATGGATGGTGCCGACGCCCTGAGCGACATCGGGTACGCGAGGGGCGGCCAGCGTTCCCTTGATGAAGAGCGGCTTGGGCACCACCGAACCATCCTTGTTCATTCCAAATACGTAAAGCTGGTTCTGCCGCTCGATGGAGACGTAAACCCGCGGCTGGCTGGGATGATAATCATGGTGGCGCGGCCCGAAACCATAGCCATTGTTGCCCGCCGCGATGGACTCGAGATTAGTCAGAACGCCATTGTCGAAGCCGAACACTTTGATGGCGCCGGGGTCCTCGGGTTTCTTCGCCGTCGCATTGTTGCCGCGCGTGATCAGGATGGCGGTCTTGTTGCCCGGCGTGGTGCGGATTTGATGGCCATAAATTCCGGTGTCGAGCTTTTCCTTTTGGTTCACCAGCGCGCCGATGGTGCCATCGTCGTTGATGCGATGGACAATGACATTGCTCGGTTCGTTGAAGGCGATGAGCAGGAACCGGCCCGTAGCATCGACGCTGGTGTGGATGGGCCGTGACGGCAGCTTTGGCTCCGGCCCGTGCTTTGTCAGCGCGCCGCTCATGGGATCGATCCGGAAGGCGGTGGCGACATGCGTATCGCCTTTGGGCGCATCCCCGCCGCCGGGTTCGCCATTGGTGGAGATCACATAGAAATAGCGCTTGGTGGGATGCGGCCAGGCATATTGCACATTGCCCGGCAAAGTTACGGTACTCCGCCGCGTCAGCGTCGCGGCTTCGACGTCCATGTCGTAGAGCGTCAGATCGGGTCCGACGGCGGAATAGAACACAGTTTTCGCTTTCGCACTTTCAGCCCGTGCACGCCCACCCATCGCCGCCGCGCCGGCGAGAAGCGCGGCAAATGTCCGCCGGTTGATCATGGGGTGCCCCGTCCCTGATTCGGTTTATAGGAGCGGTCGCCTGTCTCCCCGGCGCCGCCGCAGCCATATTGGCAAAGTCGAAGGCCTGCGGCAAAGCGCCCATTAATCATACCCGGCTGGGGGAAGCTTTAGCTCGGGCATGGAATTGATATGTCCCCGGATTTCGCGGACATCACGCGGATAAACCTTGAATCCCCGGGGGTCGGAGCCCACCTTAACAACCAAGCGGTGGCCTAAGAATGGTGCCGCGAAGTGTCCATGCGCCCATTTCCGGGGTATGGAAACCCCCGTCCCGACCATGATGCCACAGGCAAAGGTTTAAGGCTTGCGTGCTAGTGTTCCCGGGTAAGGAGCACACGATGCCTGACTCTGATTTGAATCCCGAACAGCCCACTCAATCCGGATCGGAAGGCCTGTTGTCGGCTGTTCTGCCGCTCCGCGATATCGTTGTTTTCCCCCATATGATCGTGCCGCTCTTCGTCGGCCGCGAAAAGTCCGTTCGCGCGCTCGAAGAGGTCATGAACGAGGAGAAGCAAATTCTCCTGCTGACGCAAAAGAACGCCGGCGAGGACGATCCCTCGCCGGACGCGCTTTATCGCGTCGGCACGCTTGCCACAGTCCTCCAGCTTCTGAAGCTTCCCGATCAGACCGTGCGCGTACTTGTCGAAGGCAAAGCGCGGGCGCGGGTGAAGAGCTTTTCTCCGCGGACCGATTTCTTCCAGGCGCTCATCGAGCCGATCCCGGAAGAGCCGGGCAACGCCCAGGAGATCGAAGCCCTGGTGCGTACGGTGAAGACCAATTTCGAAAGCTACATCAAGCTCAACAAGAAAGTGCCGGCTGAGACTTTAGCCTCGGTTGCGCAGATCGACGATCCGGCGAAACTCGCCGACACCGTCGCCTCGCATCTGACGGTCAAGATTCCCGATCGCCAGCAATTGCTTGAGACGCTCAATACGGTCGAGCGGCTGGAACGCGTGCTGGCCCTCATCGAGGGCGAGATCGGCGTGCTTCAAGTCGAGCGCAAAATCCGTTCGCGGGTGAAGCGCCAGATGGAGAAGACGCAGCGCGAATATTATTTGAACGAGCAGTTGAAGGCGATCCAGAAGGAGCTTGGCGAAGGCGAGGAAGGCCGCGACGAGTTGGCCGAACTCGAGGAGCGCATCAAGAAGACGAAGCTCTCCAAGGAAGCCCGTGAAAAGGCGACTGCTGAGGTCAAGAAACTGCGCTCGATGAGCCCGATGTCGGCGGAAGCCACCGTCGTGCGCAATTACCTCGACTGGATGCTGTCGCTGCCCTGGGGCAAGAAGTCCAAAATCAAGAAGGACATCGCGCTCGCCGAACGGGTCCTGCACGAGGACCATTACGGGCTCGACAAGGTCAAGGAACGCATTCTCGAATATCTTGCGGTGCAGGGGCGCGTCGGCAAGATGAAGGGCGCGATCCTGTGCCTGGTTGGACCTCCGGGCGTCGGCAAGACTTCGCTCGGCAAGTCGATTGCCCGTGCGACGGGCCGCGAATTCGTGCGCATGTCGCTGGGCGGCGTGCGTGACGAAGCCGAGATCCGTGGCCACCGGCGCACCTATATCGGCTCCATGCCGGGCAAGATCATCCAGTCGATGAAGAAGGCAAAGACGGCCAATCCGCTTTTCCTTTTGGATGAGATCGACAAATTGGGCGCCGATTGGCGTGGCGATCCTTCGGCCGCACTTCTGGAAGTGCTGGACCCGGAGCAGAACCATGCCTTCAACGACCATTATCTGGAGGTCGATTTCGATCTCTCCGACGTGATGTTCATCACCACGGCCAACACGCTGCGCATGCCGCAGCCGCTGATGGACCGTATGGAGATCATCCGCATCCCCGGCTACACCGAGGATGAGAAGGTCGAGATCGCCAAGCGCCATCTGCTGCCCAAGCAGCTCAAATCCCATGGGCTGAAGGACAATGAATGGTCCATCGACGATGGCGGCTTGCGTGATCTGATCCGCTATTACACGCGCGAGGCAGGCGTTCGCAGCCTCGAGCGGGAGCTGGCGAATCTGGCACGCAAGGCGGTCAAGGAGATCGTCTCGGGCAAGACGACATCCATCCAGCTCACCAGCGCCAATGTCGGCGAATATGCCGGGGTGCGGAAATTCCGCTATGGCGAGATGGAGGGCGAGGACCAGGTTGGTATCGTTACCGGTCTGGCCTGGACGGAAGTGGGCGGCGAGACGCTGACCATCGAATCGGTGATGGTGCCCGGCAAAGGGCGGTTCCAGTCAACCGGCAAGCTCGGCGACGTGATGAAGGAATCGATCGACGCCGCGCGGTCCTACGCCAAGTCCCGGGCAATCAGCTTCGGCATCAAGCCGCCGCTGTTCGACCGCAGGGACATCCATGTCCACGTGCCCGAAGGCGCCACCCCCAAGGATGGGCCGTCGGCCGGCGTGGCCATGGCGACCTCGATCATCTCGGTCCTGACCGGGATTCCGGTTCGCCGCGATGTCGCGATGACGGGTGAAATCACCCTTCGCGGCCGTGTCCTGCCGATCGGGGGCCTCAAGGAAAAACTCCTGGCGGCGCTCCGCACCGGTCTCAAGACGGTCATCATCCCGGCCGAAAATGAGAAGGATCTCGCGGACATACCGGACAATGTGAAGAAAGGACTGGAGATCGTTCCTGTCTCCAGCATGGAAGAGGTCCTGAAGATCGCGCTCACCCGTGCGCCGACGCCCATCGTGTGGGAGGAGCCCGAAGAGCCGGCTCCCGCCCGCCGGGCCGAGGATGGGGGCGAGGACGCGATTGTGACCCACTAATAGGGGGCAAGCCCCTTCGAATCATGACGATACCCTCGCGGGATTTCCCCGCGGGGGTATTTTTTTGAGGAATCAAGCTTTGACGCCGCGCAAAAACCGGCCTTAATCTTGGGGTTGCGGGAGAGTCCCGCCCATAGGAGAACGCGCGTGAACAAAAATGATCTTGTCCAGAAGCTGGCCGAACGGACCGGACTTGCCAAAATGGACGCCCAGAAGGCTGTCGACGGCGTTTTCGATGTGATCACCGACTCTCTCAAGGCGGGAGACGAGGTGCGTGTCACGGGGTTTGGGGTTTTCGTGGTCTCTGCCCGTGCGGGTGGCAAGGGCCGCAATCCCCAGACCGGCGAAGAAATCACCATCAAGGCGTCGAAGGCGGCCCGCTTCCGCGCCGGCAAGCCGCTGAAGGACGCCCTGAACGCATAGGCGTGGAATTTTCGCGCAGCAGTCTGCCGCCGCGCTCGTCGGGGTTTGCGGCTTTGCGCTAGGATGATTGAAGCGCGCGGGCGGTTAGCTCAGTTGGTAGAGCATATCGTTTACACCGATAGGGTCGGCGGTTCGAGTCCGTCACCGCCCACCATCCTGCTTCGCGCTGCGCGCTTCGCAGGATTTGCGCCCTTGTTGATTGCGCAGCCCGACCCGCGATGCGGCTGAGCGCACTCCCCTAAACCAGTCCGTTCCCGATCAGATATTCCGCCGTCTCTTTGAGGCTGGTCCGTACGTCGCGAAAATTGATGCCCAGCATGCTGCGCGCGCGATCGCAGGTGATCCGCTCTTCGTGATCCAGGTTGGGAAGGATTGTCCCGATCGATTTGTCGAACAGGGCGAGCAATCTGACGAGAATGGCCGGCGCCTTGCGGGTGGCGATGGACCTATCCGGATAGGCGGCTTTGAGAATTCGCGCCATCTCGATGTACCAAAGGAATTGGTCGCCGCAGATCAGGCGATTGCCGATGGCTTGCGCATTGCCGAGCGCCAGGACATGCGCCGTCGCCACGTCGCGGACATCGACGGATGCGTAGCCGAAATTGGGCAGCATCGGATCGGCGCCGCGCAGCAGCCGTTCGATCGCTTTGAGCGAGGTGCCGTAATGCGCATCGAGTGGAGGACCCACCGCAAAGCCTGGATTGATCGCGGTGAGACCGATCTCGGGGGCCTCCTTCTCGACAAAATCCCAGGCCGCGCGTTCGGCCAGCGTCTTCGACTTGACGTAAGGTGTCGCGCGAGGGCCGGACAGTTGGGACCAGTCGCGTTCGTCAAGAGCACGACGCCCAGGCTGCAGCGCCGTGTTCGTGATGGCTGCCGTCGACGACGTCATGACGACGCGCCGGACGCCGGCGCGATGGGCGGCGTTGAGGGCCCGCAAGACACCATCGACGGCGGGGCGAATGATCTCCTGCTCGTCCGGGGGCTGCACCGTCGGAAAGGGCGAAGCCGTGTGCATCACCGCATCGACGCCAGTGGCGGCGTCGTCCCAGCCTTGGTCGTTGGCGAGGTCGAGTGCGACGAAGCTCAATCGGCTATCGAGATTCGAAGAATCGCCAAGCGTTGGCCGGACGGCATCGATCACCTCCTGCGAGCGGGACAGCGAACGGACGGAGGCGCGCACATGATAACCGGCCTCCAGCAGCTGACTGGCGATGTGCTTGGCGATGAAGCCGCTGGCACCCGTCAGCAAGATGAGACCGCGAGATGACATGGGCTGTTCCTGACGGGCCGCTTACCTTGCGCTTTACGGTATCAGGCTGGCCCCAGTCGAATCATCGGAGCCTGTGAATAGTTCGGCCGGAAAACGCCGCGCCCTCCCGATCGTTCCGGTCACCCTGCCTGCCAAGCTTGCCGGGGTCCCCTTGAATGCAGCCGGGGGGAAGACTATTGCCCGCAAGGGGCTTGCGCCGAATTCATGCGCCATTCAGCCGGGACGCGCTAAAAAGAGGGGATTTCGACGATTGGGCACTTACCCATGACTTCCGCGGCCAGGAAGTTCGCCGTTGCCGCCGCGTTGATTCTGGTCGCCGCGGGTTGCTCGGGGCCGCGCCGCGGACCGCCACAACAGGGCATGCCCGGACAGATGCGCCCCATCAGCGAACAGGAACAGAATATCCGGCTGATGCTGTCTTTCGATGGCAACAGCGATGGGACCGTGACCCGCGACGAGATGGAAACCGCCCTTAAGCGCCAGTTCGAGGCTTGCGATCTTAACCATGATGGCCGCATCGATTTGCGGGAGATGCAGGTCGAGAATGACCGCCGTTTTCGCGCCTTCGGCACGGGAGCTTCGCCGCTGATCGATTGGAATCAGAACGGCCAGATCGAATTCGAAGAGTTCGCGACCACGGCGCGGTCCGTATTCGCCGAACTCGACAAGGACCATGACGGCAAATTGGACATGAACGAGTTGCGGATTCCCAGGTTGCCGGGAAATTTCGTTCCGGCGGAAAACCAGGAGCGGCGGCGGCAGTAAGTCACGTTTTGGCCCGTGGCATTCCCCGGGCACGGCAAGTGTTGTAATTTCCAGGTGACGGAGGTCCCTCATGACGCGCATTGCCAATCTTTCTGCCACGGTAGCAGCGGCCGTTATTGTGACCGTCTCGGGCGCAGCTTTTGCCGCCCAACGCCTGCCTGCAGGTCTGCCGGCGAGCGCCGCACTCCTGCTGCGCTATGATGCCAATCATGATGGCGTCATCACCCGCGAGGAGATGGAAGCCGGGCTGAAAGCCGATTTTGCCGCCGCCGACATGAATGGCGATGGCTGCCTCGATCCTTCCGAGGTGCGAGCCGAGAACCAGGCGCGTCTGACGCGCGACGGGGCGGAGGCCTCGCCGCTGGTCGATTGGAATCTCGATGGCTGCGTGGATGCGCGCGAATTCGGCAACACGGTGCATTCCTACTTCGATCTCGCGGACAAGACCAAGGACGGCAAGGTTTCGATGATCGAATTGCGCGGGCCATCCGCCCCGCTGGGACCGCGGACGGGAGCGGCCGTGCGCACCGGCATGAACCCGGATGGATCGACCACACAGACCCCCACCAATCCGACCACGGGCCTGCCCTATTAGGGTAGCCCGGCTTCCCATCCCGATCCCCGGCATTTCCGGCCGCGCCGAGACCGGCTAATACGGGCCGGAAGATGCTGTGTCCGGCCATGTGGACGACATGAACGATTCCGTGATGCGGACCGCGACCGATCTGCGCCGTGCGGGTAAGCTCGCCGAAGCGGCGCAGCTTTATGCCGGCATCCTCAAGGAGCAGCCCCGCCATTTCGAGGCGCTGCATGCGCTCGGCATCTTGCATTATCAATCGGG
>DATLVC010000215.1:0-3987 GCA_035577685.1 Micropepsaceae bacterium | reverse complement strand
CGAAGCGGTGGAAGAGACCAGGAAGATGCTGGAGGTCTATCGCGCCTTCGCCGAAGACGTTCTGGCCATGCCGGTGATTGCGGGCGAGAAGCCGGAGAATGAACGCTTCCCCGGCGCGGTGAACACCTATTCCATCGAAGCGATGATGCAGGACGGCAAGGCGCTGCAGGCCGGCACCTCGCATTATCTCGGTACGCATTTTTCCGAGGCGCAAAACATTCGGTTCCAGAACGAGGCGGGCGAGCATGTGTGGTGTCACACCACGAGCTGGGGCGTCTCCACGCGGCTCATCGGCGGCGTGATCATGACCCATGGCGACGATGACGGGTTGCGTCTGCCACCCGCGATTGCGCCCAAGCAGATCGTGATCGTGCCGATGCTGCGCAACAAGCCGGAAGACGCCGATGTGCTCGGCTATTGCGAAGCCCTGGCAAGCGCGCTGGGACGCGAGATCGCGTTCAACGAACGCATCCGTGTTGCGCTCGATACCAAGGACATCAAATCGGCCGACAAGCGCTGGAACTGGGTCCGGCGGGGCGCGCCCTTGATTCTGGAAATCGGACCGCGCGATGTTACGAACGGCCAGGTGAGCTTTATGCGGCGCGACCAATTGCGCGATGGCGACAAGGTCCGTTCGCACAGCCTGTCGCGCGAACAATTCGTTGGCGAAGCAGCGCAATTGCTGACCGCCATTCAGGTGCGGTTGTTCAGCGAAGCCAAGACGCGGCTGGATTCGAATATCCGCAGCGACATTGCGAGCTTCGAGGCGCTGGTCGATCATTTCGGCGCGGCGGGTGACGAGGATGAAGCCAGCGAATTCAAAGGCTGGGTGCGCGCGGGCTGGTCACGCCCGTCCGGTGCCGTGTTGGAAAAAGTGGAACAACGGCTGAAACAATTGAAGCTGTCCATTCGCAATGCGCCGCTCGGGCAGAGCGAAGCCTCGCTCGGCAAATGCATCTTCACCGGCGAACCCGCGGTGCAGGAAGTCCTGATCGCGCGGGCGTATTGAATTGTCATTCCCGGCCGAGCGGCGAATGCCGCGAGGGCAAGGGAATCCAGTTGTCGAAAGCCTGCTCGTAGCCGCGAAGATCTAGATCCCCTTCCCTCGCCGCGCTACGCGCGGCTCGCCGGGGATGACGGTTGTGATTGCAAGCGCCGCGCCTTCACCAATTCCAGCTCGCGATAAAATGTGTAAAGACCTGAGCCGATGATGAAGAGCGTGCCGATCACGCCCGCGACATCGGGGACATCGCCCCAGACGAGGAAGCCCGCCAGCGTCGCCCACACCGCCGCCGTATAGCGGAACGGCGCCACCACCGCGATGGCACCCGTGCGCAGCGCATCGATGTAGAGAAAATTCGAGAACGCTACGAGGCCGCCCGAGCCGAGCAGATAAAGCGCCTCCTGCATTCCGAAGCCGCGCCAATGCTGGAACAGCACGCCGGGCACGGCGAGCAACGCGACAATGATGGTGTTGATCAGCGACACGGTGGCGGTGGGAATGCGGCCCACGATGCGCGACGTCATCAAATCGCGAAACGCCCAGGCGATAGCAGTGAATTGCGTCAGTAGCAGATAATAGCTGGGCCGTCCGCTGAACGGACCCGCCACCATGATGACGCCGAAGAAACCGATCACGATGGCCGTCCAACGCCGCCAGCCAACCTGTTCGTGAAAGAGAACCGCCGACAGCGCCACAAGGATGATGGGTACGGTCAAGAGGATCACGGTGCTCTGGCCCAGCATCACGAACGGCAGCGCCGCCACGAAGGCGAGCGTGCCGGTGCCTTCAAGCACGCTGCGGGTCACGACCACGCGGTCGCGAAACGCAGAAAGATGACTGAGGCCACCGAGCCGCCACGCCAGGACGAACACAATCGGCAGCGACACCGCATTGCGCAGCACCACCACTTCGCTCGCCGGCAGACCCGCGCTCGCAAGCTTGGTGAAGGTGTCGCTGCCGGCGAACACGATCCGCGCCGCGATCATCAGCATGATGCCGCGCAGATTTTCGGTCGCAAGGAACACGCTGCGGGCGCTGCGGATGGCGTCGTTCATGGCCGCAACGGGCCATGCCGAGTAACGGCGGTCAAGGGCGAACCCTGTTCAGGGGTTGGGTTTGGTCGCCCGCGGCGTCGGGGCCAGCACGGTCGGGTCGACGGCATCGATCCGGCCGACGACATCGCTGAGACGCTGTGCAAGGTCGCTGAGCTGCTGCACATGCTGACTCAATTCCGTCCCTGGCGCGGCGATCCCCCTACCCGGCACTGCCGTCGCGGACATGCGCGACAATGGCGTGAGAATATCGCCCAGCTTGATGTCGATGTCGTAGCGTTTCACAGGAACCATGATCACTTTGGGTTTGTCGGGCGTGGACATGGGCGTTCTCCTTCAGGCGACGGTGAATGAGGGAATATCGATGGTGTCGAGCCCGATCTGCGACAGAGTCAGATTGAGCGCGTCATAGGGCAGCGTCACGTCGTGCAGCACGATCTGCCCCACGGTCGCGTTGGCGCTGGCGCCGTTGATTTCCAAATGATCGATATGGGTCAGCACGGACGGCACGATGTGGATCACCACTTTTAGGATGCCGGCATCGAAGCCTGGCGAGGGCCCTTGCGGATTGGCCGGGATGGTCAGCGGCGCCGAACTGCTGATGACGGGAATCTGTGCGGCCGGCAAATTCAGGCCGCTCAACGTGAAGGTGGGAATGCGCGCCGGATCGCCATGAATATGGCCGACACTCGCCTGGCCGATTTTCGCGGCCGGTACACCGACTCCTGCGCCCGCCAGCGATGTCAGCGAAAGACCTGCTATCGTGAAACCCTGCGAGGGCAAGGCCACATCGGCGGCGTGAATTTGGTCGAGGGCTACATTGTTGAGCTGCACGGCGACAGGTTTCGCCGAAACGGAAAGATTCTGCGCTGTGACGCTCGGAATATGGAACTGGAGATTGTTCAATCCAGGGATCACGATATTGCCGACCGGCGCGGAGAAACTGAACGTGCCCAAATCGAAGGTGTCGCCGATATCGATGTCGGGGATTCCGTCCGGCAATCCCACATGCACATGCCATTCGACGGTCAGATGCAGCGAGACCGTGACGCTCATATTCTGCAGAACGCCTTGCGCCGCCGACATGGTGAAATCGGCATTGTTGAGCACCAGACTGCCCACCGATATCGGTCCGATGCCAAGCTGCCCAACCGACACGGACTGCACGCCCGCCTGCCTTACGTTCAGCTGTGGGAATTTTGCTTGCACATGGCCCTCCCGCCAAATGGAGAGCCATCTTCACCTGTGCCGGAGGAAGGTCAACCTCTGAGCGAATATCAGGCGAGTCAGTGCACCGTAATGGCGGGCGCCCGCGGCGAGGATTGCGGGCAAGGCGGGCGCGCTTGCAGGCTCGGCAGATTGGCCATCACGCCCACGCGCGGCATTTGGGGATTGTTCGTACGCATCTCGGCATAGACCTCGGTGCTCACCTGAACGTCCGTCGTGCTGCCCGGCAGATCGGCGGGCGCAACGACGCGGCTATGGGCATCGACGCCGGGCACATATTCGGCGGAGTCGCGAGGGTCCACGCAAGCGGGTTGCGGTTGGGCTTGCGGCGGTGGAGGCGGAGGAATGATCGCGCCCCTGGGCGCAGCGGCCACCGCAAGATGGGCAAATCCGACCAATAGTCCTGCAAACAGAAATCGCCGCATCATCTCACGCGCCTTGGCCATTCGCCCGGGAAGCATGACCGGCAAAGCTTAATTTGCCCCTATTGCGGCATGTAATAGTGAACGTAAGCGAAATCCGCGATGGCCCAGAGAATGGCTGCAATTCCGGTGGTGGCGAGCATCTTCAATCCCAGCCGCGGTTTTGCGGGCGCGCCCGGCTCGCTGCCCGGGACGATGTCATGCATCTCCGCCTGGCTGTGCACGCCGAACGGCAGCACGGCGAATAAAAGCGTCCACCAGATGATGAAATAAAGCGCAAAAC
>DATLVC010000214.1:0-5576 GCA_035577685.1 Micropepsaceae bacterium | reverse complement strand
TGGGGTCGATGTTCTCGATGGAGCAGATGATGATGGCGTTGTCGGCGCGATCGCGCACGACCTCCATTTCATATTCCTTCCAGCCGAGCACGGATTCCTCGATCAGGATGCCATGGCCGCGGCTGGCCTCAAGCGCGCCCGCCGCGAGCTCGGCGAATTCTTCGCGATTATAGGCAATGCCGCCGCCGGTACCGCCAAGCGTGAAGGAGGGCCGGATGATGGCGGGCAGCCCTATGCGTTCGAGCGCGGCCATCGCGCCCTTCTGGTCGGTGACGAACACCGAGCGCGGCGATTCGAGACCGATATTCTCCATGGCCTGGCGGAAGAGCTGGCGGTCCTCGGCCTTGGCGATGGGCCCGGCCTTGGCGCCGATCATCTCGATGCCGTGGCGCGCCAGGACGCCACTCTCGTAAAGATCGAGCGCGGTGTTGAGCGCGGTCTGGCCGCCCATGGTGGGAAGCAGCGCGAAGACGCGGCCCTCGGGCACATTCGCCTTTTCGCGGATGATGATCTTTTCGACGAATTCCGGCGTGATGGGTTCGATATAGGTCGCATCGGCGAGCCCGGGATCGGTCATGATCGTGGCCGGATTCGAATTCACCAGCACGATGCGATAACCCTCGGCCCTGAGCGCCTTGCAAGCTTGGGCGCCGGAATAATCGAACTCGCAGGCCTGGCCAATGACGATTGGCCCGGCCCCGATGATCATGATTGTATGGATGTCTTCGCGCTTCGGCACGCAACCTCACTTAAAAAAGCGCCCTCGCGAAGGAGGGCGGATCACATTCAGCTTCGCCAGCGGAGCGTCCGCTCCTGCACCGGATTCTCGAAGGGCTTACCTGTTTCCACCGATTCCGCCCAGGCCTTCTTGAGCCGGTGGTACCATATCGCCGGTACGTCCGCGTCCTGAATTAGCATCAGGTGGGGATTGAATTGTAGCCCCTGACGCTGAAGTTCCACCATCTTTCGATCGTCCGCCAGAAAAACCGGCCCCAGCAGCATGAAAAGCGGCTTCACGAAGGAAAGCCAGGCCGGCCAGTAGAACACCTGCGTCACCTGCGTCTTGTCGGCGTCGATCGGCGTGCAGGCGGTGAAGCCCACGACATCGATGTGCTTGCCGAACAGCGTGCCGGAAATATTCTCGAACCGGATGGACGGCAGTTCGAAGGTGATCTCGGTCGAAACGTCGCCGCCGAACAGCTTGTAGGCGGGCTTTGACGGCGCATGGCGAGTCATGACGAAGCCGGTCGGCAGCGGTGCGTAATGCTTTTCCTTCACCTTCGGCGTCACCCGCCACCACCAGCGCCCATGCACGTAAGGCGCGTGCGACGGGTCCATCAACCCGACAACCGCGTGATCGATGCCGCAGGCAAAGGTCTGGCTCTCCACCCAGCGCGGGACCGCGTTGGGCACGCCGACTTTCGGCGGCTCGCAGACGGGCGCAGCGGCCTCGTGACCCTTGACCGCCAGATAGACCCAGATGAGACCGTCTTGTTCCTTAGCGGGATAATTCTGGACGCGGATGCGGCTGACATCGATGTTCTGGTCCTGGAGCAGCGACGGGATCTCGGTGCATTGGCCGCCTGCGTTGAAGCGCCAGCCATGGTAGGGGCATTCGACATCGCCGTCCTTGAAGCGTCCGGCCGAAAGCGGGGCCGCGCGGTGCGGACAGATGTCGCGCAAGGCGAAGGCGCGGCCGTCGGGACCTCTGGCCAGCAGCACCGGCTCGCCGCAGATCATCTCGCGGCGCAAGACTCCCGGCTTCAGCGACGAAGACAGCGCTGCCATGTACCAGAGATTGCGAAGGTAAACCGGTTCTTCGGCCAAATGCGGAAAACGCCCCTGATCGACGAGCTGGTGATAGCCCGCGGAACCCGCGCTGTCATCCCGAACAAAACCCCTCCCCCTGAAAGGGGGAGGGTAGGGTGGGGGTCAATGGGTCAAATCAGCGGATGCCAGGGATGGAAATCGGCGCCTTGGGCGTTGCCGGCGTCGCGGGACCGCCGGGCGGCTTCAGCAGCGTCTCGCGTGTGGCGACGAATTGATCGGCCTTCGATTGCTGCAGCTTGAACGCCCAGCCCCCAAGCCGCGCATTGATCGCCATGGCTTCGTTCTGGGTCATCGGATTGGTGCTTTCCGCCGTGATCGTGGCCCATTTCTCCATGCCCTTGTCGGCGATCTTCACGGTTACATCCAACCCATCGAACGTATGGGTCACCGATTGGGCGGCCTTGCTAAAGTCGACCGTATCGGCCTTGGCGACATCGTCGAAATCGAAGCCGATAAGAGCGCTACCCACCCCATCCGGCGAACCCTCGAAGGAAAGCTGGCGTCCCGGCGGCAAGTCGAGCAGCTTGAAATCCTGCTGATCCTTGGAATCGCGCGACAGCGTATAGGCGGGACCGGTTGGCGGCGTCACGGTGGCGCCCTTCACCCGGTCGCGCGCGATGGCGATGACGTTCTTGTCCAGCCAATCGGCCGCGTTCGGCTTGGGCGCGAGATTGCCGCGCGCGAGCCAGGTCTGGTTCTCGTTCGGACGGCGCACATACAGCGTGGTGCGGCCCAACTCGTCCGCCGCGCCCTGGCTCTTGCCGACCAGCACGTCGGCCAGGGGCTTGCCCATCGTGTCGGTGAGCGTCACGTCGACGCCGTCGCCGCCTTTATCGGGTGCGCCTAGGCCGACGTAATTCAGCCAATCGGCGCGGTTGGTCTTGGGTTCGAGCGTCGTCAGATCGGCGACGCCAATGGCGGCACTGCGGACCTGCCCGGCATCGGCGGGAAAGCCGCCCTTTTCCACGATGACCCATTTGCCCTGGGTCAGCCGCACATGGAAGGTGCCGCTCTTCGATTGGATGGCGATCTCGCCCACGTTGTTGATGCGGTCGGTGAGCCCGGGAAAGAACGGACGCTGCTCGAATTTCGGCGCCAGCGAGGATGCCTGCTGCATCACCGCGAGAACCGCCAGCGCCACGAACACCACGGTAACGCCGCCCAGCAGCAGAAGATTGCGGCGGCGGGGATCGGTCCGCACGCCCATCGTCGTATCGCTCATGTCAGTGCCCTCGCTCTGCTCCGGCGTCGCCGGCGCAGCAAGGAAAGTCCAATCGCCACCGCGCCGATTCCGATCGGCACCAGCGCGATGTTGAGGAAGGCCAGAGTCGTCCCCAGCCGCTCCACATCCTGGCGCAGACTGGCCTGCACGCCGCGGAGGCTGCTGCGGGTCTGCACCAGGTCGCGGCGGAATTTGTCGATCTGGGCCTGCTGCTCCTTGGAGAGCACCGGGGCGGCGCCATTCTGCTGCTGGTTCTGGCCTTGCAGCGCACGCAACGACGCTTCGGTGGCGGTCACCTTCTGCTGCAGCTGTTGTTCTTCGGCGAGGAAGCGGGTCTCCGCGCCGCGGCGAATTTGATCGACGATCACAAACGGTCGTGCCGAGCGTTCGCGTGTGCGCAGCGAGATCAGCTCGTTCGAGCCCATCATGTTTTCGACCGCATTCATCACCAAGGCGCCATTGTCGGCGGACGGAACCGCGATGCGCTGGCCGACGACGTTCTGGACCTGCACCCAAAACCGGTCATCCAAAAGATCGCTGTCGGCGAAGACCACCACGTTGATGTTCTTTGAGTCTTTGATCTGTGCGGGCAGCGGGCCCGAATCGGGCTTGGGCGGTTCGTTCGGGTCAGCCGGCGGCTTGGCTGCGGCGGCGGGCGCTCCATTCGGAAACGCCGTCTTGGCGGGACCCGTGACCCGCGCACCGACCGTGAAGCGGGCGCCCGTCGGCGCGAACCGCCGCAGCAGGTCGGACGGGTTCTGTATGGTGCGGATCTGGATGGAATCCATCAGCGCCGCCGTCGTCGAACTGGTCAGCAGCGGCAGGAATTTCGTCGTCGCGCCCTGATGCGGCTTGAGAGAGCCGGCGCTGGCGATATTGAGGACCTGCAGATTGGCGGTGATGGGATCGCTGCGGTCGAAATTCGCCGGCGTCATGCGCATCCAGGCGATGTAGTCGATCACCCGCGGCTGGCCGTTCGGACCGGCGACCTGAACCGCCTGCGCGAGATCGGCGTCGGTCACCACTTTGGTGGCGTCGAAGTCCACGCCCCAGGCGGTTAGCACCGGCCCCAGCGTGGAGCTGGATTTGTCACCCTGGTCCTGCGCCCCTGGCCCCTGCTGGACGGAGCTTTCCGACAACGGATCGACGAACACGATCGCATGGCCGCCCTTGAGCACGAACTGATCGACGGCGTAGAGCACGGCGTTGGTGAAATTCGCCGGATGAACCACCAGGAGCGTGCCGACATCGGCCGGGATGCGGTCGGTGGTCATCGGGTCCAGCATCTGCACGTCATAATTGTCGCGCAGCTGCTGATAAATGACATAGGGCATCGCATTGCCCGCGAGCGCCGCCTGCAAACCACCCGCTCCGGTTTCGAGCGGCAGCGTCGACAGAATCCCAAGTTTGGGCTTCGCCGGCTGCGACAGCTTGTAGATCATCGAGGTCAGATCGTATTCGAGATATTCCTCGCGCGATTGGTCGATGAACGGGATGACCTCGTGGCCGGCCAGCGTGTTCGTGCCGACGAGGCCGAAATAGACATTGTCGCCTTCCTGCGTCGGCGCGCCGGTCAAGCCTTGCGCCACCGCTTCGTCTTCTGCCGGCGTGAAGGGCGCGGGATCGAGCTCTTCCAGGATGATCTTGCCGTGGGAAAGCGCCGCATATTCCTGCAGCAGATCGCGCACGCGCCCCGCATAGGCGACGATCTGCGCGTAGCCGGCCGCGGGCTCGCGCGAGAAATAGAAGCGCAGCGTCACCGGTTCCTGCAATTTGGCGAGCGTGGCCTCGGTGCCTGGCGACACGGTGTAGAGCCCGTTCTGGGTCAGATCGAGCCGCGCGGTGCCCAGCCATTGATTGGCAACGATATTGACCGCCGCGAACAGCACCACGCCGAGCGCGATGGCGATGAGGGCGTAGATTCTGCGGGAGAGCGGTTTCATCTCAGCTCGTCTTCTTCAGGTCGACCAGCACGACATTCACCGATAGGAACAGCGCGATCAGCGAGGCGAAATACACAAGATCGCGAAGATCGATCACGCCCGAGGAAATCGCCTGGAAATGGGTCAGGAAGCTGAATCCTGAAATCGTGTTCACGAGCACGATGGGCGCCCAGGCCTGGAAGAAATCGAGCACCAGCGGCGCGCCGGAAATGGTGAAAAGAAAACACACCAGGACGCTGACCACGAAGGCGATGACCTGGTTGTTGGTCGAAGCCGAAATCGCTGCCGAGATCGCGAGATAGCCGCCCGCCATCAAGAGGCTGCCGACATAGCTCGCGATGATCGCGCCATTGTCGGGATTGCCGAGATAATTGACCGTGATCCAGATCGGGAAGGTGAGGGCGAGCGCGACCCCAACGAACGCCCAGGCGGCAAGGAATTTGCCGAGCACGCTCGCCCAGATCGGAATGGGCAAGGTCAGCAGCAGCTCCATCGTGCCGAGGCGGCGTTCCTCCGCCCACAGCCGCATGCCCACGGCCGGGACCAGGAACAGATAGAGCCAGGGGTGATAGCCGAAGAAG
>DATLVC010000213.1:0-2383 GCA_035577685.1 Micropepsaceae bacterium | reverse complement strand
GGTCGAGCCGAGCAGCATCGGCTCTTCGCCGTCCCAGCTCAGATAAACCAGCGTGCGCTTGGGTCGCCATCCTTGGGCCGCCAGCGCGCCGATGGCCTTGGCTTCGGCCATCATGGCAATATGCCCGCTGATCGGATCGCCCGCGCCGAACACCCATCCGTCATGATGATTGCCGCGCATGATCCATTCGTCGGGATATTCGCTGCCCTTCATTGTCGCCACGACATTGTAGAGGGTCTTGAGACCCCAATCGGATTTCACCTGCAGATGCGCGCGCGCGGCACCACCGCCGACGTGATAGGTGATGGGAAGCGCGCCGCGCCATGTGGGCGGCACCACGCGGCCGTCGAGCGCGGCGAGGAAATGCTGCGCGTCGCCGTAAGAGATCGGAAGCACCGGAATTTTCAGAATCGCCGGTGCATCGGCGATTTTCAGGCGCGGGGCGTTGGCGGTCGCACCGATTCCGGGTGTCAGCGGATCGCCGGGATAAAGCGTCATGTCCGAGACCGAGCCGCGCTGGAAGCCGTTTGCCGGACGCGCGGGCCCTTTGGGATAGGCGTCCTCCGCCGAATAGCCATCGTCGCGGGGATCGGAATAGATGATGCATCCGACCGCGCCATGTTCTTGCGCGAGCTTCGGCTTCAGGCCACGCCAACCCACACCATAGCGTGCGATAACGATCTTGCCCCGCACCGAAACGCCGAGGCGCTCAAGCGCGTCGTAATCCTCGCGCATGCCGTAATTGACATAGACCAGCGGCGCCGTCACATCGCCATCGCCTTGATAGGCGACATAGGCCGGCAATTCGTCCTTGGTGCGCGCGGAGCTTGCATCGCCGGGGATCGGTGCCTCGGTCAGCGTCGCTTTGAAAGGCGTGGACCCAACCAGCTCAAGACCTTCGCTGATCGGCGTGGGATAGAGCACTTCGAAGGTTTCGATATGCGCGTCCCATCCCCACGCCTTGAACTCAGCAAGCGCCATCTCGGCATTGGCCTTGTTGTGCGCCGAACCGACATGATTGGGCTCGGCGGCCATGGTTTTCATCCAGCCGCCCATCTCGACGGGATCGATCGAAGCATCGAACCGCCGCTCGAGATCGGCAATGGCCTGGGGGCCGGCAGGCGCTGTCAGCGCATTCGGTGAACCGGCGCCGACCAATGCCGCAAGCACTGCCGAACCTGTCCAAATCGCGCGACGCATCGTGCCCTCCGCTCTTTCGGGTTGGGGCGAGCTTAACACGGCGGCCGCGTCGCCGGGGCGAAAGCTTGAACGGGCGGCGGGGCCACGAAAAAAATCGCCCGCAGACCCTTTCGGGCCGGCGGGCGAAAATGCGTGCGCTGAAACCTGTCTTAGTTGGCGGCGGCCTTCATCGGCGTCGTGGCCGGTGCGGGCAGCGACGCCGTATAGGCGACGATGTTCAGCATGTCGTCCGGGGTGAGCTTGGCGACAACCTGCTTCATCAGCTCAGCCATGTCACCATGCCGCGCGCCCTGTTTGATGTCGTTCAGCTGGCGGGCGATGTAGCTCGGCGAACGGGCCGCAATGCCCGGCACCGAACCGACGCCGTTCAAATCTGCGCCGTGACAAAGACCGCATTGAATGGTCTTCCCGTTGCCGCCCGTCGTGACCAGATCCTTGCCCTTTGCAACCGATCCGACCGGAACATAGGCAATGAACGGCGAATGCGGATCGCGCAAAGTCTCGGTGTGCTGGGCGTCGACCGGCACTTCGATGATGCGATTGCCGATTGGCTCGGTTCCGGCATCGGCGCCCGTCAGCGGAATGAACAGGCCGCCTTGGCTGCGGGTCTTGGGAACGGTGGTGCTTTCCACCACTTTGATCCATGGCGTCCATTGCATGGAGGAGAAATAGCCTGCGGCAGCCTGGATCTCGTCTTCCGTCATCGCTTTTGCGAAGCTGACCATCGCTTGCGTATTGGCTTTGCGGCGCTCTGCACTTGCCCGCATATCGTCGCGCATATCGTGCAGCTGGCGCATGATGTATTCGCGCGGCAGACCCGCAGGGCTCGCATTTTCCGAGCGGCCCTTGCCGTTGGGATAATGACAGAGCGAGCACGCCACGATCCCGCGGGAATCGTCACCTTCCGCAACGATTTTTGGCATCGCCGGATGATCGCCAGGATACCAATCGGCGGGCGCGACGCGGGCCGGGGTGTCGTTGTCCTTGCGGCCGCGAATCTGGTTGAAGGTGAATTTCTTGTCCGAACCCGGCAGCGATAACATCGTTCCGTCGTCGCGGGCGGGGGGCGGAGGCGTCGTGCCCGGAGCGGGCGGCGGCGGAACGCCATAAGCCCAGGCCGGCTGCTGCAATTGCTGTTCGGCGGCGCGCAATGCGCCGACCGCAACCACGGCGGTACCCATCA
>DATLVC010000212.1:0-2779 GCA_035577685.1 Micropepsaceae bacterium | reverse complement strand
GCGAGCGCGACGCGCTGCTGTTCGCCGCCCGACAATTGTCCGGGGTAATGGTCCAGCCGATGCGCGAGGCCGACCGCCTCCAGCTCCGCGCGCGCCGCACCGAAGGCATCGCTGCGTCCCAGAAGCTCGAGCGGCACCGCCACGTTTTCCAGCGCCGTCATGGTGGGCACCAGATGGAAGGATTGAAATACGATCCCGACATGCTCGCGCCGGAATCGCGCCAGCGCGTCCTCGTTAAGGCCGGTGATCATGCGCCCGGCCACGCCGACGCGGCCGGCGGTCGCGGTTTCGAGACCGGCGGCCACCATCAGCAGCGAGGATTTTCCAGAGCCCGATGGGCCGAGCAAGGCCACCGCCTCTCCCGGCTCGACCGACACGCTGACGCCATTGAGGATGTTGACCGGCCCTGCGGCGCTCGCCAATGTCAGGCGCACGTCTTCGAGCAGGATGGATGGCGCGTGGACGGCTCCGGCAGGCGTGTCGCGTGTGGCGGATGCTCGCATGTTGATGTCAGGCGATAGTGACGATGCGGCTTCTCTTCAAGACAATTCTTCCGGCGCTGACGGTGGCAATGGCGTTGGGGTCGAGCGCCGGTGCTGCGGAGCGGATCGTTCGCATTCTGGCGTTCGGCGATAGCCTGACGCAAGGCTATGGCGTGCCGCCGGGCATGGATTTTCCGCATGTGCTGGAAATAGCGCTGAGGATGAAGGGCCTGAATGTCGCGGTGGTCAATGCCGGGGTATCCGGGGACACCAGCGCGGGCGGACTGGCACGCCTCGATTGGTCGCTGGCCGACCCTAAGGACACGCCCGACGCGGCGATTGTCGAACTCGGCGCGAATGATGGATTGCGCGGGCTTGCCCCGGCCGAAATGGAAAAGAATCTGGACGGCATTCTGGCCAAACTGAAAGCGCGCCACATCCCGGTCCTGCTTGCCGGCATGAAGAGTCCACGCAATTTCGGCGCCTCCTATGCGGCGGAGTTCGATGCCGTGTTTCCGCGGCTCGCCAAGAAATATGGCGCTCTGTATTACCCCTTCTTCCTGGACGGGGTGGCGCTGAATGCGTCGCTCATCCAGGCCGATGGGCTGCATCCTAACCCCAAGGGCGTCGACGTCATTGTGAAGAACATCACGCCCCTTGTGGTCCAGCTGGTGCAGCAAACGCCAAAGACGCCCGCAGCAGCGCAATCCGCGCGATAATTGCGGATGATTCGTTTGCAACGAAAATATTTCGTCTTCCCCCTTGGGGGGGAGGCCGCCCGTGGATGCGGCGATAGCCGCGATGACGGGCGGGTGGGGGGTAGGGAGACAAGAACTCACCCCTCACCCGGCGCGCGGTCGCGCAAACGCACTCCGGCGCGCCGCCCTCTCCCACAAGGGGAGAGGGATATTTCATGATCGGGCGGCTGCTTTCCGTCGGCGGATTCACGCTGCTGTCGCGCATCACCGGCTTCGGGCGCGATATCGTGATGGCGGCCGTGCTGGGCTCCGGGCCGATGTCGGATGCCTTCCTGGTGGCGCTGCGCCTGCCCAACAGTTTCCGTTCCATTTTCGGCGAGGGCGCGTTCAACGCCGCCTTCATCCAGCGCTTCGCGAAGGTGAAGACGCAGGAAGGCCCAAAGGCCGCCGCCGATTTCGCCGACCGCGTATTTTCCTGGCAGATGGCGGCGCAGGTCATATTGCTGGGCGTGGCGCTTGCCGGCATGGAATGGGTGGTGCGCGCCCTGGCGCCGGGATTTGCCGCCCGCCCCGAACAGCTCGATCTCGCCGTTCAGCTTTCGCGGATCGCGTTTCCGTATTTGCTGATGACCGTGGTGGCGATTCAGCTTTCGGCGATGCTGAACGCGAACGGCAAATTCGCTGCCGCCGCGGCATGGTCGCTGCTGCTCAACATCGCCATGATGGGCACGCTTGCCTGCGCGGGCTGGTTCCCCAATGCCGCCTATGCGGCCGCCTGGGGGGTCTTCCTCGCCGGCGTGTTGCAGCTTGTCTTCATCGTGTGGGCGGCGGCGCGCGAAGGGCTGCACTTGCGGATCAAACGCTTGCGCTGGACGCCGGACATGCGCGAATTCCTGCGCGCGTTGGGCGCGGCGACGTTCGGCTCGGCGAGCGTGCAAATCCTGCTGTTCGTCGATACGCTGATTGCAAGCTTCCTACCTGCGGGCGCACTGACGGCGCTCTATTATTCCGACCGCATCAATCAATTGCCGATGGGCACGCTCGGCATCGCGCTCGGCACCGTGCTGCTGCCGGAAATGTCGACGCATATCGCGCAAGACAACCATGCCGCCGCGCATGCCGCGCAGAACCGTGCCGCCGCGCTCGGCCTGTTGTTCACCCTGCCGTTCGTGGCGGCCTATTTCACCGTTCCGCTGACCATCATGCGCGGGCTGTTCGCCCATGGCGCGTTCCATCTCGAGGCCGCGGATCTGTCTGCCGCCGCGTTGGTGGCCTATGGCATCGGCCTGCCGGCCTTCGTCCTGATCCGGGTGATTGCGCCGAGTTTCTATGCCCGCGGCGATACCGCGAGTCCGGTGCGCGCGACGGTGATTTCGGTGCTGGTCAACATCGCGCTCAAATTCGCGTTCGTCTGGGGTTTGGGTTTCGGCGCCGTCGGCCTCGCTTTGGGAACCTCGCTGGCGATCTGGGTGAATGTCGGCGTGCTGATCGGGATGGCGCGCAGCCGCGGCCTGATCGCAATTGATGGCACCTTCCTGCGCGCTATCGGCCCCAGCCTGCTCGCGGCCGCTGCGACGGGTGCCGGTGCGCTCGCTGGGG
>DATLVC010000211.1:0-6449 GCA_035577685.1 Micropepsaceae bacterium | reverse complement strand
CGCCGACCTCCCAACACCGGGCTTCTCGTGTTTCGCCCTGCCTGCCGGCCAGGGCGAGTGCGTTCTGCTTTCTCAGCGCATCCACCACCCAAGGCTTCAAATTGGGATTGTTGAGATTGGCAACGCGATAGGTCGGCTGCTGGTTGGTTTCCCGCGCCAGCTCGTTGTTGACATAGGGATGGGCCGGATCGTCCGTGACCGGGCCAAGGCCGCTCGCGGGAAGCGAATAATCATTGAAGGTGCGCGCCACGTCGGCGGAAGACGTTTTGGGCGCAACAAAGCCCGCCCATGAAACGCCGTTGGAAGAAAAATCCGGGACCGCGGAAGGCTCGGCGGCCAATGCCGGCCAAAGCGCGACGCCGGCGCAGAGGGCGCCGGCTATGACCCGCATCAAAGAGAAATTCGACATGGCACTCCTTTCGTAAGCAGTTCAGAAGTCGGACTTGTCCGCCATTGGGATCGGGGTCATTTTGCCGGAAATCTCGATCGGGTTCTCGGCGCAAACCTGTTCCTGCCATTGGGTTTTCGAGCGCCGATAGGTGATGTTGGCCGACCAGGGCGTGGTGAAAACCTTCGGGTCCTCGACAGTGACCAGGACTTGCAGCCCCTTGACGCTGGTATCGGGATCGACTGCCATCGCGCCCGGCGGGCCGCCCACGCGGCCGTCCTGTTTCTCGTGGCGGTCCTGGGCTTCTTTGGCTGCCGCGCCGTCAATCAGGCGGTAACGCTCTACAAGATGGAACGCATCGCTGCGCGGCGTGCCGTAACGATCGACCAAAGCGAGCGGTCCGGTCTTCACGCTCACCGTGTCGACCACCAGGGTATCGCCTTCGTAATGGCCGATGGAATCGCCCATGGCGGTCGGCGTGACATGGGCCGGGTGCGATGCGTTTAACCTGACCCGCCGGACCTGATCGTCCTGATTATAGATGATGGTGATCGCGTCCTTCTTCTGCAGGATTTGCAATCCCAGTTGCATCGCGAAATTGAACGGTGGGGCGTACGGCCCGCAATGATTGGATGGGTCCGGATAGGCCTCGCCGCTGATCGAAATCTCGCCCTTCTTCTTGACGATTTCCGCCACGTCCGGCTTCAAAATCGGATTATGATAATCGCCGACCAACTGGCCCGGATCACCCGTGCCGTCGGGAAGCCGCTTCAAATTCATCAGCGGAGCTGGTCCGGAGGGCAGCGGCTCGAAATTGAAAGCATTGCGCGCCCAAGGTCCGGAAAAATCCGGCAATTGCGCGGTCTCTGTGCCGAGCGACGGCAAAGCGGAACCGGCCGTGAACAGCAAACCGGCAACCACGCAACCGATAGACTTTTCCGCGATGGCCCGCATGATCTCCTCCTTGCGCACCATTTAAGTTTCCAATTCTACGGTTGCGCCTCATGGGTTGCTAGGGTGGGGGCTCGAAATTCACGCCTGGGAAGGACGTTGGAGAGATGAAGACGCTTCTTATGCTTATCGGCGTGATGGCCCTGGCGGCCGGTCTTCTTTTTACAGGCCAGGGATTGGGAATTGTCCGTTGGCCCGCCAGCAGCTTCATGATCGGCAGCACCGACTGGGTCTATTACGGCGGCGCTATCGCCGTTGCCGGGCTTTTGCTCATCGTATTCGCGCGGCGCTAGCGCGTGCGAGGGTAACGGCTAAAGGGCGGCGCCTTGCTCCATCGCCAGCTCCGCCTGGAGGCTTTCCACGTCACGATAGATCGATGCGACGGCGAGCGTCCGGCCGCCGCGCCTGAAATTCAGGACACAATCCTTGGCCGCGATATCGCCTTGGATCGCGATGTCATCCCATTTTTCTGCGTGGCCGATATAGTTGATCGGAACGTCATAATGCTGGCTCCAGAAGAACGGCACGGCGGCGAATTTCTCCCGCTGCCCGAGCATATTGCGCGCTGCGGTCTGTCCTTGGCGTTCGGCGACGACCCAATGTTCGACGCGTATCCGATCGCCGCTATGAGGATCGGGCCAACGTGCGATATCGCCGGCTGCGAAGACGCCGGGTGCGCTGGTTTCGAGATATTCGTTCACCATGATTCCCCGATCGACAATCAGTCCGGCAGCCTCGGCGAGTTGGGTCCGGGGGCGCACACCGATCCCAACGATCACCAGATCGGCGCCAAGCGTGGCGCCGCTTTTGAGCCTGACCTGATTGGCATCGATGGTGACCGGCACGTCCTCAAGATGAAATTTGACGCCGTGCTCTTCGTGGAGCGCGCGCACGAAATCGCCCATCTGGGGACCGAGAATCCGTTCCATCGGCCCTTCTCCGGTGCAACAACGCAGACTTCGAGGCCGCGCGTCCGAAGGGATGCGGCGCATTCGAGGCCGATAAAACTCGCCCCAACCACGACGGCCCGCTTCGCCGTCTTGGCCCGCGCAATGATAGCGCTGCTGTCGGCAAGCGAGCGTAGCGTATGGACATGCGGCTGATCGGCACCGGGGATCGACAGACGCACAGGCTCGGCTCCGGTCGCGAGCAGAAGCCGGTCATAGCCGACTGTGCTGCCATCGGCCAATGCGACTTGCCGCGCGCCGAGATCGAGGGATGTAACCGTTGCGCCAAGACGCAGATCGATCACATTCTCGGAATAGAAGCTGTCCGGGCGCAAAGGAATCCAATCCTCCGGTGCGGTGCCGGCGAGGTAATCCTTGGAAAGGTTCGGCCGGTCGACCGGCGACGCATCGTCGTTGCTCAGCATAACGATGTTGCCTTGATATTGCGCACGCCGGAGCATCTCGGCGGCGGCGAACGCCGCGGCGCCACCGCCTACGATGACAATCTTCTCCGGCAGCGTGCCGGTAAGCTTCGCGCGCGGCTTCGGCTCCGCCGGTTTTGCAGAGACGAAAATTTTGCTGCCGCGCTGCTCGACCGGCCAGCATGCAATCGAACTCAAGGCCGGGGCACGCAAGGCTTCGCCGGTACGAAGATCGAAACACGCATGGTGCCAAGGGCATCGCACGGTGGTGCCGACCACGATGCCATCGGCAAGCGGGCCGTGGTAATGGCTGCAATGGGCCGCGACCGCAAATATATCCGAGCCCTGGCGTACAAGCAGAACTTCATCCCCGCCGACATGGCCCACAAGCTTGCCACCATCGGACAGCTCTGCGAGTGCGATTCCTTGCGTCAAATCCGGGCCGGCCGGCTTGGTCTGGTCGTCCGCCATTTTCGTCTCCTTCGCGGTTTTTGCTGAACTGTCCGGCGGTCTGCGACGACGCTGCCACTTTGTTGCCTTCAGAAATCGGGTTTCTCGGCGTGCGGGATCGGCACGACGTTGTAGTCGAAAAAACTGTCGCTGTTCTCGGCGCAAATCTGTTCCAGGATCTGCCGTTCGGGGCCGCGTTTCCAGCGCTGCACGCCGGACCACGGCATGTTGAATGCGCCCGGGTCTTCGACGGTTGCCGTCACTTGCAGAGTCTTGCCGCCTTCGACGATCTTAAACCGCTCCACGACGTGGATTTGGGAGGTGTGAGGCGTGCGGTAATTGTCGACGAAGCTTTTGTCGTTCATTCCGATCGTATCGACCACCAGCTCGTCGCCTTCGAAATGGCCAACCGATTCGCCATACCATGACGGTTTGGGATTTTTGGAGTGTGCCACATTCATATAGATATGGCGCGTCTGTTGATCGAGCTCCTGTACGATCAATATCTCTTTCTCCGTCTGCACCACATACATGCCCGCCGCATGGGCAAAGACCAGGAAACCGGGAACGCCGGTCGGCCAGCACCTTTCGCGCGCGATGAAAGGAACCTTTCCGGCGCGCACTTCCGCGTTGGGCTTGGCCATCTGCTCGATGACCCACGGCTTCAGAATGGGATTGGCAAGGTCTGCGATGCGGCTGGTCTGCTGCTTGCCGGCGCCATTGGCGATATAGGGGCGGCCCAGCTCCGAAACCACCGGACCCCGTCCGCTCGGGGGTGCAAGGAAATCGTCCTGCTGCACGCGATCCTGGAGCCAATAGGCGGGGAAATTGCGCACGGAAATCGTGTCCGCCCCGTCTTCGGCGGCGCGTGATGGCGGGCCAATTCCAAGGAGGCCGACGGCCACGCAGATCGAGATATATTTGGACACCGCGCCACTCCCCTGAAGTCGACACCAGGCCCATGAGGGTGAACGATAGCATCCTGCGGGGCGAGGCGGTACTCGTCATCCCGGCGAACGCCGGACGATCAGGCCCAGACTTCGTTGGCGATTTCGACGGCCAATCGCAGCTTCGTCCACTGTGCATCTTCGGCAAGGATGTTGCCTTCTTCGGTGCTGGCGAAACCGCATTGCGGGCTGAGGCAAAGCTGATCGAGCGCGACAAATTTCTCGGCTTCGGCGATGCGGCGCTTGATGTCGTCTTTTTTCTCGATCGTTCCCGTCTTGGTCGTGATCAAGCCAAGCACGATCTGCTTCTTGCCTTTCGGTACGAAGCGCAAAGGCTCGAAACCGCCCGCGCGTTCGGTATCATATTCCAAAAAATAGCCATCATAATTGCAGGCGCCGAGCAGGATTTCGGCCACCGGCTCATAGCCGCCGGACGTTATCCAGGTCGACCGGAAATTGCCGCGGCAGATATGGGTGGTGATCACCATATCGTCCGGTTTGGTTTCCAGCACGCGATTGATCATACCGGCATAGGCGGTAGCGAGATTGGTCACATCGGTGCCGCGCTCTTTGGCCTTCTGAACCTCGTCTGCGGAACAGAGATAGGCCCACGCGGTGTCATCGAATTGCAGGTAGCGGCAGCCCGCGTCGTAGAACGTCTTCACCGCCTGGCGATACACCTCGGCGAGAGACTCAAACAGGGATGCCCGATCCGGATAAAGCTTGGTATTCACGGAGCCCACGCGAAAATACAGCACGCTGGGCGAGGGGATCGTCATCTTCGGCACCCCGCGCGTATGTGCCTTCAGAAACCGGAAATGTTCGACCATCGGATGGTCGGTGGGAAATCCCAGCGGCCCGACGATGTGCGGCGCCTGTGCCTTGGTCTGCACGCCTTGGAATTGGATGCCGGCGGCGACGTCGCGCAATTCGACGCCCTGGAGCTTGCCGTAGAAATCGAAGTGCCACCAGGCGCGGCGAAATTCGCCGTCGGTGGCGGACTGAAGGCCGATCTCTCTTTGTTTCTCGACGATTTTCTCGATTTCGCGGTCTTCGATCTGCTTGAGTTTGGCGACTTCGATTTCGCCTTTCTCACGGCGCGCGCGTGCGTCCTTGACCGCCGCGGTCCGCAAGAGGCTCCCCACATGGTCGGCACGGAAGGGCGGCGCGAGCCTCTTGGTCATTGCGAGTCAGGCCAAGGCGTCGGCAGGCATGGATTCCCGAATTCCCGACGCAACGGAGTCTCCGACGCTAAAGAAGCGGCTTGCGTTGCTGTAAAAAAGCTTCTCGCGATCCGCGTTCGAAAGATCGATCGCTTCAATCAAGGCAAGCGCGGTGGCTGGGTCCCAGCAGGGGTAATCGGAGCCATACATCACCTGATCGATACCATAATAATCGATGGCGAATTTCATCCCCAGGCTGTGGGGTGAGACCGTGTCGGTATACATGCGCTTGATGTAAGTGCTCGGTGGACGCGGCAGCTTGGCGTTCTTGCCGTTCTTGTCCATGCGGCCGGATTGGTAGGGAAGGGCGCCACCGGTATGCGACATCACGATCTTCAGATTGGGATGCCGCTCCATCAGGCCGGAGAAGATCAGGCGCGACGCCGACACGCTGACTTCGATGACACGCCCCAGGCTGAGCTGCAACGCACCGCCATAGCCTTCCAGATCATCGCCGAACACGGCATCCGTGGGATGCAGGAAAAGTGGAATCCCGAGCTCCTCGATCCGCGCATAAAATGGCGTCAGCCGTTCCGCATCAATCCGGGTGTCGCGGCCTATGCTGCCGGGAATATTCACGCCGACAAGGCCGAGCTTGAGAATCGCGTGGTCCAGCACCTCCATCGCGATCTTGGTATCGGTCAGCGGTACCGCCGCCGTCCCCCAGAAGCGCCCGCGATATTTGCGCTGGGCGCCCGCCATCTCCTCATTCCAATTCAAAGCGGCGTCACGTCCCTCTTCCGGCGGCAGGTCGGAAAAAGAAATTGAGAACGGACCGAGCGAAGAAATCACGCTCACCTGATGGCCAAGCCCGTCCATATGTTCGAACTGCTTGTCGAGATCGAACCATTCGGCCCAGGAATTGAGCGAAGGCCGCCCTTCGTGGCCGACATAATTATATCCGTTGCGGGTGTTGCGTTCGCACAGCGGATAGGAGGTCCGCTTGCAAAGCCGTTCGAAAGCGCTGCGCGGCCACCAGTGGAAATGGGAATCGATGATTCGCATGACGCTATCCTCGGGCCGGTTCGGGCTCGTATTTCGTTAGGGCCGCTATGCTGACACGCCGCTCGATCATTTTCCAGATAGCGGCCCGGTCCGGAACGCCGGCTTGAGGGAAATCC
>DATLVC010000210.1:0-15194 GCA_035577685.1 Micropepsaceae bacterium | reverse complement strand
CGCATAGGAGGTCAGCTCGATCTCCCGCGTGCGTGTTCCAAGATTGGTGAGCGTGACGCGGCGAACCTCGCCATCGTTCTCGGGCGACACCGCGACCTCGAGCATGGTCTTGATCGTGCCGTCCTGCCGGACGAATTCGGCGCGATCCTCGAAAAACGACACTTCATAATAGTCCGGTTCGACGCAGGTCGGTTGATAGCCCGCCGACCAGGTTTCGCCGCTGCGGCTGTCGCGCAGGAAAATATAGCTGCCCCAATCGTCGGAAGTGACGTCCTCGCGCCAGCGCGTCACGTCCAGATTGCGCCAGCGGCTGTAACCCGAACCGGCCCCCGTCACCATCACCGCATAGATGCCATTCGACAGCAGATGGGTGCGCGGGATGCGGGAATGCGGCGAGTCGAAGCGCCGCTTCATCTCGGGCGCAATCTGTTCGACCGACGCCGAGGATCGGAATTTCTGCGCCGGCGGACGGGCGATCGCGACATCGCGCGGCATTCTTTCCTGAAGCAGCAGCTCGGTTGCTTGAATCATCGGCGCGGCATGAAACCGTTCGCGCATTTCTCCTTCCAAGAGCGCGTCGGCAATCGCGACGATGGCCATGCCTTGATGATGGGCCATATAGGCCTGAACGATGCCGCATTTGGCGCCTTTGGGAACGCGCGACGGCGTATAGTCGAGCGCATCCAACCAGCCATAATCGCCGAGCCCTCCGGCATCGGTCAGCACGGCGAGATTTTTGGCGGCGGCGGCGGGATCGACCATCGCGGCGAGCGCAGTGGCATATGGTGCGATGACGATATTCTCGTTCAGGCCGCGTTTGTATCCGAGATCGGGGACACCAAATCCGGAATATTGATACGTACCTTCAATATCGCGGGCGTTGTACAGCGATTCGGAAACACCCCATGGAATATGCAGCTCCCGCCCATAGGCGATCTGTCTACGGACGATCAGCCGGCTGGTCTGGTCCAGAATGCTGCCCGCCGGCGCGCGCATCACGAGCGACGGCATCAGATATTCGAACATCGAGCCCGACCATGAGATCAACGCCGCGCCGTGACCGATGGGGGTGAGCGTACGGTTGAGCCGGAACCAATGCTTGGGCTCCACGTCTTCGCGGGCGACAGCGATGAAGCTCGCCAGGCGCGCTTCGGAGGCAAGCAGATCATAGCAGCTCGGATCGAGCGCGGATTCCTCGACCCTGTAGCCGATGGAAAAGAGCTGCCGCAGTGGATCGTAGAGAAAATCGAACCGCATCGCGGTGAACATCGAGCTCGCTATCTCGGCAAGCGCCACCAGCCGTGCCACGATTTCGGGTCGGGGTTGCGTAAGCACAACGGCCTTGGCGGACGGCTGTCCAGCGGCGCCGCCCACGGGCTGTTCCGGCGCCGCTTGCACCAGGGTCTGCACGGCGAGATTACCGGCCGGTACGGCCACAGGGTGGACCGGAGCAGGCGCCGCTGAACCCGGGTTGAAATCGTCGTTTGCGGCGCGCAAGGCGCGGGTCTCGAAGAATTCCAAGTCGCGCGCGTGGCTGCGCAGGCAGGCGCACATCGCCTCCATCCAGACGAGGGTCTCATCGGCTGCCGGAGTTCGGGCCTCGCCGGCCAAAGTTTGGGCGATCGCCGTCGCCGCATCGGCCAGATTTGTGAGCTCGGTCAAATGCGAGACCAATCCACCGGTGTCCGACGAAACCTCCTTCAGCGCGGGCTTCATCGCATTCAGAGCCGCCTGCAGCCGCGTTGCGTTGGCCGCCGGCGTGCGTAGACGATTTGTGAGCAACAGAAGCGAATCGCAGGCCAGTTCGAAGGCATCGGTGACCCCCGCCAGACGTCGCGCCGAACTGAGCGGTGTCTTTGCTATCTCGCGGCAGGCCTGGGCGACCACAAGCAGGTGGCCCGCCAGATTTCCGCTGTCCACTGTGGAGATATATTTCGGAAGCAGCGGCCGGCGATCGTCGGTCGCGTACCAATTGTAGAAATGACCGTTGAAGCGTTCGAGCGCTTGCAGGCTTTCGAGCGTCGCAGCAAGTTTGTCGGCCGCCTCTATCGTGCCGAGCCAGCCGAAATCGCGCGCCGAGATGATGGAGAGAAGATAGAGTCCGATGTTCGTGGGCGACGTGCGGTGGGCAACGACGGGTTTGGGATCCTGCTGGAAATTGTCCGGGGGAAGATGGTGATCCTCCCGTGTGACAAAGGTCTCGAAAAAACGCCAGGTGCGGCGCGCAGCCTTGCGCAGGGCTATCGCATCGCTTTCGGTGACCGGCAAATGTCCGACGGTTAAGGGCGATTGGCTCGCCCACCGCGCAATTACGGGAGAAAGACCCCAGAGAGTCACGAACGGAGCGGCAAAGAGGAGCGCGCCTGAACCACTGAAATGAACCAATATCAAGGTGGCGACGGCAAACGCGACGCTGCCCGCCAGCTGCGGCAACACCTCGCCCCCCTGGTCTTCCATGCCGCGGCTGATCTGGGCTGCGGTAACCCACTCCAGAAGCCGCCGGCGTCGGAGCAAACGGAACAGCGTCCGCGCCACAGCGTCCAACATGACCCATGCTTGATGCGCGAGGAAAATGATGACGAATGCGAACTGAATAGCGGCGATACCGAAATCGGAAACGACGCCAGCGAGATAGTTGCGCTTGGTGGTTCCACTTCGGCGCGGCACGAGCGCTAAAATCGAAGGCGCCAGCGATGGCACCGTCATCGTTACAAGGATGAACAACGTCCACCATTCTGCGGCGCGATAGGGCAAGGTCCAGCCATAGACGAGCGCCAGCAGCGTGGCGGGCGCCAGCAAGGACCGGCGCAGATTGTCCACCATCTTCCAGCGTCCGATCACCGGGATATCGTCTCGTTTACGTCCGTGGGAATCGCGTCCCCATCCGGCGATCCAGGGCAGCAATTGCCAGTCGCCGCGGACCCAACGATGCTGGCGGGCGGCGGCCACGTCGTAACGCGACGGGAATTCTTCGACGACTTCGATGTCGGAGGCCAGCCCGGCGCGTGCGAAAGTTCCCTCCAGCAGATCATGGCTCAGCACGGTATTGTCCGGAATACGTCCGCCGAGCACCTCCTCGAACGCGTCGACCTCGTAGATCCCCTTGCCGATATAGGAACCTTCCTCGAACAGGTCCTGGTAGACGTCGGAAACGGCAAAGGCGTAGGGATCCAGGCCCCGCGGTGCCGAAAAGACGCGTTGAAAGAGAGAGCCTTCACGCCCGATCGGCAAAGACGGCGTGACGCGCGGCTGCAGAATGGCGTGGCCTTCCACAACGCGCCGTAATTCCGGATCGATCCGCGGCCGGTTGAGAGGGTGGTTCATTTTGCCGATCAGACGCTTTGCGGATTCGCGCGGCAGGCGCGTGTCCGCATCGAGCGTGATCACGTAGCGAACGCCGGACGGCACACGCGGGGCTTGGCCGGCAATGGGGAGAAAGGTCGTGTCGGTGTCCCCGCGCAAGAGGCGATTAAGCTCATGCAGCTTTCCGCGTTTGCGCTCCCAACCGAGCCACCGGCCCTCGCTCCGGTTCCAGACGCGACGACGATGCAGCAGCAGGAAACGATCCCCATCGGCGCCAGGACCGTAGCGGCGATTCAATAGCGCAATGCCTTCGACGGCCAGGGCGAGAATCGCATCGTCGCCGGATGCGGTTTCGCTGTCCGCGTCGGTCCAATCGGAAAGCAGCGCGAAATAGAGATCGCCGTCGGAGCTCGCAAGGTGATGCACTTCAAGGCGCTCGATCAACTCGTGCACCTGCGCCGGTTTGGTAAGCAGAACCGGCATTACAATCATCGTCCGCAAGTGGGTTGGCACGCCCTCCGCGAGTTCCATCCCGGGCAGAAGGGCGGGGCCGATGCGATTGGTGACGGAACGGTTGACCAGCGTGATCGCGGCTTCGGACGCGGGAACAAGGCCCAAAAACCCCAGCCATAGAAGCGTCGGGTCCGAAACGCCGAGCCCCCGCAGCGCGAACATCGGTATCGCGGCAATGGCAATGGTCAACACCGCGATGAGGCCGATATAACCGCCGCACCCCATTTCGCGGTTCAAGCGGGCGAGCCATTCCCGCGGCGGCGCGCGGAATTTGATCTCCCGCTCAAGCCGTCGGGCGCCTCCGCCGATGAGATGATAACCCGGGTCCCGTTCGCGATCGGAGAGCTTTCCGCCGGAGGCGGCGGCAACCGCCTGCTTCGCGCGTGCGATGGCGCGCCGCGCAACGTCCAATTCGGAATAACCCGATCCGCGTGCAAGGCGTTCAATGGCGCGCCGGTAAAGATCGCGGGTGGAAAAATCCATCGCGGCGAATTCGCTGTCGTCGCGCAGCGCGGTATCGACAAGGCTCACATCTTCGAAGAAAATCGACCAGTCGATTTCGGAAATCATGCGCATGCTGGTGATGACATTGCGCACAGTCAGGTTGAGGGCGCCCTGCAAACGCAGCTCGTCCTGGATGATGCGGTCCGGTGTGGTATCCTGCGCGGCGAGGCGATCAAGCAGCCATTTATGGGCCGCCGCAGCGGCTTTATCCTGGTCGCGAAGCCGATGATCCAATTGCACGGCGAAGGCCGACGGCAGCACGCCCTGGCGATATTTGTTCAGCACATCCGCCGGGGAAACTGGAACCTCTCCGCCAACGCCGAGCAGACGGTCGGCAAGGGTGTCGGCTTCCTGGCTGGCCTGCAGATTGCGCACGATGGCCTCCGCCAGGCGGCGCAAATTCTCTACCAGGATAAGCCGCAAGGTGATCGCGATCGCCCAGAGCTCGCCGATGGTCAGCGGCTGGACCCGTTGATAGGCGCTCACGAAACGCACGAGCGCCTGTACATCAAACCGGCTGTCGGTGTGCGCAACGAAAGCCCAAACCACGCCGAAGACGCGCGGATAGCCTTGGAGATGGCCCCCGGCCAGTTTGGGCAGTTCGCGATAGAAGTGCGGTGGCAGATCGTTCTTGATCTCCCGTATCTGTTCTTCGACGACGTGAAAATTGTCGAGCAGCCATTCGGCCGCCGGGGTGATCGGCCGCCCGCCCCGCGAGGCTTCGGCGATGATCCTATAGGCTATGGTCAGGACTCTGGAATTGTCCGACAACCGCGACAAGATCGGCCGGCCGGCAGAGGGATGCTTCACAACTTCTTGTGCCTCGGCCAGGCTCTCTGCATGGCTTTCCAGCCGTTCCACACTGAAAAGTTCCGAACGGATGGGCTCTTGCGGCGTCGCCGGGAATGCGGGCGAACCGCTTCGGAAGACGCGGAAAAAAGAAGGTCTCAACGGTGCAAATACCTTAGTGCTGGTTGGCGCAGCCATTGCCGCGAATCTTCCGAAGGTCAGAAAATGGCAGGCAAAATGCCGAGCCCGGGCTATTGTCGGAGAACGCGTGTTGCGGGCGTTCCGTTCCGAAGGAACGTCTGCGTGAGAGCTCGCTAAGATTGCGACGTGAGGCCAGATATACCCTCAATGAGGGGTGGGCGGCAATTTTTTGCGCGGGGTCGTCTGATAGCTCATGCCGTCATGCGTGTCGCAATAGGGCCGGCCCGATTGTGGCGGCAATCTGCAATAATGGAAACCCAATTCTACCGGGTCTCCGATCGGCCATTTGCAGGTGCGACTGGATAAGGTCAGAGTCGTTACCAACTTCTTGGCGGGTTTGCGAACCGGCACCCGATGACGGGTTGCGGAAGGGGCGATTGCAGAATGGCGGCTTCTGCGGTGGGTCTATCCCTGTCGGAACTCATCCCACTTCCGGGGAACGAGAGCGTTAGCTCCACAGGTTTGATATCCTCCGCCATTCTCTATTCTTTCTTTCCAGCAGAAAGGGTTCGCGCGAGTCGTTTACGCTCATGGCAAAAAACCGCGGCACCCGTCCACCATTCGGCAGACGAGGCCGCAGCCCAAAGTTCGGCGTGCTATTCGTTCAGCGCTTGATCTTGGAAATCTTCGTTCCTTCGATGCTCACGCCCGCCATGAGGCCTTCCTGATCGAATATGAAAGCATAGGCATCGCCCTTTAAGGTCGACGTCGACAGATTCTTGGCCACGCCCTCGTTCACGATGACCACAGTCGGTCCGACGCCGATTTCCCAGCCTTCGGACTTGTTGATGTAGTCGACCGCCTTGTTGTTCATGAGAAACATCACATAGCCATAGGACTGTGCGCCGGCCTGAAGGCCCCATGAGCCTGAAACCGAATTGTAGTAATTGACGATTTTCGGGCCATCTTTGAGAACGCCCTCGCCATAGCTGCCGCCGAACACGAGGCCGGCTTTGATGATCTTCGGGAAAACGAGAACGGCGCGCGCCTGCTTGGAAATATGCTCGGCAACGGGGTTTGTTCTGTAGAGCGTCTTCAGAGCCTGATCGGCGTCCTTGTTCAAATCCTCTGCGGTCGCGGCAACCGCGCTCTCGAACGTGACCGTCGAGAGGGGAAGGGCTGCCGTGCCAGCGAGTATAAGAGCCAGAAAAATTCGCTTGGTGTTGGTCATGTTGCTTTTCCTTTGAAATCCAACAAGTCCTCCATTGCGAAGGTTTCTTGCTTTGAAGAAAGTCGCCGAGGCGATTTCCACGGAACGCTGCGTCTTACGCGCCAAAATGCGGCGCCCTATTGCGTCACCATGTGGGTGCTGTCGACTTAGTCAGATGCACCAGCCGAGCTTTGCATATATGCACGGATCAATCGGACATTTGAAAAAGTCGCGAGGTGCATTGAGGACAGTACCAATATAAGATGGCTATTAGATGCGGCCATTACAAGGTGCGAATGGCACCTATTGTGCGTGGTTGCAGAACAACGCCGGCACTCGCTATATAATCCGTACACGAATAATAAAGACCGTGGCCGCATGTCTTTGCCGGCCCATGCCAAGCCCGGGCAAATCCAGAAGAATGACTGCCCATTTTTTGTGCGATTACATGCTGCAAATGCACAAATCCCGAGCGGGGGCCACCAGAATCCCCATATTTGGCGCGTCTGTTGCCAAAAAAACACGATTTTTGCGCTGCAGCAGGATTGTCTGGATCCCGCCTTTCCGACCTGATTGTCCTGCGAAGCGGGTTCCCCCGGCACTTCGGAAAATCTGCGGGGCTATCCGCGTCAGGAAGGAAGAAAAATGCATTTGAAGATGAAATTCTTTGCAGGCACTGCACTCCTCGCCGCCTCTATCGCGTCACCGGCTTTGGCGGACGCACTCACGGCCAATGGACAATTCACCACGGATTACGTGCTGCGCGGCATCAGCCAGACGGCAACGCGGCCGGCGGTCCAGGGCGGGCTCGATTACGACACCGGCATCGGCATCACGCTCGGCACCTGGGTGTCGTCGCTCGATTTCGGCGACCATACGCCGATGGAGTGGGACATTTACGGGGCTTACAATTTTCCGATCGGGCCGGTGAATGCGAGCGTCGGCGGGATCGGCTATGTCTATCCCTATTCCGGGAATGGCGGCCCATACGATTATTTCGAGTTCACCGGAACGCTTGGCTATGATTTCGGCGTCGCCGCCTGGTCGGCCAAAGCCTATTACGACCCATTCGATCTGCCCGACGGATTTTTCGATATCAAAGGCGTCCACGCCAAGCACGAATATTGGCTGACCACGGGCCTGTCGGTCCCGGTTGTGCCGTGGCTCGCGGCCAGCGGCAACATCGGATATGAGGGTTACACCGGCGCGGGCACCACGGATTATTTCGAATGGGATCTCGGGGTGACGCTGACCTACGACAAATACGCGCTCGATCTGCGTTACATCGACACCAACAAGCACCTCTCGAGCGGACCCTACTTCGCCACCGGTCCGTTCTATGTCGCAACCTTCACCTTTAAATTCCCATAAGGGGGCGTCGAAAGGAGCGAGGTGGACAAAGCACTCCGCGGCAAATGCGCAATCGTAACCGGCGCCGCCAGCGGAATCGGTAAAGCGGCGGCAAAAGCATTGATGGCGTCGGGCGCCGAAGTGATTGGGCTCGACCTCAATGTTGCGCCTGCAGCGTTCGACATCATCGGCTGCGATGTGGGTTCGGAGAGTTCCGTTGCCACCGCCGTCGCTGATGCCGTCGCCCGGCTGGGCGCCATCGACATCCTGGTGAACAGCGCAGGGATTCAACGCGATGCCGATCTGGCGGATCTCGATATTGCGGTGCTGGACGAAATGTATGCGGTCAATTTGCGCGGACCGATTCTCGTGACGCGCGCATGCCTGCCGCATTTGCGCGATGGGGCGCGCATCATCAATCTCGCGTCCGAACTGGCGCGATTGGGCCGAGCGGGTTCCTCGGCCTACAGCGCGACCAAAGGCGCGATCCTTTCGCTCACCCGCTCATGGGCGCGGGAATTCGCGCCGCGCATTCTCGTGAATGCGGTTGCCCCGGGTCCCACCGACACGCCGCTCCTGCATTTCGACACCTTGCCGCCGGCCGTGCAAGCGCTTGAACTGTCCAATCCCTTGGGGCGCCTCGGCAGACCTGAGGAAATCGCGCGCGCAATTCTGTTTCTCGCAGGCGAAGGCGCAAGCTTCATGACGGGCCAATGCATCGGCGTCGATGGCGGCGCCGCGATGCGATAGGAGAATAAGATGGTGGATAGTGTCCTGATGGCCGAATTGAGCTGGCCGGAATTCGAGGCCAAGACCAAGGCCAAAGCGCCCTTCTTCCTGCCCGTCGGGGCCACCGAACAGCACGGACCGCATCTGCCCCTGAATGTCGATGTGGTGCTTCCGACAAGCGTCGCCATGGCGGTTGCGAAGAATGTCGGCGGCGTGGTCGCACCCACGATTCCGTATGGCTACAAATCGCAGCCGCGCACCGGTGGCGGACAGGCCTTTCCTGGCACTACCAGCCTCAACGCCCATACGCTTTCGCTTGTGGTGCGCGATGTCGTCCACGATCTTGCGCTGCATGGCGTGCGGCGGCTCGCGGTCATCAACGGCCATTTCGAGAATTCCTGGCCCGTCGTGGAAGGCGTCGATCTTGGCGTGCGGGAAATCAGACGTGACGGCATCGACGATTTCGTGGTGCTGCGCCTCGAATATTGGGATTTCGTTCGGCGCGAAACGCTCGACCGGCTGTTTCCGGAAGGCTTTCCCGGCACCGATCTGGAACATGCGAGCCTTCTCGAAACCTCGCTGATGCTGCTGTTCCGGCCCGAGCTTGTCGACATGAGCAAGGTCCCCTCGGACGGTCCGGCGAAATTTCCCACCTATGACCGCACGCCGGTAAAGCCCGGATTTGTTCCGGCATCGGGTGTGCTTGCGCGCGCACAAGGCGCTACCGCCGAAAAGGGCAAATGGCTGTTCGACGACCATGTTGAGGGAATCACGCGCGCGGTGCGTTCTGAGTTTGGGGTTTAGGAGCAAGCGATGAACGCAGCCGTGGAAAAGGGTCTCGACAAGATCGAGACGATCCGCCGCGACGTGGTCCAGACCGCGTCATTGCCTCTCAACCGGGCGACCACGCTCCCCCGGCAGGCCTATGTGGACGATGATTATTTCCGCTTCGAAGCGGACAATGTCCTCAAATCGGGATGGATGTGCCTCGGCCATGCCAGCCAGGTGAAGGACCCCGGAAGCTATCTCGCGCTCGACCTCCTGGATGAACCGCTGCTCGTCGTACGCGACAGGCAAGGCGTGTTGCGTGTGCTGTCGCGGGTGTGCGCCCATCGCGCCATGGACATCATGCCCGATGGTTTCGATTTCGCACGCGAAGGCAAGACCACGCTTCTCTCCTGTCCCTATCACCGTTGGACCTACAATCTTGACGGTTCGCTGCGCGGCTGCCCGCAAATGCAGATGGCGGAATGTTTCGACAAAAACGATTGGCGCCTTTTCGAATTCTCAAGCGCGGTGTGGCACGGCTTCATCTTCGTCAATCTGGATGGCAAAGCTTCGCCTTTGTCGGAGCAATATGCCGATTTCGGGGCCCGCATTGCGCCTTGGCGTACGGAGGACATGGATGTCGCCATTTCGATGGAATGGGAATGCGATTTCAATTGGAAGGTCATGATCGAGAATTGGATGGAGTCCTACCATCATCTCGGCGCCCACAGCGCGACTCTCAATCCCATGATGCCGGGCGAACGCACCTGGACCGAAACCGAACATCCCTATTTCGTGCGCGCGCATCTCCCCTTCACGGAAGCCTATAAGGCCGATTTGAAGCGGGTCGACGAAGCAGGCAGGCCGCTTGCCGGATTTGCGCCGATCGAGCGCCTGTCGGACGCGCAGCGATCCGAATGGGGACTTTATCTCGGTTATCCCTGTTTCATGTTCCTGACCATGCCCGATCGGGTGCTGTGGTATCGCCTCCTTCCCATATCCGCGTCGCGCTGCAAGCTTCTGACCGCGACGCTGGTGGCGCATGCGAGCTTGGACACGCCCGATATTGCGAAACGGCTGGAAGCGGAAACCAAGCTGATGCGCGATTTCCATCTCGAAGACATGATGGTGAATACGGCCGTGCAGCGCGGGCTGAATTCCTGCAAGGCCGTGCGAGGCCGGCTCAGCCATCTGGAAGAGCCGGTATGGCTGATCCAACGCTACCTTGCCGCGCGCGCGCAAGGCCGTTATCCCGGCCCGGGCGCCGCCCAAGCCGCGGAGTAGAACGACGCTATCGGTCTCTTGATTGCATATAGGCTCGCCAGCCGCCCAAAGCGGTGATGTCGGTGGCGTTCTGAATCGCGTAGCTTTCCGCAACAAAGCCACTCACAGTCTGCCCATTGTCGAGTGCGACTTTCCCGATCCCGAGCGGTGCGGGGATCTTGGCGACAAACCGTCCGAACGCCTCCGCGGAAAGACTCCAGATTTCGCCCGCGATGCGCGCGCCCCCTTTCGGGTCCCGCATCATCCCGGGTTTTGCCGGGTTGGTGCGAGGCAGGACATAGAGCCGGTAGTCGACTGTAGTTTGGGCAGGACCGCGCAGCACACCGCCCGCCCCCAAAAGTTCGTGGTTGAGCGGCATGCCGGAGAGATGTGCGCCCACGACGAAGATGTCGACCCGGCCCGCATCTGGCATTCGGGTCAACCGGCTCGCATCGGAAAGCGCTGCGTTGCGCGCTTTGCCCATGCCGAATTTGCCGGCGCGGTGAAGCGCATCGGCGATGGGGGCGAGCGCCGATTCGCAAAAGGCCGGTGCGATCAGCGTGACGCCGAACGGCAGACCATTCGTCCGAAAACCGGCCGGAACCGCGATCGCGCAGCAATCCAGCAGATTGACGAAATTGGTGTAGAGACCGAGCCGCGCATTGCGCGCGATGGGATCGGCCATCACGTCTTCCACCGTGTCCTGCGTGGGAACGGTCGGGAGCAAAAGACAATCGATCCGTGCCCATTCGGCATCGGCGGCACGGCGCGCGGCAGCCAGCCGGTATTGGCCTTCGAACGCATCCACTGCGCTGAGCGAACGCGCGCCCGCAATGATGGCGCGCACGGATGGGTCCATCGCGTCTTCGTGGCGCACCATGAATTCGCGTATTGCCGCAAGGCGCTCGCCGGTCCAGGCTCCCTGATAGAGAAGTTCGGCTGCCGCGCGGAATGGCGCGTAATCGATGACGATTGCCGTGCCGCCGAGCGATGAAAGCCGCGCAATGGCCTCTTCGTATAGTTTCGCGCTGCTGTCATCGCCGAAGAATTCTCTATCTGCCGACGCCAGCACACCGAAGCGGAATTGTTCGGGAATATCCGCACCTGCCGCGCGCGGCCGCGAATAGATGTCCGCCGCATCGAAACCTTCCGCCGCGCGAAGCACGTCCATCGCGTCGCCTGTCGTGGCCGTGAATATCGACACGCAATCCAGACTCCGGCACGCCGGTACGACACCGCTGGTGCTGATCAGGCCCTTTGTGGGCTTCAATCCCACGATGTTGTTGTAGGCGGCGGGCACACGCCCCGAACCGGCGGTGTCCGTGCCGAGCGCAAAACTCACCAGCCCGGCCGCCACGGCCACACCCGAACCCGAGCTCGACCCACCGGAGACATAACGCGAATCGAACACCGAGCGCGGCGCACCATAGGGTGAGCGCGTGCCGACCAGACCGGTCGCGAACTGGTCGAGATTGGTCTTGCCGACGAGTATGGCGCCTGCCGCCAGCAGCCGCGCCACCACCGTGGCATTCTGCTTCGGTGTGTAGGCAAAGGCCGGGCAGCCCGCCGTGGTCGGCAGTCCCTCGACGTCGATATTATCTTTGACCGCAAAAGGAATGCCCCAAAGCGGCGTGGCATCAGCCGGGTCTTCTCTGGTCAGTGCCTCGGCCCGCGCCAGCACCTCGCGTCCCTCTACGCGTGAGATCCACACCGCAGGGTCATCATAGGCTTCGATCCGGCGCAGCGTTTCGCGTGCAATATCGGCGGGCGTGTATTCGCCGCCGCGATAGGCCTCCCGCAAGCTCGCAATATCGAAAGAGAGCGACTTCATGGGACGGCTCCGATTAGTGCCAAAACCTGGCCAGGTTTTACGGTCTGGCCGGGCTGGCAGCGCAGCTCGCGCAGAATGCCCGATGCGGGGGCCGGGACAGGGATTTCCATTTTCATGGTCTCGACAATGATGAGAGTTTCGCCTTCGACCACGGCGGCGCCCGCTGCCACGGTGATTTTCCAGACGCTGGCGCCGGATGGCGCATGCACCGCCGTGACTCCGTCTGCAAATATTTCCACATCGCCCGTATCGGTCGCACCAGAATCGTCCGCAATAAAGGAATCCAAACCCAGATCGCGCCAGCGTTGCCGCTCGGTCTCGAACGCATGCTGCTGGCGCCGTTTGGCGTGCGCGATTTCACCAGCGTGGGCGTCGAGGAATTTGCGATGCTCGGCAAGGCTGAATTCGCCGTGTTCGATGCGAAGCGGATAGCAGCCATGCGGGAAGGCCGCGCGCGCGTCCAGCAATTCCTCGTCAGACACCGGAAAAAACCGGATCTGATCGAAAAACCGAAGCAGCCAGGGTTTGCCCTCTTCGAAGCAACCGGTGGTGCGCCAGCGATTCCACATCTGGATGGTACGGCCGAACAGCTGATACCCGCCCGGTCCTTCCATGCCATAGACACAGAGATAGGCGCCACCGATTCCGACCGCGTTCTCCGGCGTCCAGGTGCGGGCGGGATTGTATTTGGTGGTGACCAGCCGGTGACGCGGATCGATCGGTGTTGCCACCGGCGCGCCGAGATAGACATCGCCCAGGCCCAGCACGAGATAATGTGCGTCGAAGACGATGCGGCGGACATCGGCTTCGGATTGGAGGCCATTGATGCGGCGGATGAACTCGATATTGGACGGGCACCACGGCGCATTGGGCCGCACCAGCTCCTGATATTTTCGCATCGCAAGCTGGGCCTGGGGATCGTTCCACGACAGCGGCAGATAGACCGTGCGGCTCGGCACGGTCACGGTCGCGGGATCGGGAAGCTCGGCTTCCAGCGCGGCAAGCGCATCCAGCAACCGTGGCTCCGAAATCGCATCATTGTCGTAATGCACCTGGAGCGAACGGATACCCGGCGTCAGATCGATAATGCCCGGCAGCTTGTTCGCAGCGATCGCCTGCATCAGCAAATGCGCTTTCAGCCGCAGCTTCAGATCGAGCTGCATCGGGCCATATTCGACCAGGATGTTGTCGTCGCCTGCCCGCCGGTAGTTGATTGTCTCGTCCGCCGCGATGGTTCTGAGAACATCGCCTTGCGGCACGGCTCGCGAGAACATCACCGGCTTTCCGCGTTTCAGGGCCGCGGCCTCGCTCAGCGTGACGGCACGAAAGCGGACCTTGTCGCCGGGACGCAATTGACCGAGCTTCCACAATTCGCCCTGCGCCAAAGCGGCGGGACAGACGAAACCGCCAAGGCTCGGCCCGTCGGGGCCCAGAATGATCGGCATGTCGCCGGTGAAATCGATGGCGCCGACCGCATAGGCATTGTCGTGAATGTTGGAGGGGTGCAGGCCCGCTTCGCCGCCATCGTGGCGCGCCCATTGCGGCGCCGGTCCGATGAGCCGCACGCCGGTGCGGGCGCTGTTGAAATGCACCTCATATTCGGTGGTGAACAACGTTTCGATGTCATTCGCCGTGAAGAAATCGGGCGCGCCATGCGGGCCATAGAGCACGCCCAATTCCCAGTCGTGCGCAAGCACGGGGCGCTCTTTCGGAGCGGACGTGTGCCGGGCACCGGAAATGTCCTGCCCGATATGCAGCATATCGCCGGTCTTCAACACGCTGGCCGCATGGCCACCGAATTGGCCCAGCGAGAAACAGGCACGCGACCCCAGATAGAGCGGCGCGTCGAAGCCGCCGCGCACGCCGAGATAGGTGCGCAGGCCTGGCCCCACGATGCGGCCCAGCGCGAGCACATGACCGCTGCGCACGCAAATGCGTTCCCAAAGGGGAACGGGCGCGCCGTCGAGTGTCGCCTGCATATCCGCGCCGCCGAGCGCAATCGTGGCATCGGACAGAAACCGCAAATGGGGGCCGGTCAGCGTGCATTCCAGCGTCGCGGCATTTTGTGTATTGCCGAGAATGCGATTGACGAGACGATGCGAGCGGTCATCCATGGGACCGGACGGCGGAATGCCGACATCCCAGAAGCCGATGCGCCCGGGCCAATCCTGCAGGCTCGATGCTGCGCCGGGCGCCAGCACCTCCACATGGGTCGGGCGGTATTCGACGGTCTTGAGCGTGGAGGTCGTGACCCGGCCGGCGGCAAATTCCGGGAGAGCTGCGATCTTTCGCAAATAGTCGAGATTGGTCTCGATGCCCCAAACTTGGCTGGCATCGAGCGCCGCACGCAGGCTGTGGATCGCGTCGTCGCGATTCGAACCATGGACAATGATCTTCGCCAACATCGGGTCGTAATAGGGCGAGATTTCTGCGCCGGTCTCGACCCATGTCTCGATTCGCGCATCTTCGGGGAGGGATAGCCCGGTGATCAGCCCGGTAGAGGGACGAAAGTCGCGCGCCGGATCTTCTGCATAAAGCCGCACTTCGATCGCGTGGCCGCGGGGCGTGGGCAAAGCCGGCGTTGGCAGAACGAATTCGCCCGCCGCCTGACGGATCATCCATTCCACCAAATCGACGCCGAAGATTTCTTCGGTGACGGGATGCTCGACCTGAAGCCGGGTATTCACTTCGAGGAAATAGGCTTCCTCGCGCTCCACGTCATAGACGAATTCCACCGTTCCCGCGGATTCATAGTCCACCGCCTTGCCCAGTGCGATGGCGGCCGTGCGCAAC
>DATLVC010000209.1:0-19268 GCA_035577685.1 Micropepsaceae bacterium | reverse complement strand
CAGGCGATCGAGACGCGCCGCGGCGGAGACACGGTGTTTATCCTGGATGTTCATCGTGGCTTGGCGGCCGGTTTCCCCAGCCCCGCCTAGCACGGTTCCGTGCCCAAGTCGCGGGCAGGGGAGGCCGGAAGAACCCGAAGCGGCTTTTCCGGATAATTACCGTATTGGAATATCTCAGCAAGGATAGCATCAGTAAACCGACCGGTTTCGTTCATGTTTTAATTGATGGCTGACATGAAACTGTAATCTACGCTTACAACTTTCGCAGTGTCCCGCAGACAAAACCGCATTCTTTCCGATGGCATACTCATTGCTTGCCTGATTATCCCGTCAACAGGGTGGTTCTTGCTTGGAAAGCGAGGCGCGGAACGCCGGTTAATGTTGCAGACAGCTTGATTCATGAGGCGTTCCGGACGGGGGGCCAACTCCGAGAGGAGCATGGTCAATGGGTAACGGCATTTCCGAAGACAGAATGTGCGTTGCGTTTTTTCGGTCGTTGCGTCTGTTTGCGTTCGAAGTTTGCAGGGCCCTTAGAGGTGTAACGCCTCGTATGGCGCCCAGGTCGGCGCCGTGCGCCGCCTTGCTGTTGCTGGCCGCGATTTCTCAACTCGATGCGCCGGCTGCGCTGGCGCAGGCGTTTTCCCAGCCGAGCTGCAACAGCGGCTGGAGCGACGGCCAATGCTGGGCCAACGGAATTACCAATCCGCCTTCGCAGACGCCGCCCGTCGATGGCGAATTTGTCGCCATCTCGCCGCTGAGCTCGGTAACACTCGATGTTGACGCCAAGCCGTCCAATATCGACGTGATCGGGACATTCATCCAGCCGACGCACAGCCTGACCACCGATGGGGTCGTCGTTGCACCTGCCGGCGGCTCGGCCGCGACGTACGATCTGTCGGGTGGGCTTTTGAATGTTGGCGGCAGCGGCACGTTTGATTTGGAAATCGGGGGCACGTTCAACCAATCCGGTGGCGCCGTCGTTTTGACGCAAGCGCTCACGCTGGAAACCATTCCGTTCAGCGGGGTGACTGGCACGTACAATCTCAGCGCGGGCGATCTCAGCGGCAATGGCATGGTTGTCGGGAGCGGCACGAGCCCGTTCGGGGTCAATGCCGGTGTCTTCAATCAGACCGGGGGCGCGGTCACCCTTACAGGACCGGTCTTGCTGGGCGGGCCCTTCGATCCTGCGCCGGTCGCCGGCGGCATCGGAACGCTGACGATCAGCGATGGCACCTTCGACGTGTCGAGCACGGTTGGCTTCGGCGTGGTCGTCGGGGGAACGGGCACCGGGACCGTTACGCAATCGGGCGGAACGGTGACGATCACAAGCGGACCGACAAATGGCGGCCTTGAGCTGGGACGCAGCACCGGTGGCACCGGCAGCTACACGCTGAGCGGCGGCGAACTCAATGTCGATCGCGAGTCGGTGACAAGCGATGCCTACATGCTGGTCGGAAATGCCGGTACCGGCGCCTTCACACAGACCGGAGGAAAGGTATCGGTCGAAGGGACTCTGACGCTGGGATTCTCGGCGGGCGGCAGCGGCACCTACGACCTTTCGGGAAGCGGAACGGAGCTGGAGGCCGATCACGTCGTCATCCGCAACGGCACGTTTACACAAGCCGGCGGGACTGTTTCGATCGACACCAATTCCGCCGGGCCAACGGGCGGCTCGCTGTCGATCTTTGCCGGCGGCGCCTACAGCCTGTCGGCGGGTCTGACAAACGACTCGGCCCTCAAGGTCGAATTCACGGAGATCATTCAAGGAGGGATTTTCACGCAATCCGGCGGCACGAACAGCGTCGACGGGCCGCTGACGATCAGCAATGGCGGTCAATATGTTCTCGGCGGCATCGGCTCGCAACTCACGGTCGGTGACGACGTCACGGTGACCAATGCGTCGATCACGCAGACCGGCGGCAGTGCGCAAGTGAATGGCGGCCTCACCATCGAAGGCGCCGGCGCAGGCGTCGGCAGCTACTCGCTCGGCGGGCTCGGAACGCTCGCCGTGGCCGGCGAAGAAATGATTGGCGATAGCGGCATCGGCTCGTTCGTCCAGACGGCGGGCACGAATTCCCTGGCTGGCGGCACGCTCACGCTCGGCCATGCCGACACCGGAAACGGCACGTATGAATTAAGCGGCACGGCCATTCTTGCCGCCGGCGGCGATGTCGTGGTGGGTGATTCCGGCACCGGCCTCTTCAAGCAAACGGGAGGTGCCGCCAATATCGCCGGGACTCTCACGCTCGGGGCGCAAGCCGGAAGCCACGGTACGCTGACGTTCTCTGACGGGACGCTCACCGTCACCACCGATGTCGTTGTGGGTAGCGGCGGCACCGGCGTCTTCACGCAATCGGGCGGCATAGTTGCCATCGACGGCAATCTTTCGATCTCCGCGACGGCCGGCTCTGCCGGCACCTACACGCTGTCGGATGGTACGCTGCAGGTCGGCGGGAATGAGCGCGTCGGACTCGTTCCGGGCGTGGCGCCGTCCTCCGACAATGCGTTCATCCAGTCCGGCGGCGCGAACCAAGTCGCCGGAACGCTGTTCGTCGGTGCAGGCGGAGGTGGAGCGTACACGCTGAGCGGCGGAACGCTTCAGGCCCTCAACGAAACGATCGGCGCCCTGGGCACCGGTGTCGGCGTCTTCAATCAATCAAGTGGCGTCAACACGGTGTCGGGTACGCTCACCATTGGCGGCGGAGGCACCTCGGGCACGTATAATCTTTCCGGTGGCATCATCAACGCCGGCACGCCCAAGACGCAGGGGCTCGTCAACAACGACACGCTGAATATCACCGGCGTGAGTCAGATCGCCGGGAACCTCCTCAACAATGCGACCGGGAAGATCATGGTGACCAACGCCACATTGAACGTGACAGGCGCGATCACAAATCTCGGCACCATCACGATGGATCCCTCGACCGTTACGGTGCACGATCTCACCATCGGCGCGAGCGGCGTGATCATCGGCGGACCCGGAGACGTCCTGGCGATCCTCGGCGATTTCGTGAACAACAGCGTTCAGAACACCTTGTGGAATACCGACGCGGCCGAACTCGATTTCATCGGCGGCGGCACCCACCTCTTCGGCCTCGCGGGCCAGAACGGGGCAGGATTTGCAAACAATTTCGGTTGGAACACGCTCCATCTCGGCGACACCGATGTGCTCGATCTGGAACTCGCGAGCGGCAGCGCGCTCTATGTGAAAATGCTCCAAGGCCTCGATATCTCGGGCAACATGATCACCAACATTTTCGGTGCGGATGGGCTGTTCCTCTATTACGACGCGGCCGACAATCCCTTCCTCAGCGGCAACTACTTCCTCGAAGGCGGCGGCGAATTGCTCGCGCTTGCCGGGCCGGGCGGCGGCACGTCGGAGGTGTCGGAGCCGCCGACAATGGTGATCGTCCTGGCCGGTCTGTTCCTTATCGCGGGCGTGGGCTGGGGCGCCCGTGCGCGGGACGCTAGGGCAGCGAAGGAAACCCGGGAGGCCGCGGGCCGGGCTTGAGACCTTGGCGGACCAAGGCGCTCCAGGTGCTCTCGGCATCGTCGGCATAGGTGAAGAGGTCGAGATCTTCGGCTGCGATCATTCCCTCTTCGCTTAGGCGCTCGAAATTGACGATGCCGGTCCAATAGGACTTGTCCACCAGTACGATTGGTATGCGCGGCATCTTGATGGTTTGCATCAGGGTCAGCAGTTCGAACAACTCATCCAGCGTGCCGAAACCGCCGGGGAAGACCACAAGTGCATTGGCCCGCATCGCGAGATGGAATTTGCGGACCGCAAAATAGTGAAACAGGAAGGTCAATTCCGGCGTGGTGAAGGCGTTCGGTTCCTGTTCGTGCGGCAGGCCGACATTGAAACCGATCGAGGGCGCGCCCGCTTCCATGGCGCCGCGGTTGGCCGCTTCCATGATGCCGGGGCCGCCACCGGTGGCGATGACATGATCGCGCACGCCGCCATTGTCCGTAAGGGCGCCACCGCGCTCGGACGCGATGCGGCCGAACTGACGAGCCTGCTCATACCAAAACGCCGAACGGCTGCCGGGACGCGGCTTTGCTCCGGGTGGAAGACGCGTGGTCGAGGCGCTCGGGTCCGACGTGCCTTCCGGAAGAACCCGGGCGCTGCCGAATACGACGATGGTGGAGCGAACGCCCCATTGCCGCAGATGCTCCTCGGCTTTTTCATATTCGAGCTGCAGCCTGACGCCGCGCATGCTGTCGCCGAGCAGGAAGTCGGGGTCTAGCGCTGCCAGCCGGTAGGCGGGGGAGTTCTTCTGCGCGGTATTTGCGGTCATGATCTTTCACTCGGATGTCGTGCACCAACATATCTTGGCAAAATCGCGCGTCTTCCGCGGGGGGCAATGCGACGATCCAGGCGCTAGGCGACTCTTTTCAGAACCGCATAGACGAAATTCTGAATTGCGCCCCCCGGCGTTCTATGCGCTTCCGTTGTTTCGGAAATCAATTGAAAACCATCATTAATTCTGGCCGCCAATCCGGCTGCGTCGTAGCGCTGAACGGGGAGCCCGCTGCAACGCTCGGGGCCATTCAGGGCGAACGTCGAAATCACCGCTATTGAACCGGCTCTCGTTGCTGCCGTCAAAGCAGCGATATAGGCGTCCTGATCGTGCCTTTCGGTAAGGAAATGAAATACAGCACGGTCATGCCATACATCCCATGTGCGTTGCGGTTTCCATTGTGTGATGTCTGCCGCGATCCAAGCGACTTTGTCGGCCAGCGGCGCAAGCCGTTCTCTCGAACGATTGAGCGCGGCTTCGGATATGTCCAACACAGTCAAATCTGCATAGCCTTGCGATAGCAAATCGTCGACCAGATGAGATGCGCCGCCACCGACATCAATAATCGAGCAAGAGAAGTCAGAGGCTTCGGACCTGATCAGCGCCAAGGATTGCGCAGAGTGTGATTGATACCAACTCACCTCTGTTTCGGTCTTGGTGCGGTAGACGTGGTCCCAATGTTCGCGTCGTTCGGGCATTGTCTCCCCAGAAACGTCAAAGCACCGCCTTTGCGGCGGGGCCAAACACCTCGCGAGTCCAAAACCGGGTTGCCGTCATGTCGGGGCGACGGCAGTGGTGGGCGCGACAGGGATCGAACCTGTGACCCCTACCATGTCAAGGTAGTGCTCTCCCGCTGAGCTACGCGCCCTTTACGCAAAAAACGGGCTGCTTCTATAGCCTCCGCCGCCTGAGGCTTGCAAGTTAGCCCCGGAATTCGTTTTCCGGCGGGCGCTCGAATGTCATGCCGCGATCATGCGCTCGACTTCCTGCACCAGATCGCGCAGGTGGAACGGCTTGGACAGCACCTTGGCGTGCTTCGGCGTTTCCGACGCCGGGTTCAAGGCGACGGCGGCAAAGCCGGTGATGAACATGATCTTGAGGGCGGGGTAGAGATCGGCGGCCCGCTTGGCGAGTTCGATGCCGTCCAGGCCCGGCATGACGATGTCGGACAGCAGAAGGTCGAAATTTTCATCGCACAGGCAGCGATAGGCCGCGGTGCCATCGCCAAAGGCGGTGACCGCATGGCCTGCGCGCTCCAATGCCGCAGCCAGGAACTGCCGCAGCGACTCGTCGTCTTCCGCTAAAAGGATATTCGCCATGGACGCGCCCGGTATTCTTACGCATCTTTATAAAGCCAAATGCGTAAACGCCAGTTAATAGCATCGGCAGCGACAATGCGTTACCAGAAGACACTTGCTTGATCCGCCGCGCTAGCGATGGTTCATTTTCCGACCGGGGACACGCAATGAGCGCAAATCAGAGCGGGAGCACGTCGGGCGATCCCTCTGACGGCGGGGCGGGCGATTCCGCGCTGGAGGAGCTGCGCAAGGAACCGGTCCTGGTCGTGCGCCCGGAGCGGCAGACGGCGCCCTTCATCTTCGCCTCCCCCCATAGCGGCCGGCTTTATCCGGCAAGCTTCGCCCGCCAAAGCCGGCTCGATTCGGTGATGTTGCGCAAATCCGAGGATGCTTTCGTCGAGGAACTGTTCGGCGCCGTGCCGCAATTGGGGGCGCCCTTGATCGCGGCGCGCTTCCCCCGCGCCTTCGTCGATGCCAATCGCGCGCCCGGCGAGATCGATCCCGCCATGTTCGATGCGCCCCTGGCCGCGCCGATCGCGCCCAGGACCCCGCGCGTGGCCGCCGGGCTTGGCGTCATTCCCCGCATCGTTCGCGACGGGATCGAGATCTATGGCGGCCGGCTACCGGCGCACGAGGCTCATTTCCGCCTGGAAAGCTTTTATCGGCCCTATCACACCCAATTGGCGAAGCTGGTCGCCGAAACGCGGAGCCTGTTCGGCATTGCCATCCTGATCGATTGCCATTCCATGCCGCCGCCCTCGCGCGGCAGCGATGTGGTGATCGGGGATTGCTATGGCGAAGCGGCGGCGGCGGAACTGATCGTTGCAGCCCAACGCACGCTGGCCGAACTGGGTTTTGCGGTCGCGCGCAACACCCCCTATGCCGGCGGCTACACGACGAATCTCTACGGCAAGCCCGAATCGGGACTGCATGCGCTGCAGATCGAAGTCAGCCGTGCGCTGTATCTCGACGAGACGCGTGTAACCAAGACGGCGGCCTTCGCGGGCTGCAAAGAGCGGCTGAGCCGCTTTGCGGCCCGGTTGATGGCAGGATCCTGGATGGCGCTGGCCCGGCGTCAGGCCGCCGAATAAAGTTTTTCCACAAACCACAAAGAAAAAGGCCGCCCCGAAGGGCGGCCAAGTTTAGGGAGGAAACGCCCCGGGAGGGGGGCTGCGACATGCAGGAGGAGTAAGCAATGCCGCACCGCAATAATATGCTATGCTGCATCTGCGAACGCAAGCCTTAATTTTGGCGTAAGCATGGTCCGAATTGCCGCAGGGTTTTCACAAAATTTACCATGTAATTTCATATGGTTAATTAAAATCTTTCCCAGGGATTTTGCTGCGCAATAAGCATTGCAACAAATTTAGGGCCTCCGGAAACCACATCTCATCGAAACATCACGCAACCGCCATGGAGGCGACACATGACCATGGCAGGCACTTCGTATTGCAGCGCAAAAGGATTCGCTCATGCGAAGTAGCCTGGAGTTTCCAGCCTCAGCCGACGTTCCTCCGCATACCCCCAAACCGTCTCAGCGAATCCGTCGCCACCGCACAATCTTCATCTCCGATACCCATCTTGGTACGCGCGGTTGCAAAGCCGAGCTCCTCGCCGATTTCCTTAACCACAATGAATGTCAGACGCTTTATCTCGTAGGCGACATCATCGACGGCTGGCGGCTGAAGGAAAGCTGGTACTGGAGCCCGGCGCACAGCGCCGTCGTCAACATCATCCTGAGAAAAGTGCAGGAGGGCACACGCGTCATTTACGTGCCCGGCAATCATGACGAGGTCTTCCGCGAATATTGCGGGGTCAGCCTCGCCGGCGTCGAATTGAAACAGGACGCCATCCACGAAACTGCCGATGGGCTGGCCCTCTGGGTCGTGCATGGCGATCATTACGACAGCGTCGTCACCTATGCCCGCTGGCTCGCTCATCTCGGCGACAAGGCCTATGATTTCGCGCTTGTCCTGAACGATTGGTTCAACGCGCTGCGGCGGTTCTTGGGGCTGCCCTATTGGTCGCTTTCCGCCTATCTCAAGCACAAGGTGAAGAACGCGGCATCCTTCATCTCCAATTTCGAACATACGCTTGCGCGCGAAGCGCGCATCCGCGGTCTCGACGGCGTCGTCGCCGGGCACATCCACCACCCGGAAAGCAAACTCATCGACGGCATTCTTTACTGCAATGACGGCGATTGGGTTGAAAGCTGCACCGCCCTGACCGAAGATGCGCGCGGTCACATGGAGATCGTCTATTGGACCCGGTTTGCCGCCGATCAGCGTCTGCCGCGAGAAGCAACGGCCCATGTTCCGGCTTCTTATGCTGCCGCTTGAGGGTGCGATGATATTCGGCACGGGCGCTGCAAGACCCGTGCAGCAGGGCGGCAAGAGCAATACGCTGGCTGCGGACCGGAAGCTCAAGATTCTGATCGTCACCGATGCCTGGGCCCCGCTGGTCAATGGTGTGGTGCGCACGCTCGAAACCTTGGGCCGCGAGCTCGGCGCCATGGGCCATCAGGTCCGCTATGCGACACCCGAGAACCACACGACGCTGCCGCTGCCGACCTATCCCGAAATTCGCCTGGCGCTGTTCCCACGCCAGACGATCCAGCGCGCGATCGACGAATTTCGTCCCGACGCCATCCATATCGCCACCGAAGGCACGATGGGCCTCTCGGCGCGCGCGATCTGCCTCGAACGCGGATACAGCTTCACCACGGCATTCCACACGCGGTTTCCCGATTACGTCCATGCACGCTTTCCCTTCATTCCGGAAAGCGCGGTGTTCGGTGCGCTGAAAGCCTTTCACGCGCCCGCCACTGCAACGATGGTCTCGACCGTTTCGTTGAAGCGCGAATTGGAGGCGCATGGCTTTTCGAATGTGGCGCTGTGGTCGCGCGGGGTCGATGTCGATCTGTTCCGCCCGCGTCCGCAAAGCGAATGGCCGCATTTTCCAAAGGAATGGCCGCGCCCGTTCTTTCTCTATGTCGGCCGGCTTGCGGTCGAAAAGAACGTGGAAAGTTTTCTGTCGCTTGACCTTCCGGGAACCAAGCTCGTGGTCGGCGAAGGCCCGCAGCGCGCCGAGCTGGAGACGCGCTTTCCCGCCGCGCGGTTTTTCGGTCAGAAAACGGGCGAAGATCTGGCCCGGCTTTATGCCGCGAGCGATGTATTCGTGTTTCCCAGCCGCACCGACACGTTCGGGCTGGTGCTGCTGGAGGCGCTGGCCTGCGGCGCACCGGTGGCGGCCTATCCCGTCCAGGGTCCGCTGGACGTGCTCGGCGAGGCCGATATCGCGGTTCTGGATGAGGATTTGCAAAGCGCCTGCCTTGCCGCGCTTCGCATTCCGCGCGATGCTTGCCGCGCCTTTGCAAAAGCGAGGTCCTGGCGCGCTTCTGCCGAGCAATTCCTGGGAAATCTCGCGCCCGTAAGGCTGTGAGCGCGGTTTCCGGGCATTGCACCGCAGCAATCGCCCCTATATAAGCCGCGGCCCCCTTGCCTTCAGGTTCTCATGGATATTCGCAATATTGCCATCATCGCCCATGTCGACCACGGCAAGACCACGCTCGTCGATCAGCTGCTGAAGCAATCCGGCGCGGTGCGCGAAAACCAGCAAGTGCAGGAACGCGCGATGGATTCCAACGATCTGGAGCGTGAGCGCGGCATCACCATCCTCGCCAAATGCACCAGCGTGGATTGGCAGAACACCCGCATCAACATCGTGGATACGCCTGGCCATGCCGATTTCGGCGGCGAGGTGGAACGCATCCTCTCCATGGTGGATGGGGTGGTCCTCCTGGTGGATGCGGCCGAATCGGTGATGCCGCAGACGAAATTTGTGCTCTCCAAGGCCTTGAAGCTGGGATTGAAGCCGATCGTCGTCATCAACAAGATCGACCGTCAGGATGCCCGGGCTCCGGAAACGCTGGAGGAAATCTTCGACCTCTTCCTCGCCCTGGAGGCGAACGATTATCAGCTCGACTTCCATGTTCTCTATGCGTCAGGCCGCCAAGGCTGGGCGGTGGCGGACCTCGCCGACGAGCATAAAGACCTCTCGCCGCTGTTCGCGCGCATCGTTGCGGACGTGCCCCGGCCCAAGCCGGTGGAGCGCGCCGGCGACAATTTCCCCTTCACCATGCTGGTGACGACTCTCGAGGCCGACCCTTATCTGGGGCGCGTGCTGACGGGGCGGATCGAATCGGGCGCCATCACGGTCAACCGCGCCATCAAGGCGCTGCGCCGCGACGGCACCGTCATCGAGCGGGCCCGCGCGACGAAGGTGCTCTCATTTCGCGGGCTGGCGCGCGTGCCGACCGACCGCGCCGAGGCCGGGGACATCGTCGCCATCGCCGGGCTGCAAACAGCGACCGTGGCCGATACGCTCTGCGATATCGAAGTGGAGACGCCGCTTCCCGCCCATCCCATCGATCCGCCGACCCTCGCGATCACCATTTCCGTCAATGATTCCCCGCTGGCGGGCCGCGAAGGCGACAAGGTGCAGAGCCGCGTCATCCGCGATCGGTTGTTGCGCGAGGCGGAGGGCAATGTCGCCATCCACGTGACCGATTCGGGCGAGGCCGCCTATGAAGTGGCCGGCCGCGGCGAGCTGCAATTGGGTGTGCTCATCGAGACCATGCGGCGGGAAGGCTTCGAACTGGCGCTGTCGCGGCCGCGCGTGCTCTATCAGACCGACCCCGAAACCAAGCAGCGGCTGGAACCGATCGAGGAAGTCACCGTCGATGTCGACGATCCCTATGCCGGCATCGTCATCGAGAAGGTGTCCCAGCGCAAAGGCGAGATGCAGGACATGCGCCCGACCGGCGCCGGCAAGACCCGCATCATCTTCCACGCGCCCTCGCGCGGGCTGATCGGCTATCACGGTGAGTTCCTGACCGACACGCGCGGGACCGGCGTGATGAACCGAATGTTCCACGGCTTTGCGCCTTACAAGGGCGCGATCGAGGGCCGCAGGAACGGCGTGCTCATCTCCACGGGCGATGGCGAGGCGGTGACCTATGCGCTGTGGTATCTGGAGGAGCGGGGCAAACTTTTCATCACCCCCGGCACGCGCGTCTATGAAGGCATGATCATCGGCGAGAATTCGCGGGAAAACGATTTGGACGTGAATCCGCTCCGGGCCAAGCAGCTCACCAATATCCGGACCCATTCCAAGGACGAGGCCTTGCGGCTGACCCCGGTGATGCCGTTCACGCTGGAACAATCCATGGCCTATATCCAGGACGACGAGCTGGTCGAGGTGACGCCCAAATCCATCCGCCTGCGCAAACGGGCACTCCTGCCCCATTTGCGCAAGCGGGCTAAGGCGGAAGCCGAATAATTCCCTCAATTTTGGCTGCTGGACCCCCTTTCGGACGGCCGACAATCTCTGTATGATTTACCCAACCTTCCCTGTTCAATCGTCCCAAGAGGCGCAGCCCATGAAACTCTCGACGCTTTCCGCACTCGCATTGTCCGTCGCCATCGCTGGCTTTTCGGGCAGCGCCCTGGCGCAAAACCGCACGACCCCGGCCGGTAAGCTGTTCTTCGAGGGCGACATCGTCCGCCACGCGCTGATGGGCCAGCAGGGCCCGTTCTGCATTTTGAACAACCGCTACACGCGCGGAGAAGCGGTTGCTTTCCGTCTTCGCGTTCAATTGCCCGACGGCACCGTCGCAGACAACAACAAGATCAAGAGCGTCGAGGTGGAATTGGGCAACGGCCAGAAGCTGCCCTTGCATTTTGGCGGTCACGGCATGCCGCCGACGGATTTCTTCTGGTCGACCTTCTGGACAATCCCGATGGATTTCCCCACCGGTTCGCTTGGCTATAAGGTCAACGCCACCATGATGGACGACAGCGTTGTGACCTGGCAGCCCTTCACGCGTGACACGACGCAGCTGATGGTGGTCGCGGGCATGCCCACAATGGCGGCGCCGAAACCCTAAGTCCGAACTGTACCTCCGATGGAGAGAGCCATGACGATCCTGAGCGGCCGTCTGGCCGGTTTGGCGTGCGCGCTATTCGCATTGGTGCTCGGCTTTGAGCAGCCCGCAGCGGCGGCGTCGGCTTCCACCTTCGGACCGGAAGTGAAGCTCGGGGAAGCCAAGGGCGGCTATGTCGGTTCGCTCGATGTCATGCCGCTTCACGGCAAGGCCGGCGAGCCCTTCACGCTGAAGGCCGAAAAGCTCCCGCCCAATCAGGAATTCGAGTTCGTCTGGCGCACCGTCAGTGGGCGCTGGAATGTGACCGAAACCGAATATAAGGGCCGCCAATACACGCCGGCGACCTTGCTGATGGGCAAGGCCAAGAGCGATGGACAGGGGCGGCTCTCCGCAACCTTCACCACGCCGGACGATTTTGGCTTCGACCATGACATCATGCTTCAGCAGGGCGACCGGCTGATGACGCAGACCTCCTATTCGGTCGACATGACCGTGGATATTTCGCCCAAGAGCGGCCCGGTCGGCACGCCGATCACGGTGACCGTCAAGGGCATGGGCTCGCGCTCGCTCTACAATTCCTGGGACCTGCTCTACGACAATCACTTCACCGGCTGGATTTCGGCGGTGAGCACGCGCGGCGCCGCGACATTTACGATCCCCGCGACCGGCAATGTCGGTGATCACGTGCTTCAGATCATGCACGGCGCGCTGACCTTCCCCTATCAGAACCCGGAACAGAACCCGGCGCCCGGCCGTCCGCGCTGGGATATTCTGTTCAAGGTCACGCCGGGCGCGCCCGTGCTGCCGATTGCTCCGGAACAGCAGACGCAAAGGACCGTCCGCCTCGGCGCGCCGCAAGGCGAAGTGACATCGACGCCGCGTTTCTCCGGCGTTGGCGAGCCGATAAAAGTGAGCGCGCAGGGTCTGGAGCCGAACAAAGTCTACAAATTGAACTGGACCCGTTCCGTCGGCAGCCGCGTCTCGGGGCGGGGATGGGAAGAAATGTCGGCGCCCATCGGTGAAGCCAAGACGGACGGCGCCGGCCGCATCGAATTTTCCATGAAGACGCCGGACGAGCTCGGCGGTACGCATGGGCTGTGGATCGACACCGGCAACGGCACCAAGAAAATCGGTACGCACTTCATCAAGCCGAGCGCCTTGCCGCTCGACGTGACCAAGGGCCCCGTCGGCACCAAGTTCACGATTCATCTGAAGGGCTGGGGCTGGACCGAGACCTCCAACATCATCCATGTGGTCTACGACAACGCCTATAATGGCTATGCCTGTGCCTTCAACAGCCAGGGCGACATGGAGATTTTCGTGCAGGCCACGGGCGCGCCGGGCTGGCACTTCATCGATCTTTATCCCGGCATCTATAAGGGCGCGGAGCCCGACCCGAATCTGAACAATTTCCGCATCCCGCAGCTCACCTACGCGGCGGATCATCCGGGCGAGGATTTGCCGGCCTTCCATTTCGCCTTCGAAGTGACGGCGGATGGAACGGTGAAGCAGGCGCAGGCGCGCTAGTCCCGGCAGGCCTGCTTCGCACGCGGGCGAAAATAGCATTCGGTATATGACGGGATTGGCATGAGCCAGGATTTGGATCGGCGTTTTGCGTTTGCCCTCGCCCTTGCCGATGCCTCGGGCGACGTGATCCGTCCTTATTTCCGCAAGCGCATCGACGTCACGGACAAAGGCGGGGCGGGCTTTTACGACCCTGTGACGGACGCGGACCGCGGCGCGGAAGAAACCATGCGCGGCATGATCGCCGAAGTGTTTCCCGAAGACGGCGTGCTCGGCGAGGAATTCGGCAATGCCGCGGGAATCAACGGTTATCGCTGGGTGCTCGATCCCATCGACGGTACGCGTGCGTTCATCGCGGGACAGCCGCTCTGGGGCACGCTGATCGGATTGGAACATGAGAGCGCACCCGTGCTCGGTGTGCTCGATCAGCCGTTCCTGCGCGAGCGCTTCATTGGCCGCGACGGCCGCGCGGAATTGCGCGATGCATCGGGCGTGACGCCGCTCGCCGTGCGCAAATGTGCGCGGCTCGCGGACGCCGTCATCTGCACCACGCATCCGATGACGCATTTCACCGACCAAGAGCGCGAGCTTTTCTGGCGCGTGGAAAAGGCCTGCCGCCTGTCGCGCTATGGCGGGGATTGTTATGCCTATGCGCTCGTTGCGATGGGCTTCGTCGATCTCGTGGTGGAAACCGGTTTGAAGCGCTGGGACGTCGCGCCGATTATCCCGATCATCGAAGGCGCGGGCGGTATCGTCACCGATTGGAAGGGCGCACCCATGAGGGAGGGCGGGGCGATCATCGCGGCCGGCGATGTGCGCGTTCACGCCGAAGCGCTGAAACTGCTATCCGCGTAATTGCTCGTCCACGAACGCATCGAATTCCGCCCAGAAGCGCGCCCGGATGGAATCCGTTTCCGACAGGATTTCGTGCATCGAATCTTCGATCTCGACATAGCGCGCTTTGGGGAGATTCTTCACGAAGGCGCGGATCGCTTCGATATTGACGATGCGGTCGCGCCCCGCGCCGAACACCAAAAGCGGCGTTGTGATGTCTTCGGCGAAGCTCTTGCGCTTAAGACGGCTCATCGAATGAAAGGCCGCGCCCAGCCAGCCGAAGGTCGGCCCGAAAATACGCAGGAAGGGTTGCGCCTTGAGCAGCGCCTGCGTGCGCTCGAAGCGTCCGCGATCGGAGGTCACGGCATTGTCTTCGAATTTCAGCTCGAGCGGATCGCGCGCCTCGACACCGAAGATGAAGCGCGTGGAGGGTTTGCGGAAATTGAACAGCGCCGCAATGGCCTGCGTCACGGCCGGCGAATATTTGCCGGTGTTAATCTCCAGCATCGGCGCCAGCGCGACGGCGCAGGCAAACCGGCGCGGATGATCGTGCAGATAGCGCAGCAGAATATGCGCCCCCATGGAATGGGCGAGCGCGATCACCGGTAACGGCTTGGGTTGCGCGCGCTGAATGGGTTCGACCGCCTGCAGCATCAGCGAGGCAAGATCGAAAATATATTCCTCGAAATTGCCGACATGGCCGGCACGGTTGCCATAGCTGCGCCGTTCCGAGGCACCTTGTCCCCGCCAATCCAGGCTCACCACGTCGAAGCCGCGGGCGTTAAGTTCGTCGGCCACCTCCTGATATTTCTCCAGGAATTCGGTGTGCCCGTTCAGCACCACGCAGATGGCGCGTTTTGTCGCGCCTTCGGGCAATTCCCATATGCCGGCGCGCAGATGGCGTTTGTCCGGCGTCATCACTGTGAGCGCACGAAAACCTGTCACGATGGAAAATCCAAGCTTGAGAACGAAAGGAAAGGCGGCGCCGATATGACCATTTGCGGGCGCGCGTCACAACCCGATCCTGAGCCCTTATTGCCTGCGGACCGGCCATGAAGGCAGGCACCCTGCGACATAGACGCGTCACCGCCCAAATTTTGCCTCAGGTGCTAAACGATCCGGTGGCTCTGTGCGTTTTATGCGCGGGAATTCGGGGTCAAAGGATTTTTCGTCATGAGTCGGGCGGTTGCGTATCTGTCCGGACAAAAAGCGTCCGGCCGGAAGCTGGCATTCGATGGGCTGCGCGTCTTGCTTTTCACCGTTCATCTGGCCGTCATCGGCTATGTCGGATTGGGCTGGCTGATCCCGTCGCGCGGCGCGCTTTTTTTCTACGCCTTGTTATTGCCCACGATCGTCATGCAATGGCTGCTCAATGGCGGCGCCTCCATCGTTAACAATGTCGAGAATCTCGCCCGCACCGGCCATTGGAACGACGCCTCCAACAACTTTGAAGGCACGTTCTTCAAGACCGTGCTTCGCGCGGGCGGTGTCCACGCCAGTCAGGCCCAGATCACGACCGCTTTATGCGGCTTGATGCTGATTTTCTGGATTGCCGCGGTCTGCCACATGGTGCTGGTCGTGGCGCCGCCCGCCTGAAAAGGCACTTTTACCGCTCTTGAAGGCCAAAAAGGGCTTCCTAAGTACTGGTGTGCCGGGAGGCCTTGCGGCTTCCGGTGCCGGAGGTGCGGCTCTTCTGAGCGCGCCCGGGCTTAACACTTTCGCTCACAGGAGGAATGTGACATGCGCAGTTTTGATCTTACCCCGCTCTTTCGCTCGACCGTAGGCTTCGACCGTTTGGCCGATATGCTGGATTCCGCCTCGCAATTCGATACCGGCGTAACCTATCCGCCCTACAACATCGAGCGCACGGACGAGAACCATTACCGGATTTCCCTTGCCGTCGCCGGTTTCGCCGACAAGGACATGACCGTCGAAGTCAAGGAAGGCGTGCTTTCGGTACAAGGCAAGCGCGAAGGCGAAAAAGAAAACAAGGCGCAGCATTATCTGTATCAAGGCATCGCCGGCCGCAGTTTCGAGCGGCGTTTCCAATTGGCCGAGAATGTCGAGGTCAGGGGTGCCAAGCTTGAGAACGGGCTTCTGCATATCGAACTCGAGCGCGTCGTGCCCGAGGAGAAAAAGCCGCGCCGCATCACGATCAACGGCAACACCGAAGGCCGCGTGATCGACACCCAGGCAAAGGCTGCGTAACAGCAGAGTTTTAGAAAGCGCGCTCCAAAATCCGGAGCGCGCTTTTTGCTGGCGTAGCTGTTCGCGAGATGAAGCTTTTGCGAAGCTACAACCGATTGGCGGCTGCCGCGTTTCTCCTACGGGATGGAAGCGGGGGAATTCCTGCGAAAGGAGTCCGCCATGGTCATGCGTTCAATGATTCCCTATTCCTGGGCACGCAATACGCCTTCCGAGATCAAGCGCGATCCATTTTCCGCACTCCAGACTGAGATGAACCGCCTGTTCGAATCGTTCGGGCCATTTCCGGCGACGCATTGGTCGAGCGATATGACACCGCGTCTCGACGTCAGCGAAACCGACGTGGAGATCGATATCGATGCCGAACTTCCCGGCGTTGAAGAGAAAGACGTGGACGTGACGTTATTGGGCGACGTGTTGACGATCCGCGGCGAGCGGAAGAACGGCCACGAGGAAAAGAACAAGAATTATTATGTTGCGGAGCGTAGCTATGGCAGCTTCACCCGCTCCGTAACCTTGCCGTTCGATGTCGACCCTAAGAATGTCACGGCCAAGTTCAACAAGGGCGTGCTGCACATCGCCATTCCAAAGCCGGCGAATATGACCGCCAAATCGGCCAAAATCCCGGTGAAGCCGGCCTGACGCCACTTGTAATGCCACGAATTGGGGCGCCCCGTCTCTACCTGGACGTGGGCGCCCGCTGATTCTGGGCACTCCCTTTCGATCCGCATATCGCTTGCGCTACAATTTCGCTCTTCCCCTGCTTCGCCGAAGGGCCCATGCAAAAAAATTGGCAAAGTCTTTTCCCTGCACGGATGCCCCGTTTGGCGCGCTCCGGAATGAGCCATGCGACGCCGCTCGCCGAACTGCGGCGGTATTACGATGGCTTGGCCGCGGAGCTCGGCCCGGTCGCGGGGGATGTGATCGTCGAACGCGCCCAGCTGGGGCAGGTGAAGGGCGAATGGGTGAGCATCGCCGACACCGACCCGCAGCGGCTCGTGCTTTACTTTCACGGCGGAGGCTACATTTCCGGTTCGCCGGAAACCTATCGCGCGCTGGTCGCGAAACTCTGCCGGGTGGGCGGCGCGGCCGCGCTTTCGCTTGATTATCGCCTCGGGCCGGAATTTCCCTTTCCGGCCTGTTTGCGCGACGCCGTCGATGCCTATCGTTTCCTGATCGCGAAAGCCTATCCGCCGGAATCAGTGGTGCTGGCGGGCGATGGCGCCGGCGGCGGCCTCGCGGTGGCGACCATGATGGCCATCCGCAATGGCGGCCTGCCGATGCCTGCCGGTCTCATCGCGATGTCGCCTTGGGCCGACCTCACGCTCTCGGGCTGGTCGATCATGCAGAATGCCGACAGCGATCCGCTGATGTCGTGGGATCTGCTGTTCGTGAGCGCGCGGCATTATCTGAAGGGCGCCAATCCCGCCGATCCCTACGCTTCGCCGGTCTATGGGTCGATGCGCGATTTTCCGCCCATCATGATCCATGCCGGCAGCCGGGAAATCCTGCGCGACGACGCCAGCCGGCTTGGCGAGCTTGCCGCCGAGGCCAATGTGTCGGTGTCGGTCGAGGTCTATGACGGAATGGGATATTTGTTTCAGGCAGCCGCGTCGCAGGATGCGAAGGTCTCGCTGCACCGCCTGGGTCAGTTCATCCGCGCCCGCACGCCGGAAGCCGCACCCAATCTCAACCTCAACAAAAGCGCCAAGCGCGGCGCCTAAAAAGCGATCGGGCGAAGTGGCTGCCGGTTTGCCGCAGATCGCGCGTCAAACAAACAATCAACTGGCTACGGCAGTGTCGTAGCGCGTCTCATCGAAGATCGCATCCACCGCCGCATCGAGCGACAGCTTGATCCCTTGCAGCGTCGCGCCGCGAAAATCCGAGGCGCGCAATTTGGCGCCCGTGAGATCGGCATAAGCAAGATCGGCTTCGGCGAATACGGTCTGGCGCAAATCCGCGCCCCGCAAATCCGCATAGCGCGCATCGGCCCGTTCGAGGCGTGCTGGCAGCAGCCTTTCGTTGGAAATCAGCAGCGGGCCCAAATTCACATCGCGCAAATCGGCATTGGCGAGTTTGGCGCTCTTGAGATTGCAGCCGCGCAAATCCGCACCCGTGAGCTTGCAGCCGCGCAAATCCGCGCCTTCGAGTTGCGCGCCCTGGAAACGTACGCCTGAAAGATCCAAACCGTAGAACACCGCGCCGGGTGCAATCAGCGCGGGCAGGACCGCATGGGGCAATCCTTTGAGGGAGCGCAAATCGAAGCCGGAAAAATCGGCGGGACGGCCTTCGCGGCCCTGGGTGTCGGCCCAGCGCGCGTGCGCCCGCAAGATCACCTCGACGGAATCGGTCAATTCCGAAAGCGGCCGTCCTGCAACCGCGTCGGTAAGCACGCCCGACATATCGCAGCCTTCCAGCGTGGCGAATTCCAGCTTGGTACCGACCAGAACCGCGCCCCTCAGATCGGCGCCCGCAAGATCGCAGCCGCGCAAATCCGCATTTTCCAGATTGGCGCCCGTCAGTTTGGCGCGGCGCAGATTCGCCCGGGTCATCCGGCAATTGCGCATGATCGCATCGGTGAAATCGGCCTGAATCGCAATGGCGCCCGTGAGTTTTGCCCGTTCGAGATTGGCCGAGGACAGCAGAGCGGCCGGCAGCTCAGACGGACCGATATCGTGTTGCAGGATCTTGAGTTCGCCCGAGGCGCCTTTTTCGGCGATCTTGCCCTCGCGCAAATCGGCTTCATAAAGGTCGGCACCAATGAGATTGGCGCCCCTAAGCGAGGTGCCGCGCATGTCGGCGCGGCGCAGGCTGGCGCCCGCGAGATTGGCCCGTTTCAGCGAGGCCCCGAAAAAACTCGCCGAATCGAGCTTGGCGCCGCCGAGATTGGTCTCTTCGAGATAGGCGCCGGTGAAATCGGCATCCGCTAGGTTGCGTCCGGAAAGGTCCAGGCCGGAGAGATCGCAGAACGCGAACACCGCGCGGGCGCCGCCCATCCGTCCGGAATAGAGCAGTTCGTGCCGTGCTGCCGCGACTGCCACCTGTTTATCGGTCAGCTTTGTGCAACTCAGCCGGCGCGACTTGTCACGATCCATCGAGGCGATCACGGGTGAAGAGCTTCTTGCCCGGCGATTTTGCGCCGATGCGCCTAATAGGCTC
>DATLVC010000208.1:0-8580 GCA_035577685.1 Micropepsaceae bacterium | reverse complement strand
GTGGCGGGTGGCCACCACACGCGCCTGCGCGGCGGGCATGTTGGGCTCCTGCTCCTGCCAGTAGAGCTTGTAGTCGAGCTTAAAGGAATCTCCGCCGCTGACGGAGGATTTGGGCTGCCAATACGCGACGATATTGTCGTGCGTTTCGTCCTCGGTCGGGATTTCGATGAGTTGCACTGCGCCTTCGCCCCAATCGCCACGGGGTTCGACCCATATGCCCGGACGCTTGTTATAGAACGCGCCGTCATCCTGATAATTTTCGAAATTGCGGTCGCGCTGCATCAAGCCGAAGCCTTTGGGACTCTTGTCGGCAAAGGAGTTGGTCTGAAGCGTGCGCGGATTGTTGAGCGGCCGCCAGATGCGTTCGCCGGCACCCGTCCACATGGACAGGCCGTCGCTGTCGTGAATTTCCGGGCGCCAATCCGCCGACGAGGCGCGCGAGCTTTCGCTGTACCAATACATGCTCGTGAGCGGCGCAATGCCGAGCCGCGCGATGTCCGCGCGCGCAAACAGCTCCGCATGCACGTGCATGACGACCGTATCGTTTTTCTGTGCGTCGAATCGGTAAGCACCGGTGATGCTCGGCCCGTCGAGAAGCGCATAGACCGTGACGATCGGACCTTGTTCCTCGAGCCAGAAATGCGAGAAGCGGGGAAACTCCTCCTTGGTCGACAAAGCGGTGTTGATCGCGATGCCGCGCGCCGATGCACCATATTGGTCGTCCGAACCCGATGAGCGGAAATAGCTCGCGCCCTGAAAGGCCAGCCAGTCGGTAGGGCTTGCCTGGCTGTTCATGACCCTGAAACCGGAGAAGCCCGCATCGGCCGCCAAGCGCGTCTCGAGTCCCGTACCCGCATAATCGAAATATTGCGGGCCGTAGAGAATCTCGCGCGCCATGCCGCCAGACACCGCATCGATTCTGACGGGGACCGCCGCGTATTTGTTGAGGTGAAAGAACGAGACAGGGAGCCGCGACGCATTTCCCCGCCAGAGCTCGAATTCGGGGCGGTAGCGGATCTTCTGCACGTCGAAATCGCGTTGGTTCAGAAGATCGAAAGCGGGTGCCGGCGCAGCCTGATAACCCTCCCCCGCCCGCATCTTGGCGAGGCGCGCAAGGCGCTCGAAACTGAAGGGTTTGGACGGCCCGAACACCAGGTCCCGCTGCGAAGCCCCCATAGGTGCAGCTGCGGTAAGAACCCATGAAAAGCCGGCGGCTAGGAAGCTTCGGCGGTCGATCATTGGCATTTTCCGGTTCTACACATCTCCTGGCCCGCTGTTCTGTAACCTAACCAAGACATTTCTAAGGCCATGAGAACTCATTCAATTCTGCTGCGTTAATGGGCATCCTCGCCGTTGAGGGGGTGTCAAATTAGCGAATCGATAAAGTTCCGAAGCGCTGTGCAAAGGATAGGTCATTTTTTTGCTGCAATTGCACAGCAGCGTGTCGCAGTAAGATAGTGGAGTAACCATGTTACAACGCGTCGTTCCGGTTGCGTTCTCGCGCGACGAACAGACCTCGGATACAGCTTCTGACTTTCGGTTCCAGGAAACCGGATTCGGCGAAAAGTCCCCGCCAGCAGCAAATTTCCCGATCGATTCGGTTCCGGTTCCGCAATTCGTGGAGATGCCGGAGCAGGACCTTTCGATCTGGACGTTCGCTCGCGTTTTCCAGGTCCTTGTTCGCGCCACCCGCGAATCGGTCAGGCCAATGGAACTCCGGCCGGTCCCAATACGGAAAGATGACCGTGCCTGACATCGTCGTGCGACGATGGCTGTTTCTTGGTTTGGTCGCGTCCTCGACGGTGGTAGCGGATCAGCCGGTGCTGTCCGTCATCCGGGTGGACGGACTGACCACGCTCGAAATTCTGCTGTTCTGTCTGTTCACGATTCTTTTTGCCTGGATTGCAGCATCATTCTGGCTGGCCTGCATTGGCGCGTATGTGCGCTGGCAGAATATCGACGTCCTGTCGTCCGTATCGGAATCGGGCTGGGCACGGGCGCGCCAGCGCTCCTCCCGTACAGCCATCGTGATGCCGGTGTTCAATGAATCCGCGCCGCGGATTTTCGCAGGGCTCGCTGCCATTCGCGAATCGGTGCGCGCCGCGAACGGTACCGGCTTCGACTATTTCGTTCTCAGCGACACGACGAATCCCGAGCTTCAGAAGATCGAAAAAATCGAGTGGCGGCGCTTGCGCGACAGCGATCCGGACGGGACGAATATTTTTTACCGGCACCGGGCCCGCAATATCGGACGCAAGAGCGGCAACATTCAGGATTTCTGCGTCCACTGGGGCTCGCTGTACGATTATATGGTGGTGCTGGATGCCGACAGCCTGATGACGGGCGACACCCTGGTGCGTCTCGTCGGGTTGATGGACGAGAACCCGCGCGCGGCCCTCATCCAGGTGCCGCCGCAACTGATCGGCCGCGAATCGCTGTTCGCCCGCATCCAGCAATTCTCCTCCAGCGTCTATGGCCCATGCCACGCGGCGGGACTGGCGTTCCTGCAGGGGGCCGACGGAAATTATTGGGGCCACAATGCCATCATCCGTGTACGGGCTTTCATGCGCCATTGCGGTCTGCCCAAACTTCCCGGGCGCGCGCCTTTGGGCGGTGAAATCCTCAGTCACGATTTCGTCGAGGCGGCCCTTCTCAAGCGGGCCGGCTGGGACGTCCTGATGGCGCCCAGCCTGGGTGGCTCCTATGAAGAACCCCCGCCCACCATCTTCGATTATCTGAAGCGCGACCGGCGATGGTGCCAAGGCAATCTGCAGCATGCGCGACTCATCCTGTCGGTTGGCTTGCGCATGCCGAGCCGGCTGCATTTCGTCATGGGCGTGATGAATTATCTGGCTTCGCCGCTCTGGCTTTTGCTGCTGCTGACTTCGGCGTTTGAGATGTATTTCGCGGCGCAGGTCGTTCCTGTCACCTATTTCGGCCGCTATCCGATTCTGTCGGCGCCGATTTCCCATACGCTGGAGCTGCTACTGCTCCTGGCATTCACGCTGGGAATTCTCTATGCGCCGAAATTGCTGGCGCTCTATGTCGCTTCGCGCGACGAGGATGTGCGTGCTTCGCATGGCGGCGGCTCGCGGCTGATGCCGAGCGTTATCCTGGAATGCATCTTTTCCACCTTCCTGGCGCCGGTGGTGATGCTCTCGCATAGCTGGTTCGTGCTCAGCATTTTGTGTGGCCGGACAACCGGATGGGGCGTGCAGCAGCGCGATGATCGCCCCCTGCCCCTGTGGTTTGTCGTCCGCATGTTCGCGCCGCATACGGCGATCGGCATCACCGCCACCTTTGCCTTGCGTCATTATCTGCCGGGCGAATTTTGGTGGTTTGTGCCTTTCCTGCTTGGCCTGGTGCTTGCGATTCCGCTGGTCTATTTCACCAGCAGCCTCAAACTCGGCAAAGGCACGCGCCGTCTCGGATTGTTTCAAACCCCGGGCGAAAATAGCGACATGGGCATCCTTCGGCGCGTGCGCGCCATCATGGCTGAGCACGCCAACGCACAGACTTTGACAGCGGAGTCCAAATCATAGACCTCTGCTTTTTCGCGAAAAGCCGCGTGGGCTTGGCCTTGGGAACGGGTTCGTGACGCCTGCGCACATTGACAATTGGAACTTTATCTCTATGTTGCAGCGCAACTATCAGGCTGTGATTCGAGACAGGCGTCTCGGAATGGCCTACTGGAGCAGTAAACATAAGTATCGAAAGTCTGGCTGGCTCGAATGCCAGCACACTCGGCGAAGTGCCCCCGGGGCCCGCAGTTTCAAATTCTCCCCCATCCACTGAAGTCCGTTTTGAAGATCTCGGGCTAGGACCCCAGCTTCTCAAAGCCGTTGCCGATTCCGGCTACACAACGCCCACGCCGATTCAGGCGCGCGGCATTCCCGAAGTGCTCAAGGGCAAAGACCTTATCGGCATCGCGCAAACCGGAACCGGCAAAACCGCTTCCTTCACATTGCCGATGATCGAGATCCTGGCCCGCGGCCGCGCCAAGGCGCGCATGCCGCGCACCTTGATCCTGGAGCCCACGCGCGAACTCGCGGCCCAGGTCGCCGAAAGCTTCGAGCGCTACGGCAAATATCACAAGCTCTCCATGGCGCTCCTGATTGGCGGCGTCTCCTTCGACGATCAGGACAAGAAACTCGATCGCGGCGTGGATGTGTTGATCGCAACGCCGGGCCGCCTGCTCGATCATTTCGAACGCGGCAAGCTGATGATGACCGGCGTGCAAATCCTGGTGATCGACGAAGCCGACCGCATGCTCGATATGGGATTCATTCCCGACGTGGAGCGTATCGCCAAATTGACACCGTTCACGCGGCAGACCTTGTTCTATTCGGCCACCATGCCGCCCGAAATCCAGCGGCTGACGGACCAATTCCTGCAGGCCCCGGTCCGCATCGAGGTCTCGCGCCCCGCCACTGCCGCCACCACCATCACGCAAATGGCCATTACGGTACCCGGCGGCGAATGGTCCAAGCGCGAGACACTGCGCCGCCTCATCAACGAAAACGACGTCAAGAACGCCATCGTCTTCTGCAACCGCAAACGCGACGTCGATGTGGTCGCCAAATCGCTGATCAAGCACGGCTTCTCGGCCGCGGCGCTGCATGGCGATCTCGATCAATCGGTACGCACGCGCACGCTGGAGGCGTTCCGCAACGGTGAAATCCGCCTGTTGATCGCGAGCGACGTTGCCGCCCGCGGGCTGGACATTCCGGCCGTCAGCCACATCTTCAATTTCGACGTTCCTTTCCAGCCCGACGATTACGTCCATCGCATCGGCCGCACCGGACGGGCCGGCCGCAGCGGCCACGCCTTCATGCTGGTCGGCACGCGGGACGAGAAATGCGTCGCCGCCATCGAACGGCTGATGGGCACAACGATCCCGCGCCGAGCCATGGAAGGCCTGCCGGAGGAAGCCCCCCGGCCCGAACGCAGCCGCGACGCCCGCGGACAAGGCCGCGAACGCTCGCGCGGAAAAGGACGCCCGCCGGTGCCGCACGGCCACCGCGCCGCGTATGAACCGGCCACGGTCATAGCCAACCCCGCACCTGCCGCAGTGACGGAAGAGCGCCCAGCCCACGTTGCAGCCCCGGCCCCTATTCCGGCACGCGCACCCGCGCCGCGTCATCAGACCCATAAGCCTGAGTCCCGGCCGCAGCAGGCCGAACCGCGCTCGGGGGGCCACGATGTCAGTCAGCTGCCGGCTTTCCTGCTCCGGCCGGTGAAACTTCCCCCCAAGCCGGTTCGCAAACTTGCGACCGCCGAAAGCGAAACCTAGGCTTTTCGTTTGTCCGTCAAATCTGTGCAAAAGCCCGGCAAAATCCGCACGGCTTAACGATTTGTTACGGGTCCAGGCCCCACAGTACGTGTGCCATTACCTGCGATGGCGGCACGCGCCAAAGGGGGACGGAACGTGCAGACTGACGTGGACAAAGAACGAGCTCAATCTGTTGCGCGCGATGCGTGCGCTTGGATGGCGCAGCGGAATATTCCGCCGACGCCCGACAATTACGAACTCGCCTATACGCTTGTGGCCGGCGAGCATGCCGAGCTGAAGCGCACCGTCGACTCGCTGGTCGGCAATGGTTGCAAATTCGACGCCAGCGTCATGACTGTTCTTCACGAACGCTATCTGCGCTCCAGCAAGACCGAAGACGTCATGACCGAGCTTGGCGAGAAGATCGCCAGCGAACTCGATTCGGTTCTCCAATTGCTGGAAAACGCCGGCAAGGATCATTCCGCCTACGGAATGACCCTGTCCAAGGCGTCCGGCGAATTGGGCCACGCCAAGATGAGCGAAACCGCGATCAAGACGCTGATCGACGGTGTCGTCACCGCCACGCGCGCGATGGAAGCACGCTCCAAGACCCTTGAGCTGCAGCTCCAGACCTCGTCCCGTGAAGTGAGCGAACTTCGCGACCGGCTCGAATCGGTGCGCAAGGAAAGCCTGACAGACCAGCTCACCGGCATCTCCAACCGCAAGGCCTTCGACACGGAGTTGCAGGAGAGCATCGACCGCGCCATCGAAACCGGCGAGCCGTTGTCGCTTGTCATGTGCGACATCGATCATTTCAAGAACTTCAATGACACTTGGGGCCACCAGACGGGCGACCAGGTATTACGCCTGGTTGCCAACTGCCTCTCCGAGAACGTGAAGGGCCGCGATACCGCGGCGCGTTACGGCGGGGAGGAGTTCGTGGTGATCCTGCCGCAAACCGCCCTTATGGGCGCGGTTAATCTCGCCCAGCAGATCCGCAGCAAGGTGGAATCCAAGAAACTGGTGAAGAAATCCACCGGCGATATTCTCGGCATCATCACCATTTCGGCGGGTGTCACGCAATATGACCCCAACGAAAGCGCGGCCGAATTCGTGAACCGGGCGGACACCTGTCTCTATGCCGCCAAGCGCGCGGGCCGCAATTGCGTGATCAGCGAAAAAGACAATGCCGCGTGCTTCAGCGCCACGGGAACGGCGGCGGCGTAACCCTCGCTAATCGGTTTCGGGCTTGGCAGGCAGGATGGTAACGGATTCGCCGCAACCGCAAGATTCCGTCTGGTTCGGATTGCTGAAGACGAAGCGGGCCGCGAGCTTGTCGCGCTTGTAATCCATTTCCGTCCCGACGAGGAACATCACGGCCTTGGGATCGACCAGGATGCGCACGCCTTTGTCCTCCACGACCTCGTCGAGTGCCGTCGCGTTTTCCGCATAGTCCATGGTGTAGCTCATGCCGGCGCAACCGCCATTTTTCACGCCGACGCGCACGCCGATATAGCGGCCTTCGGATTTTTCCATGATGTCGCGGATGCGCGTCGCCGCCGCGTCCGTGAGCCGGATCACTTTGGGCCGTTCGCGCCTGGGCCGGGATTGTGTTGCCGTCGTTTCCATCTGATCTCTTTCAGCCCCGATTCATTGGGGGCTCAAAACATGTTCAATTCGAGTTTGGCTTCCTCCGACATGCGCTCTGGCGTCCAGGGCGGATCGAAGGTCATATTCACCGTGACTTCGCCGATGCCCGGCACCGTCAGAAGCGCATCGCGCACCATATTCGGCATCTCGCCCGCCACCGGGCAGCCGGGCGCGGTCAGCGTCATATCGACCGTGACATCCTTGTTGTCGGCGACATCGACCTTATAGATAAGACCGAGTTCGTAGATGTCGACCGGGATTTCGGGATCGTAGACGCTCTTCAGCGCGGCGATCAGCTTATTGCCGAACGCTTCCAATTCTTCGGGGGGCAAAGCCGAACCGGATGCCGGTGCGGCAGGCGAAGCACCTGTTTCCGCGGCGGCCTGTTCTTGCTTCATCTCGATATTCACATCATCGCTCATTCGGTCTTTGCCACCGGCTGATCATCCAGCGCTGCCTTCATCGCGTGCCACGCCAAGGTCGCGCATTTCACCCGCATCGGAAACGCCGAAACCCCGGCCATCACTTCCAGCTGTTCGCGGTCGTCGGCGCCCAGCCCGGGCACATCTTCACCCTTCACCAGATGGACAAAGCCATCCATCAATGTCTCCGCGTCCTTGATGTTGCGCCCCTTCAGCATTTCCGTCATCAGAGAGGCGGACGCCACCGAAATGGCGCAGCCGCGCCCCTCGAAACTGACATCGGTGATGCGGTCCTGATCGTCAACCTTAAGATAGACCTTCACCCGGTCGCCGCAGAGCGGATTGAACCCTTCGGCCACGTGATTGGCGCCGGTCAGCGCCCCGAAATGGCGCGGATGCCGCGAATGATCCAGGATGATCTCCTGATAAAGCTCACGCAGATTTTGATCCATCAGCCGAACACCTTTCGCGCGACGCCCACCGCGGCGACCAGCGCGTCCACTTCGTCCATCGTATTATAGAGCCCAAAGGAAGCCCGCGCGGTTCCCGAAACATTGAAGCGGTCCATCAAAACCTGCGCACAATGATGACCACCGCGCACCGCAACGCCCTCACGGTCCAGGATGGTCGCCAGATCATGGGCATGAATGCCGACTGCCTCGAACGAGATGATCGGGCCCTTGTCCAGCGCCTCGCCATAGATGCGGATGCCATTCAGCTCTTTCAACTGGCGCGTTGCCGCGCGGGCGAGGGCCGTTTCATGAGCCGCGATCCTGTCCCGGCCGATCGCGTCCAGATAATCGAGCGCTGCGGCAAGCCCCACCGTCTGCACGATCGGCGGCGTGCCCGCCTCGAACCGCATCGGGGCATCGGCATAGGTGACATTGGCCCGCGTGACTTCACGGATCATCTCGCCGCCACCCTGATAGGGGCGCATCGTCTTCAGATGCGCACGCTTGGCATAGAGCGCCCCGATGCCGGTCGGGCCATAAAGCTTGTGGCCGGTGATGGCGTAGAAATCGACATCCAGCGCCTGAACATCCACCGTACCGTGCACCGCGCCCTGGCAACCATCCGCAAGCACAGGCACCCCTTTGGTGTGGGCCAGCCGCACGATCTCGGCCAAATCAGTTTTCGTGCCGAGCACATTCGACATGTGCGAGATCGCGACCAGCTTCGTCCGCCCCGTGATGGCGCGCGCGACATCGCCGGCGGCCAGCTCGCCGAGATCGGAGA
>DATLVC010000207.1:0-2374 GCA_035577685.1 Micropepsaceae bacterium | reverse complement strand
GGACGTGCCCGGAATTACCGGCAGCTTGTCCATATATTCGTCGGTCATATGCTGGGCGGCTGCCTTGAAGCCGCCGGCCTTGAAAGCCTCCTGGATGCGCATGACCTCAGGCTCGAAGCCGGAATGGATCAGCATGTCCTTATAATGATCCGCGATGTTGTAGAACGTCAGCACCTGACGCAGTTTTGAGCGCGCCAGCGCGCGGTCCGGATTGAGCGAACAGCGCACCTTGGCGATGATCTCGATTGCGTTGGGATCGCGGCCCGCTTCCACCGCGCCTTCGCGCACGCGGGCGGCGATTTCCTTGATGGTCGCGGGCGTTCCCATATTGATGAACACGCCGTCGGAGATTTTGCCGACGAGCTTGGTCATCTGCGGGCCGAGCCCGGCGAGATAGATCGGAAATTTCGGATGGTCCGGCTGCCAGGACAGCTGGAAGCGTTTGCCGGTGTTGTAGATCTCGCCCTCATATTCGACGCGTTCGCCGGCGGCGGTCTTCTTCACGATGTCGATATATTCGCGCGCGCGCCGCAACGGACGATCGAAAACGCCATTGTGCCAGGCGGCGATGGTCTTATTGGCGACGCCGAGGCCGAGCAGCAATCGCCCGGCCGACAAATCCTGGAGGGTTGCGGATTGGATGCCCAGCGTCACCGCGCTGCGGCCATAGATGTGATAGATCGCGGTGCCGAGCTTCAGCGTGTTGGTGCGCGCGGCAATGGCCGAAAGCAGAACCAACGGATCGGTGCTGTTGGATTCGCCCTTCCAGAAAGCGCCGAAGCCGGCCTGTTCAATCAACGGCGACAATTCCACGATCCCGCGGACGGGATAATGGGCCGCCGAATTCAGCTCGATGTCGTAATGCACGTCGTCCCTCGCCTCTATCCCACCGCGCCCAGATACACGCTTTTCGGATCGATTTCTTCTCGCAGCAGCCTCAATTCCTCAGGCACCGGAAGGGGCGTCGTCGGAACCGTGCCGGGCACGTTCAACTCAAAGCCAGTATTGGCCAACACATCCTCCAAACTCACCCCCGGATGCAAGGAGAGGAGTGACGCAGAGTGGCTTTTCGGATCGAATCCCATGACCGCCTTGTCGGTGATGATGCGGTGCGGCCCGCCGCCGCGAAGGCCGAGCGCCTCGCGCGATTTGCCGCCGACGAAGCCGGGGCTGGTCAGGTGCGAAACCGCGACCGGCAATTTGCGCTTCTCATGCCGCATGATGACGATGACGCGCTTGGCGAGTGACGCCACATCATTGCCGCCCGCGCTGCCGTTGAAATAGCGGACCTTGCCGCCTTCGCGCGATAGGGTCGTGTTGATGTTGCCGAAGCGGTCAACTTCGAGCGCGCCCAGAAAGCCGGTATCCACCACCCCGCGATGGAGATTCATCCCCATCACATCGAGAAAGCTGCTCCAGCATGTGGCGCGATAGAAGATGCGGGAATCGGCAAGCCCCACCGGCGTATGGATCGGGCGCATATTGGCGACGCCGATCTCCAAGAGCGGCGTCAGGCTGGGCGCATGCGTGGCCTTGGCAAGGAAACAGGCGATCTGCGGCAAGCCGATGCCGACCACCACGGTTTCGCCATCCTTGAGCTCGCGCGCGCCGGCGGCAACCATTATCTCGGAGCTGCGGAGTTCGCTCATCTCAATAACCCAGGATCCGCGTCGCGGTCAGCGCTTGCAGGTGCCGCATGCCGCCGCATTTCTCCAGATAATCCCAATGATCCTTGGAGCCGCGAATATAGGCGTCGATATAGTCGCCAATCTTCTCGGCGCGCTTGGAATGCTCGACATAAAGTTTCAGATGCGCGGAATCATAATCGTAACGGCCGAACACCGCCGTCGGATGCGCGCCCCAAGGCTGGTGGATCACCGCTTCGACGCGGTGCGACGGAATGATGGTCCGCTCGGGTTCGCGGCGGATCTCGTCGGTGGGAACGATCTCTTCGGCGATCACGACAAGGCGTTTGGCCGCTTTGGCCTGTTCCTCGTTTTCCCAGCGCGGGCCGTCGATGCGGCAATTGCCTTCGGCATCTGCGATCTGCACATGGACAAAGGCGATGTCGGGGGTGAGCGCGCGCATCGCGATATAGGGTTCGCCGGTGAAGGGGCATTCCAGCCGCTTTACATCGCCCGCGCCTGAACCGTGCTGCAACCGGTCCAGGATTTCCGAGGCGATCAGCGATTTGATGGGAATGAAGGAAAGCCCCAGCGCCCCGGCAAGATAGCGGAAGCAGAGCGACAGGCTGGTCCAATCCTCCGATTGCAGCGAGCCGGTCTCGCGCGCGCGGTTGATGCAGTGCACCGGGCCGAAGCGGTCGAGCGAGCCGCCGCCGATGATGAGGCGGGCCACCGCGCCCGCCCCCACC
>DATLVC010000206.1:0-9019 GCA_035577685.1 Micropepsaceae bacterium | reverse complement strand
GGCTGGCGAAGCGCCGCAACGGCCGCCAATGCCACGTCACGCCGGGTGCAGGAATCATTGGCGTTGCCATAAAGGACCGCGATGCACCCGCGCTCGTGATGGGTGCTCGCGCTTTGGGCGATGCACTTGGCGGTCTCCGTCTCGATCGCGTCTTCCGCTACGGCTGTCTGCAGATGGCGCGCTACGCCGTGCAGGTGAACATCACTGGCAGCGACGCCAGAGATGAAATGCAGAATGCGCTCGTCGATGCGCAACGCGGCCTGCGTGAGGGGCATTCCGGCTTCGGGCTCGACCAACCGCCAATAGCGCAATGGCGCATCGGGCGATAACGCACCCCAATGCGGTTGGGTCAGCATGCCGAACGCGAAAGCGTAGTTGGCGCGGGGGGATACACCGTCATTCAGCGCTGCAACAGCCGCGCGCAGGCCGGAATCGAGTTCGAGCCCCGCGACCAGCAACAGAACTTCACGCTCGAAAGGCGAAAGGCCAAACACTTGCGCGCAATGGATCAGGGCCGGCGTGAAAGCGGGCTCGGGCCCAGCCTCCACAGTTGCTTCACTACCGCCCACCGTCGCTTGCCCTTGAAGACGCGCGCGCAGCCGCGCGATCGCGTCGATCAGCCATTGCTGGTTCGCTTCGGACCAGTTTGCGAATTGCGCAGGCTGCCCCGCCGGTGTTCCGCCGAGCGCGTTCATGGCGGCACCGCGATCTGCTGGGTCGGGTCGAAAATCGGAGCCGGACCGCTCTTGTCGAGCAGCACGCTGTCCGTGCCATCGACACGCAAGCGCACCCAATGATTGCCGGCGGCCAGTGTGTTGGAGAATTGAAAAACCAGCGGGTCGGCTGCGGCAACCCGCGGTTGGGCGAGCGCTTCCACCGTATCGAGCACGAGCGAGGCACTTTGCTGGGGACGCACCTGCGGGCGCGATGCCATGGTGACCGTGACACTCGGCGGTACCCCACCCCGTGTCACGCTGGCGGCCGGCAGACCCAGCCCCGCATCCGCCGCGATCACCGGCACGGGCGCCAATACCAGCGGGATCGCATTCGTGTCGCGGGGGTTCAGCTCACCGGTCGGCGTGAAGCGGATGCTGAGCGCCCATTGGCCTGGGGCGAAATTGCTTTGCGCCGCCGCATCATTGGGCAAAGTGACGGTGAGCTGCGTTCCGGCCGCGTTCGGCGCTGATGGAATTAGTTCAATCGGCGTGGCGAGCAGCCGATGCGAAAGTCGCACGCGGTGACCGGCGCCAGCCAAACGCACGCCAGTGATCTTGACGATGTCGCCGAGCGTTGCCGCGCTTTTCTTCGCGGGCGGCTCGAGCGTGAAAAGCGTCGGCAAGGGCGGCAATAAATCCGGATTGACCACCACGCCCCGATCGCGCTTCGTCACCGGATCGACCAGCCCGCGCGACAACACCGGCAACGGGCTAAGGCCGGGCTTGGTACCTTGGATCAGCACCACCGAGACCTGATATGCCGAGGATGGGCGACAATGCGTCTGGATTGCCGACCAGAGCTTCGACATTTCGTCATTGCCCATCGCGGCCGGTGTGATCTTGATCAGTTCGACCTGATCGGCGAGGTCCGAGGCAGCAAGCGCCTGATAGGCGGGTGGTAGCATGCTCACATCGAGCGGGCTCGGATCGAGAGCGCGCCTGATAGCGGCACGGTCGAGCACCGGGCGCTCATGCAGCAAATGCATCGCATAACCGAGCAATATCTCGGCCTGAAAATCGGCGCGGCCATAGGCTGTCAGTAGATAATGCAGGTCGAGCGCGAGCGGCGCATTGGTCAGCCGTTCGCCGGTGATCGCGCTACGCGACGGAAGGTCGGCATTGCGCCAGCCGGAATTGGGCGTCACTTGGTGCAGAAACAGGTTGAGCCGCGGCGGCTCCTCCGCATTGTTGAGATCGATGACGTCGGGCGCCACCGCGCTGATATTGACGGTCGTGCCCATCGCGACGCCGGCCTCGATCAGACCGTTATCGAGAAGATTGCGCAGCACCGCACTGACAGCGCCGATTGCAAGCGGCGAGCTCATGTGCGTCCCTCCCGGCCGCTGCCGCGCAAATAATCGGACAGGGAGAGACTCGCGGCGCGGCGGGGGCGGGGCTGCGCCGCTGCAGGTTTGGCAGGCGGCGCGACGCGCACGTCGATGCGATCGATGGTGACATAGACCGGAGGATCGTTTCGGGAGGGCTGCGGGCGGCTTGCCAAGACATCCGCAGCGAGCGGCGCTCGGATATCTTGCTGTTGTGGCACCGAGACGGCCGTAGGCGCGAGCGCCGGTGGCTGCGGCCGCAACGCAAGGTGCGATACCGGGCCAACGCGTGGCATCGCCGCCGCACCAAGGAGCGCCTCTCTCGCAACACGCAGTTCCGCGAGGGCATCCGACATCGATGCTGTGGCGTTCGGCATCATGGGCGCAGCTGATTCCCTGGCGGGTCGCCTATTACGGCCCGAAATCGACACGTCAGAAGTCGTCGCGGTGCCTTCGGCCCCAGGTTGCGACGTGCCGGGGCGGGCGCCCGAAAGAATGGAATCCGGCTCTTTACGTGGCGTACGGTCGAACCCCGACTCCGCGGAACTTTCGGATAGCGGATTCATTGCGGCGATCGGATTGGCTTGCTCCACACCGCGTTCCTGAACCGGCATCGCCGGGCCGGGCGCAAATCGCGGCGGCAAAGAAATTCGTGCCGCACCGGGCGCCGGACTTCTCACCGCGAAGCCGGAGAGCCGATTAAGAAATCCGGTCATGATAGCCCTGCGAGTTGCAGATAGGCCGCACGCCGGACCGCGGACATGCCAAGGACGTCCGTTTCCCTCCAACCATAGGCTCGCGCGAGCGCGTCGATTTCGACGAATGTTTGTTCCGCCGCGCGCTGCAACTCGGCCCACAGCGCTTCGCCGACGTCGATATCCGATGACCAGACATGCAAGCAGGCGGGGCATGAAAGCGTAAAGCTCACCATGGCACCCGGATCGAGATTTTCGAGATGGGCACCCAATTCTGTGAGTGCGTGATCGTCGAATGAATCAGCCGCGCGCGGCGGCGAAACACACAAGGCCAGCAACGAACGTGCTGCGACTGCCTGATCCTCCTGTGTCGAGATCCTGCGAAGATCATCGGCCGTTGGGGCGCGCAGGACGATTTGCTCGCCACCGAGCTCGACTATAGTTTCTTCGGCCGTTTCGAGCATCCCCACTTTATCGGCAAGAGCCGCACTGTCGGCTTCGAATTCGCAATCGGTGCCACATTCCGGGCAGCGGGTCACAAGCGGCCAGGCGCGATCGAACAACGTGCTCCGTAGCGACAGAAGAGCCGCGTTGCGCTGCCCCAACCGCGCCGGCGGCGGACCAAGCGCGGCCAGCAGCGCCTCGTCGCGCGCCCAGCGGTTCAGCCCGATACCGCGCTCCCACAACAGGAGAATCCGTTGTTCGCGCGTGTCTGGCGCAGGCGAAGGCATGGGCAGCTCCCCCTCACGCCGGTTCGGTGAAGCTAGGTTCGCTCGGCTCGGTCACGTCGAGATCGCGTTCCCAGCCCTCGTTCTCGAGCTTGATATGCTGGATGGCCACCGCGTTGGCGTTGGCGTCGAGATCGGGAAGCGCCTGGAATTCCGAAACCCAGCAACGGAATACCCGATAAGCAATCGCGAGCTGACCGGCTTCGTTGTAGAATTCCAGAATTAGGTCTTTGCGGAAGTCCTTCAGCGAGACTTCTGCACCCAGTCCGGAACCGAAATTCCAAACCTTGTTCGCCCATTTCTCGAATTCGGTGTCGTGTGTGACGCCGCGCTCGAGGGTGATCGCCTCGTATTTGGTACGCCCGGGCGATTTACGCCCCGTCGACGGATCGCCGCCCTCGCGATGCTCCACCACTTCGGTGGTACGCTTGAGCGCGGAGACCTTGCTGATGCCCGCGACATAGCGACCATCCCATTTGACCCGGAACTTGAAGTTCTTATAGGGGTCGAAGCGCTGCGCATTTACAGAAAACTGTGCCATGGAGATTCTCCTTTTCAGCGCTTAGGTCGGAATGTCCCCGGCGATCTGCTGGATCTTGATGACGACGAATTCGGCGGGCTTGAGCGGCGCGAAACCGACAAAAATATTCACGATGCCAAGATTGATGTCGGCCTGCGTCGTGGTCTCGCTGTCGCATTTCACGAAATAGGCCTCCTTCGGCGTGCGGCCTTGGAAGGCACCCTGCCGGAAAAGGCCCTGCAAGAATGCGCCGATATTGAGCCTTATCTGCGCCCAGAGCGGTTCGTCATTGGGCTCGAACACGACCCATTGTGTGCCGCGATAGAGGCTTTCTTCGAGAAACAGGGCCATCCGCCGGACAGGGATGTATTTCCACTCGGAGCCGCGATCGTTCTCGCCGTTCAATGTGCGCGAGCCCCAGACGACATTGCCATAGACCGGTAGCGTGCGCAGACAATTGATGCCGAGCGGATTGAGCTGGCCGTTCTCGGCGTCGCTCATGGTGATTGCCAAACCGGTGGCACCGTTGAGCGACGCTTCGCTGCCCGCCGGCGCTTTCCAGACGCCGCGCGTGGCATCTGTGCGCGCGAAGACCCCGGCAACGAAACCACAAGGCGGAAAATCGGCGAGCGCACCTTGCGCCAACGGATCGGGCGCGCGAACCCATGGAAAGAAGACCGCCGAGTTGATCGCGCTCGAGCCAGTGAGCGCGGCCGGCATTCCGGCGTTAAGCGAGGCGACCGTCGCGAGCGGGTCCGCATCCACAATGAGAAAGGCACGGCGGCTTTGGCATGCCCCCTGGAGCGTCGCGAGGGTAGCGGGGTCCGTTTCCCCGGGCACGCAGACAAGATTGAAGATGTCGATTCGATCCGTGATGGTTCCGAGACCGAAATTCGCCAGTAATGCGGTGTGAAAATCGTTGGTCGCTGGTGTCAGCACGGTGCCGTCCACACCACCTGTCAGATCGCTTGTCGTGTTGGAAGGCGCCGTGGCGCTGGCCGCACTTACCGTGATGAAGCCGGAGCGATCATTGATCACACTCTCGACAAACCGAAGATCGGAACTGTCCATCGAGACGTTCTCGAAACTTTCGACCACGGCATTGCCATTGTTCTTGTCGAGAACCTCGACCTTGAACCGCGCATCGTCGGGCGCGGGCCGCTTGGTGGTGCGGATCGCGTAGCCGTTTCCCCACAGGCCCGGGGAGGAGGCATCGATCGTAAGATCGCCGATGGCAACCGAGGCGGCCGTCGCTCCCGCACCGATAAGGCGCAGGATGTAGGCATCGCTGCCGCCATTATCGAAGAACTGCTTGACCGAATAGCCAAGCGGGGTCCGCAGGTCCAATCCGCCATAGGTCCGCTGGTAATCCGAGAAATTGGCGATTCGGACTGCCTTGTCCGTTGGACCGCGCGCAGCCCAGCCCAGGAACAGCGCGATCGAAGTTGCCACGCCGGTGATGGTGCGGACGCCACTGGAAATCTCTTCAATGTAGACTCCGGGTTGAAGCAGGGGCTGGGGCATATCGGCTCCTATCGTTCATTCCTAGGGATGTGCAGTCATCGGGAAGAGCTACGGGCATGGGCGCCGCCTTCTTCCGCGGCGATTTCCGTTTCGCGGCCATAGCGGCCACGAACGGCATCCCGCAGCGTGTCAGCGGATATCTCACCAAGGGGGATGTAATGCGGCCGCATCTCGTAAAGCGTGCCGTTCTTGCCATCGTCGGTGATAGCCAGCACTTTGAGGCCCGGCCGGCTCAACAGGATTTGCGCATATTCGCGAGGGCTGTGCCCGGCATCATCGCCGACTACAAGGACATCGGCACGCATGCGTTTTGCAGCGGCCGCTAGATCGAAATCTGCGATCTGACCTACGATCATCATGTCGGGCGCCGACCCCACGACGTGTTTAAGGATGTCGAGCAACAGCGTTGGCATTCTGGCAAGCAGGACCCGAATCCGCTTCAATGGATTCCCTTTCCGTGCGCGCAATCATGGCAGCTCTTGGCACAACACGAATGAACCGCTCGGTTCAGGAGATCGGCCTTCGAAGATCTAGATCGTACCGGTGCGAATGGGCATGCCCAGGTTCATCGGCATGCACAAGAAACAAGCATGTGAATGATTTCGTCTGAAAAACGGCTGTCCGACGCCTGGACCGTTTGGCCTAGTCCCACGATCTGCAATCGAGACCACCGGCGGGAAACATCGTCGGCATTTTTCCAAACGGCAAGATGCCACTCTCTACCGCGTAGATGCGCTGCTCGCCTGCGGATGGAAACGGATTTTGCGGAGTTGTGCCGCCGCCTCGCCACGGCGCCGGACGTGGAGCTTCCCCAGAATGCTATGGACGTGATTTTTCACCGTGGCATTCCGGATCCTCAAGGTCCGCGCAATTTCCTTGTTCGAAAGTCCCTCGCTGACGAGGGAGGCGATTTCCGATTCCCGGCCGGTGAGCGTCGGCACATCCGGCATCGCGCTGCCTTTGCTGGACAGAGCCGCTATTCCGTTGAGCAGAAAAGCGGTAACCCGCGGCGAACAAACGGATTCGCCGCGCGCGGCCGATTGTACCGCAGCAACGACGTCCTGGGCGGTTCCCTGTCGGGTCACGAAACCGCAAATCCCGGCTTCCGCGCAGGCAATTACGTCCTGCTCAACCTCGGCGACCGCGATGGCAACGATCCGCACCGCAGGCAACGATTGATGAATGCGACGACAAACGGCAAGCGCGCCGGAAGACCCGATATCGAGAAGCAGAACGTCCGGGCCAGCCTCCGCCAAGCGAACCGGCGCAATCGAAAGATCCGCGAAGCCCAGTACGTTCACCGCACTTTGCTGCGAAAGCGCGAGCGTGAGTCCGTCGCACAACAGCCGTATGTCGCTCACGATGAAAAGCTTTGGCCGTGCAGCGGAAGAGGCATCGAAGACGGTGCCACGGAAATCCGGCGAACACAGCGTACCCGATTGCACGATCAAACGCTCAGATTGGGCGTGTCCCTTCGCCATATGAAGCCCCCGCTCACTGAATATACAATCAGAGACCCACGGTCGCCTTTCCCCTCGAAAGGACAGCGGAGACGCAGAATGCTATTCGCGAAACGCAAATCTGTGAAGTCGCAATTCAGAGAAGATGTCTTGATCTGCAGGAAATAAAGAAAGAAGTGCCCTTCCAGTAGCTTAGCGCTCAGAACTCGCCACATCTGTGACAAATAAAGGCGCCCATCCGGCGTCCGCGAATGGAACTTTCACAGCCGGGCAGGTAGCCCTATTCGTTAATCGCGAAGTGCCAGCAGCTTCGTTGCCTGTGCCGCGGCGGAGGCGCGGTTCTCCACGCCCAATTTCATGAAAATCTGCTCCAAATGCTTGTTCACGGTCCGCGGACTGATTCCAAGAATCTCGCCGATGTCGCGATTTGATTTCCCGTTGGCAATCCACATCAGCACTTCGGCTTCGCGCTGCGTCAGCGCGAGATGCTGGCGCAGAAACTCATTGTTATTGTTGTCATTATCGTCCTCGGTCAGGCGAAACAGATGCTCGCTTGGCTCCATGCTGCTCAAATACAGGAATTTCAGGCGGGACTCCGTGGAGGTCTTCACCGCCTGCGGGGATCGGCCGAGCCCGGTGCCTATCAGCGCTGACAGTTTCTCAGATATTTCGGCCGGAAGACCTTCGTGCTGGACATTATGCGCAGGGAACGCCGCGTTGAGCAGCTTATCGGCCTGGAGTGTGGACCAGATCAACCGGCCCGCGGAATCGGTCGCGATAAGATAACGACCCGTTGCGTCGAGCGCCGTCCGGGCACCGTGGGCGACGCGCGCATTGGTGAGGTGAATGCGAATGCGTGCGATCAATTCCTCGATCACGATGGGCTTGGTGACATAATCGACGCCGCCTGCGTTCAAGCCTTCGATGACATGCTGCGTTTCGCTCAAGCCGGTCATGAAGACCACCGGAAGGTGTGCCGTCTGATTGTCTGCCTTCAGTCTGCGGCAAGTTTCAAATCCGTCCATTCCCGGCATGACGGCATCCAGCAGCACGAGATCGGGCGTCACATTTTTCAACAGCTCAAGAGCCGTGGCACCATCGATGGCGACCAACGCCGTGATATTCGCCTGCTCGAGCGCGCCGGTGAGAAAACCGAGCGACTCAGGGGAATCGTCCACCACCAGGACAATGTCGCGTCGCGGCGTGCTACCACTCATCGTCTCGTAATGTCTCCAGATAATCCACCATTTCGCGCAGGCGGAACTCGCGCAAGAGTTCCCGCAAGGATTCTATTGCCCCTGCCGCTTCCGGCTGATTGCGCTCGAGTTCGTCGAGCCGCGCTGCCACGCCGGAGGCGTGACCAATGCGACAAAGCGCGATGATGCTGTCGATGTGGACGCTGTGGGCAATATGCGCCAACTCCGAAGAATCGATCGCGCGGCGTATGGGCAGCGGCAATTCGTAGGTCCAATCGAGATGGAGAATATCTTCCAGCCGCTCAAGCAGCTGGCGGATATCGATCGGCTTCACCAGAAACGCGTCGTGGCTCGTTTCGGTACGGTTTGTGGTCCTGATCTCGTGAACATTGGCGGACACCATCACGATCGCAACGGAATTCTTGAAAGTTTGGCGCAGGTTTTGGGCGACCGCCCAGCCGCTCATGCCGGGCATGGAAATATCGAGCAAAGCGAGATCGGGCCGGAACCGTTCGGCGATCTCCAGACACGAAGCACCATCGAATGCCGTCTCCAAATCGAAGCCCAGGGGCGCAAGGATGTCGTACAAAAGTTGCGCGTGTGACGCATCGTCATCGGCAATGAGAATACGGCGCCGCCGTCCCTGATAGCCGCGAATGCGCGGACCTTCCAGCGGCGGATCGCCGCTCTCGGCCGTGCGCGAAAGCAGCACCCTGATCCGGAACGTGCTGCCTTTGCCGACTTCGCTTTCCACCGTCAACTCGCCGCCCATCAGCGAGGTCAGGAGATGCGCAATGGTAAGCCCAAGACCGGTCCCTTGAATGGATTGCGTCGCGTTCATCCGCCCGCGTTCGA
>DATLVC010000205.1:0-18395 GCA_035577685.1 Micropepsaceae bacterium | reverse complement strand
TGATTTCCTCGGCGATTGTCCCAAGCCTGGAACTGCGCGCCAGGGCCTCGCGGCGGATGGTTTCGAGATTGGCGCGCGCTTCGCTCGCGGCGGCGCGTGCATCGCTGGCGAGATCGCGGGCCGTGTTGAGTTCGGCTGCGAGCGCCGCACCGTCGGGCAGAGCCGCAAGCGCTTCGCCTGCGGCCGCTGCCGAAAGCCGCGCATTCTCCCGCGCGGTTTCGCAGGCCTTGATCTCCGCTTCCAGTGTCGCGAGCCGACCGGCCCGCTCCACCGCAAGACGCGCAGCTTTCGCCGCTTCGTCCTGGGCGGCGATCAACGCAGATTCGGTTTCCCGCAAGGCGCGGGACGCCGCGCGGAAGGCGTCGTTCGCGGCGGCCGCCTCAGTCTGTGCAGCAGCATAGGCGGCATGTGCGGTTGCGCGCGCGGCCTTCGCGGCGGCAACTTCGTGTTCCAGAGCTTCAAGCCGGTTGCGCTGTTCCAGGCGGATCGCCGCCTGACTCGGCGCATCCGCCGAAGCCGAATAACCATCCCAGCGCCAGAGATCGCCGCGCTGCGATACCAGCCGCTGGCCGGGACGCAAATCTTTTTGCGCGGCGTGTCCTTCTTCGGGCGTGACGACACCGGTATAGGCAAGCCGGCGCGCAAGCGCGTGCGGCGCCTCGACGAAGCTCGCAAGCGCGATGCCGACGGGCAAAGGCGGTACCGCATCCAGCGGGTCGAGGTCGCGCCAATGCTGCGGCGCTGCATCGTCCAGCGGCGCATCGAGATCATCGCCAAGCGCAGCGGCGAGCGCGGATTCATACCCTGGCTGCACCTTCAGCGCGTCGATCAATGGCGGCCAGAGATCGTTGCCATGCGGCCGCAGCAGATTGGCGAGGGCGCGGATTTCCGCTTCCAGGCGCTGCACGTTGCGCTCGGCGGCTTCGAGCGGCGTCCGGGTCTGACGCTCGGTTTCGGCGGCGGCGTTGTGAGTGGCTTCCGCGGTTTCCGCGGCAGTGCGGCTGTTCGCGACTTTGGTCCGGACCGCTTCGACCCGCGCTTCGGCTTCCGCCACATCGGGGGTTTGCGCAATCTCTGCCAGAGCGGCTTCGGCGCGCGGTTGCAGCGCGGTGCGCTGTGCATCGGCGCGGTTCGCCAGTTCGGTACCTTCGGCCCGGGCGCGTTCATAGCTCGCGCGGGTCGCATTCAATTGCGCCAGTTCCGCTGTCAGCCGATCCAGATTTCGTTCGGCGACGGCCAGGGCTTCCGTAAGACGGTGAACATTTTCCTCGGCTTCGGCCAGCTTCTCGGCCGCGCCGGCATTCGCCGCTTCGAGCTCCTGCGACTCGCCTTCGAAATCGGTCAGCGCCGAACCCGCATCCTGCTCCAGAGCGGTCTCTCGTTGCCGGTCCTGCTCGGCGGTGCCGATTCGCTGCCGCAGCCGTTGGGCTTCCTCCCGCGCGCGGGCCTCTTCGGCATCGAGCGCGTCGCGCTCATGCAGAAGCCGTTGCAGGGCCGCACCCTTGACGGCTTCATTTTCGCGCAAAGGGGGCATTGCGGCAGCCGCGTCCGCTTGGCGTGTCGATGCCTGCGCAGCGCCGTCGGTGCGTTCGGCTACGAGCACGGAAGCCGCGGCAAGCGCAACCTCAGCCGCCTTTGCCAGGCTTTCCAAATCCTGCCAGCGCAAATGGAACAACAAGGCCTCGGCCTTGTGGATGAGGCCAGAGAGATTGCGATAGCGCGAAGCTTGACGCGCTTGACGCTTCAACCCCTGCAACTGGCCTTCCACCTCGGCGATGATGTCGTTCAAACGGCCAAGATTGGTTTCGGCCGCTTTTAGACGCAGCTCCGCCTCGTGACGGCGCTGATGCAGGCCGGAAATGCCGGCGGCCTCTTCGAGAATAGCGCGCCGTGCGAGCGGCTTCTGATTGATCAGGATCGAAATCTGACCCTGACGCACCAAAGCCGGCGATGCCGAACCGGTCGAGGCATCGGCAAAGAATATCTGTACATCGCGCTGACGAACTTCGCGGCCATTGATGCGGTAGATGGAGCCTGCCTCGCGCTCGATGCGGCGCGTGACCTCCACCACGTCGAATTCATTGTAAGGCGCCGGTGCGCTGCGGTCGGAATTGTCGATGAACAGCGTCACTTCGGCATTGTTACGCATCGGGCGCGAATTCGTCCCGCCGAAGATGACATCGTCCATGCCGGAACCGCGCATGGAGGTCGGGCGATTCTCGCCCATCACCCAGCGCATCGCTTCCAGAAGATTGGATTTGCCGCAGCCATTGGGACCGACGACACCCGTCAACCCCGGCTCGATGAAAAGCTCGGTGTGATCGACGAAGGATTTGAAGCCGCTAAGCCTGAGACGGGTGAACTTCAATGTTTCTTTCCTGTTACGCCCGCCTTTGAAGCCTTCACTTCACAAGCGGATCCAGAATCTTCTGCAGTTCCGGGTACGGAATTTCGCCTGCGTGGCTGACTCCGTTGATGATGAATGTCGGCGTCGAATTCACATTGTACTTGGTCTGACCTTCCATCCAGTTCGCATCGACCAGCGCCAGATTCTTCGTGTCTTCCGAGCAAGCTTTGACCTTGTCGGCCGGCATGCCCGCAATCCGCCCCATCTGGGTCAAGCCTTCGAGGACATCCTCCTTCGTCAGTTGACCATTGCCGTCGAAATCCTTGATCCAGTTCATCTGATTCTTGAACAGCAGATCAATGAAGGAAAAAAATTGATCCCCAGACAAACAACGGGCCACCCCGGACGCCATGCGAGCGGCGCCATCAAGGGGATATTCGCGGAAGACGACCTTCACCTTGCCGGTGTCGACATAGTCCTTGTTCAGGAGCGGGATCACTTCCTTCTGGAAGGCCGCGCAATGCGGGCAGGTCATCGAGGCATATTCGATGATGGTGGCCTTCGCGTTGGGCGAGCCATGGACCATGTCGGTGGGCTTGATCTCGATGCTTTGGGTGCCGGTAATGGCCGCGAGTGGGCTAGCCGACCGGTCCAGCGCGAAATAGCCGGCCCCGGCGGCGGCCGCGAGAACGACGACCAGTGCACCATAGATGTATTTCTTGTTCACGGCGCTCACTCCCGAAGTTTGAGGTTCAGTCTTCCCACTCATTTGCTCAAGAAGCTTTCGTGCAGGCCCGGGCAGGTTACGCGTTCCGGCTTCCCATCTGGAAACCGCGCTTGGCGTCACGCCAAGTCTTTGAGCAAGTTCCGTCTGGGTGATACCAAGCAATTCACGCGTGCGGCTAACGAATTCTGCATCGCTCATCTCGGCGGCAAGGCTTAAGCAAAAAACGCCCAATTTGCAAACGAAAACTCAATTGCGCCAATGGCATAAGGCGTCGGCTTTGCCATTGGCAAAACTCGCTACCCGCGGGATTTCGGACGCGCGGGCTTCAGTGCAGCGCGCACTTTTGCCAATCGGGAGATGGCATCGCTAAGCGCCAGCGTTTCCGTCGAGATATCGGATTTTGGTGCTGGATGGGCTGGCGGTTCGGGCGCGCTGGCCAGGCGACCCGCGACGAGTTTCAGCCGGACAATTCGCCCCCGGCCGAGATAGGCGTTCAGCCGGTCGGTCAGCTCGCGGGTCTGATGCTGGAGAAAGACCACCGCGCCGGCCTCGCATTTCAGCGTCAGTGTTGCGCCCTCCGGCCCGTCCTGCCATTTCGCCGGCCGTGCGATGCGAGCGACCTGGCTGCCCACAATGTCCGCCCAGCGCAGCAGCAAGGTTGCGTCGGTGAATCCCGCGCGGGCAAACGCGCCGCTGGCTTCCCCGAGCGCGGTCTCGCCCGCTGGCTTCGCCCAGCCATGTCTGGGGGCGGAAGGCGCGCCCCCTTGCGACTGTGCGGATTTCACGGTTCTGCTCATGCATGGGCGTCCTGAACGCGAAAGACCATAGACGAAAAGCGCGGGCCCCCGCGAGTGCGGCCACGGCTCTGCTGGCCTGGTATGATGTGCACAAACGCGAGTTACCCTGGCGCGCCAAAGCGGGCGAGGTGATCGATCCCTACCGGGTCTGGCTTTCCGAGATCATGCTGCAGCAGACGACGGTCGCTGCGGTCGCCCGCTATTATCTGGCGTTTCTCGAACGTTGGCCGGATGTGACGCGCCTCGCCGCCGCGTCTCAGGACGAGGTACTCGGCGCCTGGGCGGGGCTTGGCTATTACAGCCGTGCCCACAATCTTCACCGTGCGGCGAGAACGATTGCGGAGGAACATGGCGGGTCCTTTCCCGCCAGCCTCGATGGTTTGCGCCGGCTTCCGGGGATCGGCGCCTATACCGCAGCCGCAATCGGGGCGATTGCATTCGGACTGCCCGCCGCTGCTATGGACGCCAACGCCGAGCGCGTGATCGCGCGGCTGTTTGCGGTGGAAGAACCGCTGCCCAGGGCGAAAACGAAGCTCGCGGCTCTAGCTGCTCCCCTGGTGCCGCAGAAGCGTCCGGGCGATTTTGCTCAGGCGCTGATGGACCTCGGCTCTTTGCTCTGTGTGCCAAAGCGTCCACTCTGCGCGGCATGCCCCTTGGCCGTGCAATGCGCGGGCCGGGCGCTGGGCATCGCCCAGAACCTCCCGCGAAAAGCGGCGGAACGGGCGCGCCCCTTGAAGCGGGGTGCCGCCTTCGTAGCGCTCGACGCCGAGGGCGCTGTCTATCTGGTTCGCCGGCCGGAAAAGGGACTCTTGGGCGGAATGCTCCAACCGCCGCTCGGCGAATGGGCCGAGGCTTTTCCGAAACGCGCTGCTGCGATCGAAGAAGCGCCCTTCGTGGGCGACTGGGTCAAAAAACCGGGGTTCGTGCGTCATGGGTTTACTCATTTCGAACTGGAGATGGAAGTTTACGTCGCGAATTTCCACGCCCGCCCGAATGGCCAGGGCGCCTGGTATTCACCCAACGAACTCAAGGGCGCTGCGTTGCCGACGCTGATGCGCAAAGTGATTTCACATGCGCTTGATGAAGGCGGACCGTTGTTCGAATTTCGAATGTCATCCAGATCAATAGCCGCGAACGGCGCGAAAGCGCCGGGACGCGCGGGAAAGCGTGTCGGTAGTTTTCGGGTCCAGCGCGGGCGCGCTCGCACCGGATGAAAAAGAACGTCAGTTCAACTCGGCGCGAACCTGCTGACGCAGCCAGTCGATGGGCACCGCGGTACCGCTGCTTTTGAAATGCCAGAAGGTCCAGCCATTGCAGGCATCGAGTCCCTGCACATGCGCCGCGATTCTGTGGATTGACCCGGTTGCGTCCGCGCAGACGAGCGTGCCGTCCGCGCGCACCTTGGCGCGATAGCGGCCGGCCGCATCCATCAGAATCGTCCCGGGCTTGAGCAGGCCGCGTTCCACCAGCGTGCCGAACGGTATGCGCGGCTCGGATTTCTTCGAGCGCGTGACTGCAATGGCGTCCGTTTCTCCGGGCTCGATCACATCAATCCGCCCCTGCGCCAGCCGGATATAGCCGGGATCGCGCTCGATGCCGATGAACCGCCGTCCCAACCGCTTGGCAACCGCACCCGTCGTGCCCGAGCCGAAAAACGGATCGAGCACACAATCGCCCGGCGATGTGGACGACAGGATCACCCGGTGCAGCAGTGATTCCGGCTTTTGAGTGGAGTGGGCTTTGGCGCCGGATTCGTCCTTCAGCCTTTCGCCACCGGAGCAGATCGGCAGATGCCAATCCGAACGCATCTGCAATTCGTCGTTCAGCGCCTTCATCGCTTCGTAATTGAAGGTATAGCTTTTCTGCTCGCGCGATTTGGCGGCCCAGATCAGGGTTTCATGCGCATTGGTGAAGCGCTTGCCGCGAAAATTCGGCATCGGGTTGGATTTGCGCCAGATCACATCATTCAGAATCCAAAAGCCGAGATCCTGCAGGATCGTCCCAACCCGGAAAATATTGTGATAGGAGCCGATCACCCAGATGGCGCCGCTGTCCTTCAGCACGCGCCGCGCGGCAGTCAGCCAGGCGCGCGTGAAGCGGTCATAATCGGCAAGGCTGGCGAATTGGTCCCAGCCATCGTCCACTGCATCGACCTTGGAATTGTCGGGACGGCGCAATTCGCCTTCGAGCTGCAGATTGTAAGGGGGATCGGCGAAGATGATGTCCGCGATGCCTTCCGGCATGGCGTTCATCAGGTCGATGCAGTCACCCTGAATGATCCGATTGGTCTCGAAAACGCGCGATTCCGCGTTTTCCGGTTTCTTGGCCATGCCCCGCTTGCCCCCAAATTACGCACAGGCGGGGCATGGTGATTCACAGGAGTCCGCGGGTCAATCGATAATTGAATCAAGAGCTTAAAATTGAGTCCTCAGGACTCACAGGACGCAATATCTGGTAGACCGGTGCAAAACTCCGGCGGTGATGGAGGCAGGGACCGAGCTGGTTCAGTGCGCTCAGATGCTCTTCGGTGCCGTAGCCCTTATTCGTCAGCCAGCCATAGCCGGGGAATTCCGCGTGCAGCGCGCGCATCATCCGGTCGCGCGTCACCTTGGCGATGATCGAGGCCGCGGCAATGGACACCGAGCGCGCATCGCCATCGATCAGCGTGTCGCAGCGGCAGGGCAGGGCCGGTGCGTCATTGCCGTCCACCAGCGCGAAATTGGGCGCAAGCTTAAGCGCGCGAACCGCCCGTGCCATCGCGAGATGCGTGGCCTGGCGGATATTCACGAGATCGATCTCATCCACGCTGGCTTCGCCGACGCCGACGACCGCACATTCCATGATGCGGCCATAGGCCTCTTCGCGGGTTTCCGGCGTCATCTGTTTGGAATCGTTCAAGCCCTTTGGAATGCGCTTGCGATCCAGGATCACAGCCGCAGCGACCACCGGCCCGGCCAAAGGCCCGCGACCAGCCTCATCCACGCCGGCAATGGGGCCCTCCATCGTCTTCAGCAGTCGGGCTTCGAAAATGTAATGCGGCATGGCCCTTCGCGATGCGCCGGCGATTCCCAGCCGGAGTCATAGCGCGGAAGACGGGGACGGACAGCAGCAAACTCCAATTGCCCACATCAAAGGGGCGGGCGGATGCGCTGGCTATAACCGCCAGGCCGAATCGTTTTCCCGTAACTTTTATTATCTCGATTCCATCGCGGATCAGCCGAACAGCGCGAGTTGATCGCCTGTCTGCTGCGGGCAGTGAAATTTCGAAACATCCAAGGGCACGCGCTTTTGGTTCAGACCAAGGCGGCGCGTGGCGATGCCGAACCGCTGCGCGATGAGGCTCGCATAAGGTCCGGTGCCGGTCATGCGCGTGCCCCAATTGGAATCGTAATCCTTGCCGTTACGCATCGACCGGATCAGCGACATCACATGCTTGGCGCGGTCGGGGACCTGCGCCTCCAGCCATTCGCGGAACAAATCCTTGATCTCCAGCGGCAAACGCAAAAGCGTGTAGCCCGCCTGAGTGACGCCGGCCTCCGCCGCCGCGGCCAGGATGGATTCCATCTCCTCGTCGTTGAGCGCGGGGATGATGGGCGCCGTCATCACAGTGGTCGGGATGCCTGCGGCTGACAGCGCGCGCAAAGCTTCCAGCCGGCGCTCGGGCGTCGCGGCGCGCGGTTCCATTATTCTTGCCAGCTTGCGATCCAGCGTGGTCACCGAAAGCGCGACCTTCGCCAGCCCCTCTGCCGCCATCGGCGCCAGAATGTCGATGTCGCGGGTGATCAGCGCCGATTTCGTCACGATGCCGACGGGATTCTTGAATTCGGCTAGCACCTGAAGAATGGAGCGCGTTACGCGCCATTCGCGCTCGATCGGCTGATAGGGATCGGTGTTGGTGCCCATCGCGATCACCTGTGGGCGATAGGACGGCTTCCTCAACTCGGCTTCGAGCAATTTCGCCGCATCCGGCTTGACCAGGATCTTGCTTTCGAAATCCAGCCCCGGCGACAGACCGAGATAGGCGTGTGTGGGCCGCGCGAAACAATAGATGCAGCCATGCTCGCAGCCGCGATAGGGATTAATCGACTGGTTGAAGGAAATATCCGGCGAGGTGTTCTTGGCGATGATGGTGCGCGTGGCATCGCGCATCACTTCAGTGCGGATCGGTGGAGGTGCTTCGTCTTCGTTGCTCCAGCCATCGTCGAATCCGACCCGCCTTTCGTTGTCGTAACGGCTTGAATCGTTCGAGCGGGCGCCGCGCCCCTTCAGGAGCCGCGGATCGGCAGCAGCGTTGAGAACTCTGGTCATCCGCCAAGCTTAATTCATTATAAGAACAAATCAAGAACAAATACTTTGGCATAGATCAAAACAATTCAGCCTGGGTTCATATACGGTCTACGAAAATGGCAGTTGGAACAGCACCCATGCGCAATACATATAGAAACACTGGTATTGCGTTTCAGGAGAATAGGATGCGTGGATTCTTTACGGTGGCCTGCGCGGCGGCGTTGATGGTGCCGCTGATGGCCACGACAGCCGGCGCTCAAACGTCCGCCCCAACTCATGAAGGCGCGGGGGTTAATTCTCCTCGAGCCGGCGTGATTTTGGCCGCCGACACGGGAGGTCCGCGTGGGTTTAGAGGCACCCCGCCGGGGGGTGGTGGTGGCTTCAGAGGGCCTCCGCGGGGTGGTTTCAGAGGCGGCGGTTTCCGCGGTGATCGGTTCCGCGGCAGTATCTTTATCGGGCCGTCCTTCGGCTACTACGATCCATTCTGGTGGCCCTATGGATACCCATACGGGTATGCCTATGGCTATTATCCTCCGCCGGTTGTCGTGCACGATTACCAGCCGCCCCCGCCGGATTATTTGATCCCGCCAGACAGCCCGCCACCCGAGCAGAGCTGGTTTCATTGCAGCAATCCCGAAGGCTACTACCCCTATGTCCGGTCTTGCGATGGGCCCTGGCAGGCTGTGCCGGTGACACCGGACAACCAGCCACCGCCACCTCCTCCGGAGCGTTAGGGTCGCGTGGGCGTTATGAGGAGGTCTGGTCCCTCCTCCAATGGCCTCCTCCTGTTGACAGGTGGGTATGCCTCGAGGGTGCGATACAGTTTTTACGGGTAGATGGAACTTTTCTTTGCCTGTGATATACTTAAAAAGTCGAAGGAGTGAAAAAACCGTGCCGTCCCAATCCGCTGCGCTGGTAGATGTCATCGAACTCCGAGAGGAAGCCGATGAAGCGCGCTATCTCGCATCCCTTTTCAAGGATAGCGACACGGTCTCCGACCTGCTGAGCTATGCCGCAGCATTGGAAGACGACGCTGATCGTTGGGAGGAAGAAGGCACCGGTTCCGGAGATGTCTTGATGGCCGATAAATTGGCGGGTTCCATGTGGCCCAAGATCTTCCTCGCCGGGTCGCGCTGACCGAATCTGTTTTTTTCTTATTCTGCCGGCTCTCCATTGTTAGGCTTCGCCCCTTCGCGCGTTAACCATGTTCGGCGCATCGGGTGTATGTGAGTCGAAACTCTGCGTTGCGACTTCGCGTAGCGTCAGCGTAGCAATGGGATATCGAATATCCTTGGGCCGAAGATGAGCTGTCGCAAAATGAAATGCGGCCAAACGCGCGTTGTTCGACGCGCATACTCATCCCATCGAATTTCATTCTCGTTCGGATAACGCGAACAGGGTGGGTTGTTGCACGCACGAAATTCGATGTTTCGGACAGCATGGAGGAAATTTAAGCTCTGAAGAAACTACAATCGGTGCAGATTGCGTATCGCAAATCGTTTCTGCAGAATTAGGAGGCAACCGCGATAGTGCACGTGAGGAACGTGCGAATGAGTGCGCGAAGAAAATGATCGCAATGACGATCAAAAATAATCGGCGAAAAAAAAGTTCAAAATATTGGTGCCCAATGCCGCGCAACGCCGATCACGGAACAAAACCCTGTTGCAAAAGTGACGGCAATGTTGGGGTGTAGCCTGGGAACGACGAAGATCTTGCGTGGGCTGTGGTCGGTCGCCTCGATCTTGCGTTAGTTGGGATTTGGCCACGAAACCGCGGCTAAGAGGGGGAACTCATGACACTGCATAGCATCAGTGAATTCTCACGGATCGAACGTCCTGCAAAGAGCATATTCGACACGGGAGCGATGTTCGATTCCGGTTTTCGGGATAACACGCTGCTTGAATGTTTCAACTGCCACTTCGAAGCGCTGCCCGCCAACAACCTCGAACGCATTCGCGCGGCGCAGCGCATACGCTACCAAGTCTATTGCATCGAACATCCGCATGAGAACTCGGACAATCCGGACGGACTGGAAATGGACGAGTTCGACGCGCATGCGGCGCAAAGTCTTCTTGTCCATCGTGCCGCCAATGCGACGCTGGGAACGGTGCGGTTGATCTTGCCGCTGGCCAATGATGCCGAACTCAGCTTCCCGGTTCAGCGGGTGCTGGACGGGGATTCATTGGCCGCGTTCAGGCAACTCCCGCTGCACAGCACCGGCGAAGTGTCACGCTTCAGCATTTCCAGAGAGTTCCGCCGTGTGATCCATTCTTGCGGAAGTGGCACCGATGCGGCGCTCGCCGGAAATTCCGCGGTGTTGATGCGGCTAGGTCTCATTCAGGCGCTCGTGCGCATGAGCATGGAGCGCGGCATTACCCATTGGTGCGCTGCCATGGAACCGACGCTGCTGCGGATGCTTTCCGCGATGGCCATTCGCTTTCGTCCGATAGGCCCATTGATCGAATATCATGGTCTGCGCCAGCCCTGTTATTGCGTGGTTGCAGACGTGCTGGAGGACGTGAAAAGGGAACGCCCCGCATTCTGGTCTGTGCTGACCGACGGCGGCGCACTTCTCGATTGATATCGGGCCGCGTTTTCGCTTCGGGCGGTTTACGTTGAAATCAAGACCTTCAAGGCCTTGGTTTTCGCGGCGTGCCCGAAGGTTTCATAGGCGTCCAGCATCTGATCGAATTTGAATCGGTGCGTGATCAGAAGTGTGGGATCGATCTTTTTGGACTGGACCGTCTTGAGCAGCATCGGCGTCGAGACCGTGTCGACCAGCCGTGTGGTGATGACAATATTCTGCGACCACAACCGCTCCAGATGAAGATCGACCTTGGATCCGTGAACGCCGATATTGGCGATGGTGCCGCCCGGCGCCACAATGTCCTCGCACAGTTCAAACGTCGCCGGTATGCCGACTGCCTCTATCGCCACATCGACGCCGCGGCCGTCCGTCATTGCCTTCACGTTCTGTGACGCATTGCCTTTGCCGCTGTTCACCGTTTTCGTCGCGCCGAAACGTCGCGCCACCTCCAGGCGATTGTCGTCGAGGTCGATCATGATGATTTCCGCCGGGGAATAGAATTGCGCCGTCAGCAAAGCGGCCAAGCCGATGGGCCCCGCGCCCACAATCGCTACCGTCACGCCCGGCGCGACCTTGCCGTTCAACACGCCGCATTCAAAACCGGTGGGCAGAATATCGCTCAACATGACGATGGCTTCTTCGTCGGCGCCCTCGGGGATGCGATAGAGGCTGGTGTCCGCATGGGGCGTGCGCACATACTCGGCTTGTGTCCCGTCGATTTCGTTGCCGAGGATCCAGCCTCCAGTCAGGCAATGGGAGTACATGCCTCTGCGGCAATATTCGCATTTGCCGCAGGACGAGATGCAGGAGATCAACACCTTGTCACCGGGCCGGAACCCCGTCACGCCCGCGCCGATGGAATCGATGATGCCGGTTCCTTCATGTCCGAGGATGCGCCCGGGCGCGCAAGTTGCGACATCGCCTTTCAGAATATGCAAATCGGTGCCGCAGATCGTTGTCTTGGACAATTTTACGATGGCGTCGCCAGCCGCTTTCAGCTCTGGCTTTGGCCTGTCCTCGAGGCGTTTGTTGCCTGGACCTAGATAGACGAGCGCTTTCATTGCAAACTCCTTCTTGAAAGGCGGATTGATAACGCCGTTCGAGAAGAGCTGGTTTGATAACGATCAAGTTTAATCGCTTTGCGCGCTAAATTTTGCGGCGGAGATGTTCTTCCAACCGCGGCATGATTTCGATGAAATTGCACGGCTTGTGGCGATAATCGAGCTGGCCTTTGAGGATCCCGTCCCAGCCATCCTTCACCGCACCGGGCGAACCGGGCAACGCGAACAGATAGGTGCCCTTGGCAACACCGGCACAACAACGGGATTGGATGGTCGAGGTGCCGATCTTGTCGTAGCTGATGCGGTGGAACACCGCCGAAAATCCGTCGATCTCTTTCTCGAATACGCTGCGGAAGGCTTCGGGCGTTACGTCTCGCCCCGTCAGGCCCGTGCCGCCCGTCGAAATGATGACATCGATTTCAGGATCGGCGATCCACGCCACCAGCCGATCCACGATGCGCTTCACATCGTCGGGCACGATGGTGCGGTCGGCGACATGGTGCCCGGCTTCACGCACCCGCGCTTCCAGCGTATCGCCCGACACATCGTTCTCGCGCGTACGCGTATCGGAGACCGTCATCAGCGCGATCCGGACCGGCATGAATTCGCGCGGCTTAGGCTCCGCCATGGGAAATTATTGCGACGTGAAAGCGGATGCGGCCTGCGTATAGGTCGGCCACTCGCCGGCGGCCGCAGCGTCAAGTCCCGTGGTGGGTTCACCCAGACGCAAACGATACATCCACATATTCGTCATCACGCGTTTGATGTAGTCGCGGGTTTCGGCGAGCGGGATGGTCTCGATGAACAGGAGCGGATCGCCGCCGTCCAATTGCTGCGACTGCCATTTCGACAGATTGCCCTCGCCGGCGTTGTAGGCTGCGGCAATGTTGAAGAGGCTGCCGTTCTGGCGCTCGAGCAAATCGCGCAAATAATTCTGGCCCAAGGTGATGCTGTAGATCGGATCGTCCAACCGGTCCTTGTTGCGCCCCGCAAGGGAAGCATCGTGTGTAATGGTGACGGCGGTCTGCGGCATGATCTGCATGACGCCGCGCGCGCCCGCTTTGGACAATGCGGCCGGCTCGAAGCGGCTTTCCTGTCGCGCAAAAGCCAGCACGACCGCTTGGTCGACTGCATATCCACCTTCGGGCTGATAGAGCGGAACCGGATAGAGGCTGGTGAGACGGATCGTGGGGGCCGCGGTTTCCGCCGCGCGCAGCTCAAGAGCAGGCGCTCCAAGATTGCGTGCAAGTGCGGCGAAGGCCGGATCGAGATCGGGCGACATCTGCCCGAAGCAGCGCGACAGCTCGGCTTCCACCGGGTCGGTATGGCCGATTTGCCAAAGCGCCACCGCCCGGTGCGCCGGCTTTTCCAGCATAAGACCGGCGAATGAAACCGTGTCGAGCGCGGGCTCGGCGAAATCGGCCTTCATGTCGCGACCCAGAAGCCGCGTCGCCAGAAGCCCGTAAAACGTATCGGGTTCCCCCGCGGCACGTTCATACAGCGTGAGAACGCGATCGGGCTGTCCGGTTTCCGTCCAGCTTCGCGCGGCCCAGAACGCGGCTGCAGCATAGGTCCGGGGCGCGCTCGAGCTTTGCATGACAGCTTCGAAATGGCGCGCGGCGGCGTCGAACTGGCGCAGCCGATACGAGGCCAAACCGGCGGTCCAGTGGGCTTGGCCGAGGCTCACGCCCTGGCGCGCGATGATCTCCCCGGCCAGCGACAGCGCTTCCTGATCCCGCATTTCACCGAGATAGGCCGTCGCGACATAGGCGGCGAGTCGGTCGATATCGGCCTGCTGCAGGCCCGAGCGGGCGGCGGCGAGCTTTCTTAACAGCGCATCGGCGGCTTCTGGCCGGTCGTCGCGGGCGAGTGTCCGCAATTGGCGGGCAATGCGCTCGGCGGCTTCCGAACCCAGCTTCATATTGTCGAAGGCAAGGCCGTCTCCGGCCGCGCCGCGCCAATGGGCGCGGGCCGGGGACGGGACGGCGGTCTTCTTGGGTGCGCGCTTGACGGCGAGCTTGTAGATCTCATCGGCGCCGACGAGATCGCCATAATCGTCCAGCCAGGATTTCAGTTCGTCGAATTTGGAATGGTAGTGGGACCCGAGATAGCGGTCCTCCAGCACGTAGCCGAGCAGGGATTGGTCTTCCAGCTTGGCTATCAGCCGGTCCGCCTTGGTGAATTGCCCCGATTTCTGGCTGGCGAAGATTTCGCCGTAGGTCTTCACGTCGTCAGGAGACAGCACCGTGTAATTGGCGACCTCATCGGCGGCCCGAGCGCTCGCGAAAGCGGCTAAACAGCAAAAACTGGCGAGCGCCATCAGGCCAAATTTTTTCAAATCGTGTCCTCCAATGCACAGCTATGGTTGCCCATGCGGGGCCGGTCAGGCAAGCCCAAGCTCTTCGATTTTATCGGAAATCGCTAAAAGATCACGCCATGCCAAGCGCTTAGCGGCCGGCTGACGGAGCAGAAAAGCGGGATGGAGGGTCGGCATCACCGGAATGGCACGGCCCAAATGCGCGCTTTGGTAAAGTTCCCACCGGCCCCGCGCCCGCATGATGCCCTCGGTTAATCCGAGCACATGGCGCACCGATACGGCCCCCAGAAGGACCAAAATTTGCGGATCGGCAAGTTCGATGTGGCGGTGCAGAAAGGGCAAGCACGCAGCGGCCTCTTCCGGCGAGGGATCGCGGTTTTGGGGCGGCCGCCAGTTCAGCACATTGGTGATGTAAACCTTGCTACGGTCGAGGCCGATGGCGGCCAGCATGCGGTCGAGCAGCTTTCCGGCCCGGCCGACGAAGGGCAGGCCCTGTTCGTCCTCGTCGCGTCCGGGCGCTTCGCCGATGAACATGATCCGCCCTTCCGGCGTGCCGTCGGCGAATACGGTGTTCTTGGCATGGCGCTTCAGCTCGCAACCATCAAAGTTCAAAAGCGCATTCTTCAATTCGCCGAGCGTGCCGCATGATGCCGCCAGAGCCCGCGCCGCCCCCGGGACGATCGCGAGCGATACCGCTTCAGCACTGGCCGCGCGCTTTCCACCTTCTCCTTGAGAGAGGGTCGGACGGACAAAGGCCGTCGGGGGAGGGGACGGGACGTTCTCCCCGCCGCGAGGCGATGCAGGCTTCGGCGCAAACCGGTTTACCGGTTCCTCGGCAATGGCCTCGTCGGCGCCGGCTTCGATCAGCCATCGCAGTGCAGCAAGCGATCGTTCGAATGTGGGATCGGACATGCCCCGATGTTACGCGATTGAGACAGGGCGCGTCAGCCATCTCTGTTGCCATTGACCGGGCAAACGGCACCTGCCTAAGACCCAGTCATGAGTGAATCGCGCGAGAGTATGGAATTCGACGTCGTGATCGTCGGCGCCGGGCCGGCCGGCCTTGCCGCTGCGATCCGGTTGAAACAGCGCGCCGCGGCCACGGGCCGGGACGTCAGCGTCTGCGTGCTGGAAAAAGGCGCCGAAGTCGGCGCCCATATCCTGTCGGGCGCCATCATCGATCCTATCGGCCTGAACGCGCTATTTCCGGATTGGAAAGCGCGCGGTGCACCCGTCGAGACGCCCGTCACCGACGACCGTTTCTATTTTCTCGGACCGGCAGGCAGCATTCGCCTGCCGCATATCCTGATGCCGCCGCTGATGAGCAATCGCGGCAATTATATCGTCAGTCTCGGGCTTCTCTGTCGTTGGCTTGCCGGACAGGCCGAAGCGCTGGGCGTCGAAATCTACCCCGGTTTCGCAGCCGCTGATGTCGAGCTTGGCGCAGCGGGCGAAATCACCGGAGTCATCACCGGCGATTTGGGCGTCGCGCGCGACGGGCATCACAAGGCGAACTACACGCGCGGCATGGTACTGCGGGGCAAATACATTTTCATCGCCGAAGGCGCGCGCGGCTCACTCGCGAAGCAGATCATCGCCCGTTACGGTCTTGCCGAAGGCCGAAGCCCCCAAACCTATGGGCTCGGCCTGAAGGAATTATGGGAGCTGCCGAAGGCGAAGCATCACCCCGGCCTTGCGATGCACAGCATGGGCTGGCCGCTGGACAATCACACCGGCGGGGGATCGTTCATCTATCATTATGGCGACAATCTCGCGGCTATCGGTTTCGTCGTCCATCTGGACTACCGCAACCCCTATCTCTCGCCCTTCGAAGAATTCCAGCGCTTCAAGACGCACCCGCTGATCCGCTCGATGCTGGAAGGGGGACGCCGTATCGCCTATGGCGCCCGCGCCATCACGGAAGGCGGGTTTCAGGCGGTGCCGAAACTCGCCTTTCCCGGCGGAACCCTGATCGGCTGCGCAGCAGGCTTCGTCAATGTGCCGCGCATCAAGGGAAGCCATAACGCTATTTTGACCGCGATCATGGCCGCGGACGCGGCCTTTGCGGCGCTCGGCAACGGCCGCAGCGGCGATCTGCTTGATACGTACGAGCAGGACTACCGCACGTCCTCCGTTCACCGGGATTTGCGGCGGGTGCGGAACGTGAAGCCGCTGTGGTCCCGTTATGGCACAGCTCTAGGCGTGCCTTTGGGCGCGCTCGATATGTGGGCCAATCAGATCTTCGGCATCAGCCCTTTTGGCACGCTGCGCGGCAAAGGCCCCGATTACGCACAGCTTGTCCCCGCCAAGCAGGCCAGGCCGATTGCCTATCCCAAGCCGGATGGCATGGTCAGCTTCGACCGGCTGTCTTCGGTTTTCCTCTCCGGGACGCGGCACGACGAGGACGAACCCATTCACCTGAAATTGAAGGATTCCGCTCTACCCATTGAGCAGAATTTGCCTGTCTATGCCGAGCCGGCGCAGCGCTACTGCCCGGCCGGCGTGTTCGAGGTAGTGACGAGCGGCGATGCGACGCCGCGCTTTGTAATCAACGCAGCGAATTGCGTGCATTGCAAGACCTGCGACATCAAGGACCCGGCGCAGAACATTGTCTGGGTCCCGCCCGAAGGAGGCGATGGTCCTGCCTATGGCACCATGTGACTGGCACCCATGTGACGGGCCGCTCAAATGCGGTTATGATTCCGGAAATTCAGAGGAAGGCTAAGCCCGTGCAGCTCAGAAAAATATTGGCTCTGGCATCCAGTTTGACTGCGCTGTTGCTTGGCGCGTGCAGCACCACGGGCCCGATGATGACGATGACGGCGCAAATCAAGGAGACGCCGCAGACGTCTCTCGCAGGCACCTATCTCGCTGCCAATTTCGCCGCCGCTCAGGGCGACGTCAAAGCCGCGACCGGATTTTATGCCCACACGTTGAAGGACGATCCGGCCAATGCCGACCTCCTTGAGCGCACATTCCTGTTTGCGGCGGAAGCCGGAGACATCGATCAGGCGATCGGCCTGACCGACCGCGTGTTGGTACTCGATCCCGACAATCGTCCGGCGCATCTGGTGCGCGAAATGGGCGCGCTCGTCAAAAAAGATTATGCCGCGGTGATCAAGGATGTCGATGAGCCCGCGTCCGGCCTGTTCGCGGCACTGACCAATCGCATCATCGATGCCTGGGCGCGTGCGGGCATGCGCGATTTCGACGGCGCCATCAACGCGCTGGATTCGCTTTCCACCCAGCGCGGTATCGATGGCTTGCGCCTCATGCACCGGGCGCTGATCCTCGATTATGCCGGCCGCGACAAGGAAGCCGACGAAGGCTACAAGCAGGCCGTCAGCATCATGGGCACGGGCCCGCGCGCGGCGGACGCTTACGGGCGGTTTCTTCAGCGTCACGGCCGCGTCGATGAGGCAAAGGCGCTCTATGAGCGCGTGCTGAAAGAAAATCCCGGTACACCGGTGGCGGAATGGGCGCTGAAGGACATCGCGGCGAAAAAGACCCCGCAGCCGCTCGTATCTTCGCCGGCGGAAGGTGTTTCCGAAGCATTGTTCGGCATTGCTGCGTCGCTGAACGATCAGCGGAGCGCCGACGTTGCGATCCTCTATCTCAATCTCACGCTGTATTTGCGCCCCGATTTCGATCTCGCCAAAGTACTGCTCGCCAGCCGCTACGAGGCGATGCAGAAATTCGACATGGCCAATGCGCTGTATGCGAAAATCGCGCCGAGTTCGCCCTATTACGGGATGACCCAGGTTCAGGCCGCGATCAATGATGGCCGCCAGGGGCAGGTGAATGCCGGCATCGCGAAGATGAAGGCGCTCTCCGCCATTCAGCCCAAGGAATCCGATGTCTGGACGGCGCTTGGCGATCTCTTCCGCAGCGCCGACCAATATTCTGACGCGGCGGCGGCCTATGACAAGGCGATCGCCGGAATGGGGCAAGGCGATCGCCGGCTGATCGGTCTTTATTACGCGCGCGGCGTGTCGCTCGAGCGTTCCAATCGCTGGGACGCAGCCGAGCGTGATTTTCGCGCGGCCTTGAAGCTCAATCCGGACCGGGCCGATGTGCTCAATTATCTCGGCTATACCTGGGTGGACAAAGGCCAGAATCTCGATGAAGCCGTGTCCATGCTGGAAAAGGCGCGTGCGCTGCGCCCGCTGGACGGCATGATCGCCGATTCCGTGGGCTGGGCCTATTACCGGCTCGGCCGCTATCCGGATGCGGCGCGTGCGTTGGAAGAGGCGGTTCAGCTCGTTCCCGGCG
>DATLVC010000204.1:0-7477 GCA_035577685.1 Micropepsaceae bacterium | reverse complement strand
TGGAAGAGATCGCTGCCATGCGGACGCGCACTGACATCGCGCACTTCCGACGTGAAGCCGATACCGCCCTTCTGGGTGCGGTTCAAAATGATCTTTTCGAGGCCCGCGAACGCACCGCCGCAAATAAACAGGATGTTTGATGTATCCACCTGCAGGAATTCCTGCTGCGGATGCTTACGTCCACCCTGTGGCGGCACCGAAGCAATCGTGCCTTCGATGAGCTTCAACAAAGCCTGCTGCACGCCTTCGCCCGACACGTCGCGGGTGATCGACGGGTTGTCGGATTTGCGGCTGATCTTGTCGACTTCGTCGATATAGACGATGCCGCGCTGCGCCCGCTCGACATTGTAGTCGGCGTTCTGCAGCAGCTTCAGGATGATGTTCTCAACGTCCTCGCCGACATAGCCGGCTTCGGTCAGGGTCGTGGCGTCCGCCATGGTGAAAGGCACATCGAGGATGCGCGCCAGGGTCTGGGCGAGCAGCGTCTTGCCGCAGCCCGTCGGCCCGACCAGAAGGATGTTCGATTTCGCGAGTTCGACCTCGCCCGATTTGCCGGCATGGTTGATGCGCTTGTAGTGATTGTGGACGGCGACCGCCAAGACCTTCTTGGCATGGCTCTGGCCGACCACATAATCGTCAAGGACCTTGAAGATCTCGCCGGGGCTCGGAACGCCCTCGCGCGACTTCATGAATGAGGTCTTGTTTTCCTCCCGGATGATCTCCATGCACAATTCTACGCATTCATCGCAGATGAATACGGTCGGGCCCGCAATCAGCTTGCGGACCTCGTGCTGGCTCTTTCCGCAGAAGGAGCAATAGAGGGTGTTCTTGGACTCAGACCCACCCGACTTGCTCATTCCAACTCCTTTCAAGACTGCTTCGGCCGGACGTCACCTGACGCCGTATCCGTGAACTCGCAAAAAACGCGCCGAACACTTGGCGCGGGACTACCCTTCGAATCCCTATTCGACCACGATAAAAGGATCCGGATCAAGAATTGTTTAAGCGCAATCCACTTTAAGAATTAAAACCGGCCTTTTCCCGAGTGAAGTTCAAGGTTTTCCCGAAATTTACTTTCGCTCCGTGCCATCACTGCCCGGCCGTCTCGAGTAAACCTCGTCCAGCAAACCGAAAGTCCGCGCCTCCTCGGCCGTCATATAGGTGTCTCGATCGAGCGCTTTTTCAACCGCCTCGACCGTCTGTCCGGTGTGTTTCGCGTAGATTTCATTGAGCCGGCGCTTAAGCTTGACAATTTCCTGCGCGTGGCGGGCGATCTCGCTCGCCTGGCCGCGATAGGATGCCGAGGGTTGATGCACCAGGATGCGCGAATTCGGCAGGCTAAAACGCTGTCCCTTCTGTCCAGCACAGAGCAACAGAGAGGCCGCGGACGCCGCCTGACCGATGCAAAGGGTCTGCAAAGCGGGGCGGATATATTGCATCGTGTCGTAGATCGCGAGCCCGGAGGTCACGAGTCCGCCCGGCGAATTGATATACATCGCGATCTCTTTCTTGGGGTTTTCCGCCTCAAGAAACAGCAGCTGCGCGGTGATCAGACTCGCCACATTGTCTTCGATCGGTCCGGTGACGAAGATGATGCGCTCTTTCAGGAGCCGCGAATAAATGTCGTAGGCGCGCTCGCCACGGGCCGTTTGTTCGACCACCATGGGCACGAGCGTGTTCATGTAGATTTCGCGGGGATCTGCCATTGTTTCCATTCTATATGATGCGTAGGGCGAGGTTGGCCATCCTACGAACATGGTGTCAATGTTTGGTTATTTCAGCCCCCAGCGGAAATCAGTGGCCGCTTTAAGCTCTGGGTGCTGAGCAATTTCGCTATGAAAACCCCGCCGGGAAGACGCGCAACACGCAATCTTCTCGCGGCGCGCGCTACACCTAAATTCGCAGCTCAGGCTTCCTCGTCCTTCTTTTTCTTGGTCTTTTTGGGTTTGGCCTCAGCCGCGGCGTGATCGTCAGACGCCGCGCCAGCCTCGCCCTCAGTCTTTGCTTCCGCCTTGGCTTTTGCCTTCTTCTTCGCCGGCTTGGCTTCTTCGGTTTCTGCCGCCGGCGCCACTTCTGCCGCGGGAGCCTCGGCCGCTTTCAGTTTTTCCTCCGCGTCGTCGGGATCAAGGAAGAGAATCTCGCGGCTGACCTTCCGGTCATGGACTTCGATCAGCTCGCCCAGGAAATCCACCACCTTGTCTTCGAACAGCGGCACGCGCAGCTCAGTCATGGCCTGAGGATTGCGGGTGTAATATTCGATCACCTGCTTTTCCTGCCCGGGATACTGACGGGCGCGCGCGGCCAGGGCGCGGTTCACTTCGTCCTGGCTAACTTGAATAGCGTTCTGCTCGCCGATCTTGGCGAGCAACAGGCCAAGCCTGACGCGCCGCTCCGCGATCGTGCGGTATTCGGCTTTCAACTCGTCCTCGCTCTTGCCCTCGTCTTCGGGCGATACGCCTTCGCGCTGCAATTCCGCCTGAACCTGGGCCCAGATCGCATCGAACTCCGCCTGCACCATGCCGCCCGGCAGATCGAAGCTGTGCGCGGAGTCGAGCGTATCCAGAATGCGCCGCTTCAAATGGGTGCGGCTGGCGCGGGCATATTCGCCCTGCAATTGCTCGCGGATGCGATTCTTGAGTTCGTCGAGCGACTCCACGCCGACCTTCTTGGCCAGCTCGTCGTCGATGACGACATCGTTCGCCGACTTGACGGCCTTCACGGTGACCGCGAACTCCGCATCCTTGCCGGCCAGATTGGCGGCGCCATAGGTGTCGGGGAATTTCACGGAGACGGTACGCGCCTCGCCTGCCTTCGCCCCGATCAGCTGATCTTCAAATCCGGGAATGAATGCGCCGCTGCCGAGCGTCAGATCGAAATCCTCCGCCTTGCCGCCTTCAAAAGCTTCGCCGCCGATTTTTCCTTCGAAGTCGATGGTGACGGCATCGCCCTTCTCGGCGACCGCGCCCTCGCCTTTGTCGCTATAGGTCTTCTGCGAATCGGCAAGCCGCTTCAGCGCCTCATCGACCGCATCGTCCGCGACATCGGCAACCAGACGCTCGGCTTTCAACTCGCTCAGATTGGCGAGCTGAAAGTCCGGCATCAAATCCACCTTCATGGTGAATTCGAGATCGGCCTTGCCCGCGATCACATTGTCGAGCGAATTGACGAAATCGACGCGCGGCTGCGTGGCCGGCTTGATTTCCTTTTCCTTGAGAAGCTGTTCGCTGGATTCGTTGATCGTCTCGTTGACGATGTCGCCCATCAGCGATTTGCCATAGGTCTTCTTCAGGAACGAGATGGGCGCCTTGCCCGGCCGGAACCCCTTCATGTGGATTTTCGGCTGCATCTCCGCGATCTTTCCGGTGAGCTTCGCCTCAAGATCGGGAGCCGCGATCAGGACGGTGAATTCGCGGTGCAGCGGTTCGGAGATCGTTTCGGTGATTTGCATGAAGATATTCCCAGTTGAAGCGTCCGGTTACCAATCGAGCGGGAGTGGTGCGGGCGGAGGGACTCGAACCCCCAAGACTTTCGTCACAGGAACCTAAATCCTGCGTGTCTGCCAGTTCCACCACGCCCGCTTACGGGGCTTAACGCGCTTGGATAGAAACCCGCCAAGACACGAAAGAGGCGCCCCTATATCACAGCGTTTCGCCGCGCCGCTAGGGCAAGGTTTGAACCGCCGCTGGAAACGTCTTTGGCCTGCTTCCCATGACGAGCAAAATGCTGGCCGAAAGCGCCAGACCAGCCGCCAAAGCCGCCATACCCGCCGCGTAACCGCCGGTTTGCTGCTTGAGCAGCCCCATGATGGTCGGGCCAAGAAAGCCGCCCAAACCGGTGCCGAAGGTGTTGACGAGTGCGATCCCGCCAGCGGCCGCCGTACCGCTCAGGAACATCGACGGCACGCTGTAGAATGTGGGGAGGGCCGCGTAAATGCCGATGGTCGCAAAAGTGAGCGCGATCAACACCGCGAAATTGGAGGCGCTGACGCTTGCGATCCCAAGTGCGGCCGCCGCCAGAAGTGCCGCCGCCGCGACATGCTTGGCGCGCTCGCCTCGCCTGTCGCTCGAACGCCCCCAAAGAATCATCGCGGCCATGCCAGCGACCGAGGGCACGGCGACCACGAAGCCCGTGGCCAAATTCGAGAACCCCATGCCTTGCACAATCTGCGGCAGCCACAGGCCGACGCCATAATTGCCGAAGGAAAGCCCCATCCCCACGGGGCAAAGCGCAAGCACCCGCGGATCGCGCAAGGCGCGGCCCAATTCATGATGGGTCTTGGAATCCTCCACGGCCAGCCGGCTGGCGATCGTCTCCTTCTCGGCGGCGCTCAGCCAAAGCGCGCTCTTCGGACCGTCGGGGAGGAACCGCAACACGGCAAAGGCGAGGATCAATGCCGGCACGCCTTCCAGGACGAATAACCATTGCCAACCCGCCAGTTGCGAGGTGCCATTCATTCCAAGGATCAGGCTGGAAACCGGCGCGCCGATGATGTTGGCAAGTGGCACGGCGGTCATGAAGCCCGCCGTGAAGCGTGCCCGATAGGCCTGCGGAAACCACAGGGTGAGGTAGAAGATCATGCCCGGAAAGAAACCTGCCTCGGCCACGCCCAAAAGAAAGCGCAAGCCATAAAAACTCGTGGGACCCGTCACGGCGGCGTTCGACACCGAGATCGCGCCCCACACCGCCAGAATGCAAAAGATCCAACGCCGCGCGCCGAGTTTCTGCAAAATGAGATTGGCCGGCACCTGGCAAAGAAAATAGCCGACGAAGAACAGTCCGGCGCCGAAGCCGAACACGGAAGGCGAGAAGCCCAGATCCCTGTTCATGGTGAGCGCGGCGAAGCCGACATTCACGCGGTCCAGGAAATTGACCACGTAAAGCAGCACCATGAACGGGATCAGCCGCCATGCGCATTTCGCAAACACGCGGTCGTTGCCCTCCATCCGCCGCTCATCCCCGGCTTGCGGCCCTTGCGGCCGCTCATGGTGGAAAGGCTATCACGGATTGGAAGGCGCAGCAGGCGTTACCCGCCGCATATTGCGTGTTCAGTTGCTGCGGAACGCGTAGAAGCCGAAAATGATGATGCCGGCCCCGTAGATCGCCGTCACGAACAGCACGCTCGATACCCAGAAGGGGACGCTGAACGTGGTCGTCAGGACGACACCGCCGCATAGGGACGCCACCAGCAGGAAGGTCCCTACTCCCGTCGTCAAGAGTCTCAGAAGCTTCCGCCGCCGCTTGCGAGTCATGGTTCAATCAAACCAAGGCGCCCGGCGCCAAACAAGGATGATCGAAATTAACCCTTAATATCCCTTGTTTCCTTGTGCGGTCCGGGCGGTTGCCGGGAACGTGCATTGAGCGGACACGCCCGCCTCGGCTAGATTGCGGCATATAATTCGCGTGAGGAGGATCGAATGGGAAAGACTTCGCGCAGGCGACTCGTCTCGGCAGCGGCGGCTGCCGCAACGGCCCTTGCCATTCCGGCGTCCGCGCAAAACGCGCTTCCCGACGGCAATGGCAAGCAGGTGGTACAGACGTCCTGTACCGTTTGCCATGAGCTGAGCCGCATCACCAATGCCGGTCACACCCCTGACGAATGGGACATGATCGTCCACAACATGGTGATGATGGGCGCCACGCTGAAGCCCGAACAAATTCCCGTGGTGAGCAAATATCTCGCCTCTTATTTTCCGCCCAAGGCGAAGTCGAACACGCCGATCCTTTCGGGTTCGGTGCAAGCGAGCTTCAAGGAATTCAAGCTGCCGACCCGTGCCTTCCCGCACGATCCCTATGCGGCGGCCGACGGTTCGATCTGGTATTCGGGTCAGCTCGGCAATGTGCTGGGCCGCGTGGATCCCAGAACCGGTCAGGTGAAGGACTACCCGCTTCCCTCAGGCTCCGGACCGCATGGGCTGATGGGCGACAAGGACGGCAATATCTGGTTCACCGGCAATTTCGCGGGCTATGTCGGCAAGCTCGATCCCAAGACCGGCCAGGTGACGCAATATAGAACACCGGGCGCCAACGATCCGCATTCCCTGGTCTTCGATCAGGAAGGGATTCTCTGGTTCACCGCCCAAGGCGCCAATCAGGTCGGACGCATCGATCCCAAGACCGGCGAGGTCAAACTGGTGCCGGTGCCGACCCGCCTCGCCGCGCCTTACGGAATCGTCGTCAGCTCCAAGGGCGTGCCGTTCTTCTGCGAGTTCGGCGCCAACAAGCTTGCCAGCATCGATCCCAAGACGATGAAGATCACCGAATACACGCTTCCCAACCGGGACACGCGTCCGCGCCGCATCGCGATCTCAAGCGACGATGTGCTGTGGTACGGCGATTACACGCGCGGCTATCTCGGCATGTTCGATCCCAAGACCGGCAAGGCGAAAGAATGGAAATCGCCCGCCGGCGCGGATTCGGCGCCTTACGGCATCACCGCGACGGCGGACGCCGTCTGGTACAGCGAGTCCGGCGCGAGCCCCAACACGCTGGTGCGCTTCGATCCTAAATCCGAGAAATTCCAAACCTGGAAGATTCCCTCCGGGGGCGGCACGGTGCGCAACATGATGCCGACCCGCGACGGCAATCTTGCCATCGCGGAATCGGGTGAGAACGTCGTCGCGCTGGTCGAGGTGAAATAACCGCATCCCCTCCCCCCTCATGGGGGAGAGGGTCAGGATGAGGGAGCGTCCGTGTACCGCTAGAATATCACCACCGGATTGACGGGCGATCCTGTTCCGCCTTCCACCGGCAGCGGCGCGAACGTGATCATGAACTCGTAACGGTTCAGCCGCCGTGCCGTGGCGACCAGTTCCTCGAGATCGAGGCACTCCACGATATTGATTCCCATCCAGTTCAGCACCGCGACATGGATCGGGTTGCGCATCCCTTCCCAGCCGGGCCTCGGATTCCAGTCGATGTTGAAATCATGTCCGATGAAGGACGGCAGCCGGTCGTGCATCCATGGAATGGTATCGGGATAGTAGCCGGCAACCTGGCCCGTCCACGGACCGAGCGCCGCGCGTCTCTTCCAACGGCCGGTGTACAGCAGCGGGATATCGCCGAGTCCGATCTTCACGCCGGATTTCTTTTCCCATGCTTCGAGATCGGCGCGCGTGATTGGTGTGTTGGGGTCGACCCAGTCCACGCCCTTCAGCGCCGCGATGTCATAGAGAACGGCACGCGTGGTAATGCCGTTCTTCCAATTCATGATGCTGCCTTTGATGCAGCCCTTCTCGGCGGTCAGATTGTCCTTGACCGGAACGCCATTATACATCTGGCCGTTCTCGAAGAAGTGGCACCACGTGTCGATGTGGGCGACGGTCTGGCCGTGATAGCTCACCTGGTAATTGTCCGTCGTGCCGCCATCGGTGATGCCGTTGGTGACGCGGTGGAAGATTCCGGCGGCGTTGACATCGGCGGCAACTTCCTGCGGCTCGGCATGGGCGAGCGACACCACGATTCCGTTCTTCACCAGCTT
>DATLVC010000203.1:0-12675 GCA_035577685.1 Micropepsaceae bacterium | reverse complement strand
CGCCCCTATCCCCGATTCCCGCAGCGGGCTGCCCTTGACCCCATGCCACAGTGCCGAACCCCACGGCGATTGAGATGCCTGCGGCGCCAAGCATCGCGGTAACTATGCTTCTTCTAAGCATTGAAATGCCTCCCTCCGGCTTTTGCGGGGCCGGGCTCCCTGGAATGCCCACCCGTCGTGACTGCATTATAGAAATCGGAACGCCGTTCTGCCAGGAGTGATTGCGCGTGCCGATGCGTATTGCGCGCCGCTGGCGCGGTTTGCATTAAATTGGCGTAATTGCCCCCCGCGGGAGGCTTCAGCCGGACATATTGCAGGTCGGATTTTCTCACGAGCCGTCACAGGGTCAGCGGCGCTGCCGTTGCGATCCGCGCGCCAGCCCATCGCCGGTTTTTCGTCCGTGTAGAGAACATCGGAAAATTGGAAATGCCGGACGCTTGGCGTTTCCCTCTCCCCTTAGGGCGGGCGCCGATGGCTTCGGACACTCGCCACAGGTTCCGATTTTGAAAAGCCAGGGGAGACGGCGCAGACGCAAGGGAGAAGAAATTCTTCCTAAAAAATGTTTATCTTCAATGGATTAGGCGAATATGTCCGCCACCGTCTCAATCCGATTTCGTAGAGGGTGTTTTTTCCGTGGGCAATGCGAAGGCGATACAGAAAGCCGCTTTGCCTTAGCTGAAAAAATGAACAGACTGCACCCAATGACGGCAATTCGACACGGCCAAAGAGCTGATGCGATCAAAATAGGGGCAAATCGATGATAAATGGAGCAGATACGGCCTGGATGTTAACGTCAACTGTCCTGGTTCTGTTTATGACATTACCAGGGTTGGCGCTTTTCTATGCAGGCTTGGTGCGAGCGAAGAACGTTCTCTCGGTCTTGATGCATTGCGTGGTCCTGACCTGCCTGGTGTCGGTTCTCTGGTACGCAGGCGCATATTCGCTCGCCTTTGGTACCGGGAATGCCTGGATCGGCGATCTCAGCCAGATATTTCTAATCGGTGTGGACCGTAACGCCGTCCATCCGGGCACGACGATCCCGGACACCGTGTACATCATGTACCAGATGACCTTTGCCATCATCACGCCGGGTCTAATCGTCGGCGCCTATGTGGAGCGCATCAAATTCGGCGCGGTGCTGTTGTTCTCCGGCCTGTGGCTGCTGGTCGTTTATGTCCCCGTTGCGCATTGGGTGTGGGGTGGAGGCTGGCTCGCAGCGATGGGCGTCAAAGATTTCGCGGGCGGCATCGTGGTCCACACCACGGCCGGCGTTGCGGCTCTGGTGGTCGCGATGGCGTTGGGAAAGCGCGATGGGTTTCCGCATCAATTGCAGCCGCCGCACGCGCCGTGGATTGTCATGGTGGGCGCCGCCATGCTGTGGGTTGGATGGTTCGGCTTCAACGCGGGGTCCGCTTTGACCTCGGGGGCGGATGCCGGCATGGCCATGCTGGTGACGCATATGGCGGCTGCCGTCGCATCTCTTACTTGGATGGGGATTGAATGGGCGCGGTTCGGCAAGCCCAGCCTCGTGGGCACAGTCACGGGCACCATTGGGGGCCTCGCAACCATTACGCCGGCATCCGGCTTCGTCGGGCCGTTCGGCGCGCTGGCGATTGGAATCGCGAGCGCGGTAGTCTGTTATGGCATGGTGCATCTCGTGAAAGTGCGCCTGCTGGTGGATGACGCGCTCGATGTTTTCGCCGTGCATGGCGTCGGCGGCATGATGGGTACATTGCTGACGGCCATTCTCATGCCGGTTGCACTCGGCGGCGTCGGCTATGCCGACGGAATGACGATGGGCTCCCAATTCGGCGTGCAGGCAACAGGTGTCGCGGTTGCGGCGGTCTGGTCCGCGGTGGCGAGCTTCATTTTGATCAAGCTGACACAGGCGCTGGTTGGTTTGCGGGTGGGGCGGGATGTCGAGATTCAGGGCCTAGATCTTACCACCCATGGCGAGGCGGGCTACAACGTTGCCTTCGGAGGGACCAGTCCATGAAATTCATTGTCGCCATCATTCAGCCTTACCGCCTCGACGTGGTGCGCGAGGCGCTGACCGAAGCGGGCATCAACGGACTGACCGTCAGCGAAGTGCGGGGCTATGGCCGTCAGCGGGGACATAAGGAGGTCTATCGCGGCGCGGAATATTCGATCAATTACGTGCCGAAGCTGAAGCTAGAAATCGCCGTGGATGACGAGGTTGCCGCCTCGGTGGCCGAGACGATCATGCGCGCCGCGCGCACCGGCAAGATTGGGGATGGAAAGATCTTCATTCTGGATATTGATTCCGCGCTTCGCATCAGGACCGGCGAAATCGGCTCGCAGGCCTTGTAAGCGGCGCGGGGAAGACCCGCGGCCGGCATTGGCCATTGCCGATGCATTCCCTATAGAGTCCGCATCGCCGAATGCGGAAAGGGAATCGTCATGGTTGTATTGTCCTGGATGTGGGGAATCGTAAAGAGCGTGCTCAACGGCATCGCACGGGCGGTGGTGGTGGTGCTTATCCTCCTCCTTGTGCTGACGGCTGTGGCGTTGTTCAGCGGCGATGGCATCTCCGGCAACACCGTTCTGGAACTCGATCTCAGAAAAGCGATGGACGACAAATCCACCGCGAGTCTGCTAGACCTCGGCGAAGGCAAGGTCTCGATCATGGATGTGGTCATGGGTCTGGACCGGGCCGCGCGCGACCCCCGGGTCAAGGGCGTCTTCCTGCGGGTGGGGTCCGGCGACCTTTCGGTGCCCAAGGCCGAAGAGCTCCGCGATGCCCTGAAGCATTTCAAGGAATCCAAGAAATTCGTCATCGCCCATTCCCAGAGCTTCTATTCGGGCGGGCTCGGCGATTACACCGCGGTGGCCGCGGCCGATCAGATCTGGATGCAGCCGGTCAGCACCTTCTTCAGTGCGGGCGCGTCCTCGACCACGATGTTCTTCAAGGGGCTGTTCGACAAGGTCAACGCCACCCCGCAATTTGTGCAGCGTTATGAATATAAGAACGCGGCGAATGTGTTCACCGAAACCGATTTCACCACGGCCCATCGCGAAGCCACCATGCGGGTGCTGCAATCCTGGTACGATTCGGCGACCGCCGAAGCGGCTTCCGACCGCAAGCTTGACCTTACAGCCCTGATTTCGGTCCTCGACGCGAGCCCTGCCACCGTCGAAACCGTGAAGGACAAGGGGCTTATCACCAATATCGGTTATGAGGACGAGGCGCGCGACGCAGCGAAGGCGCGGGCCGGGACAGGAGCCACCATCACGCGCTTCGATCGCTACGTGCAGGCGACCCGCAACCGCAATCCGGGCCTCGCCGGCGCCCCCACTATCGCCTTGGTGCATGCCGCAGGGGATATTGTGGAAGGCGGCGACGACAGTCCATTGAGCGACAGTCGCGCGTCAGTCGCAGGCGATACGTTCGCCCAGGCCATCCGCGACGCGACCGCGGACAAGAATGTGAAGGCAATTCTGTTGCGTGTGGACTCGCCCGGAGGCTCAGCCATCGCCTCCGATCAGATATTGAACGCGCTGAAAAAGGCACACGCAGCCGGAAAGCCCATCGTCGTGAGCATGGGTTCGGTGGCGGCTTCCGGCGGCTATTACATCGCGGTTGCGGGGGACCGCATCGTGGCTGAGCCCGGCACGCTGACTGGCTCCATCGGCGTCTTGTGGGGGAAGTTCGCGGTCGGCAAATCGCTCGAAATGGTGGGCCTCGAAGCGCGCGAACTCGGCATCGGGAAGAATGCACTATTCCTGTCCGGTATCGCGCCCTGGGATGCAACCCAATTGGCCGCGGTGAACGCCCAGGCTGATCTGGTCTATGCCGACTTCACCCAGAAGGTGGCAGCCGGACGTAAGATGCCGCTTGATCGGGTGCAGCAGGTGGCGCGCGGGCGCGTCTGGACCGGCGCGGATGCGAAGGAGCGCGGCCTCGTCGACGAGCTTGGTGGGTTCTGGGTCGCGGTGGACGACGTCAAAAAGCTCGCCGGCATTGCGCCCGACGCGCGCGTGGTCTTCAAGAATTATCCCGCACCGCGCGGGATTGTGGGCGCAGTGTCGCGCATGCTTGGAAGCTCGGAAGCAAGCTTGAAAGCTCTGGATGGCTTGAACACGCTGATGCAGGCCGCGCCGGTGAAGGCTGTGATCGAGGTGGCGCGCGCCATGCCTCAAGGCGGCGTGCAGCTTCGGGCCACGGGTCTGCCGCAACTCTGAAAGGATCATCGGCTTCCTCGATGCAACCTGTCCTGCTCAATTGGGGGATCAACAATGTCTCGGGCTGGGGCATTGTCGGCCTGAACCTGCTGCTGCATTGGGCAAACGATTCCGACCTTCATCCGCTGATGGGCGCAGGCATCACACCCAATGAGGTGGCTGGTCTCGACCCGTTGAAGCTGATCGCCTGCCGCGATGCCATTCTGCGCTCGAACCAATTTCAGGCCGAGCTGCAGCGCGCCAAAACCGGATCGCATACGCTGCCCATGAAGATCGTGGAGGGACTCGGCAACGGGCTTTATTTCGAGGGCGGGCTCAAAGGCACGCGCACCGTCGGTCGGTGCATCTTCGAGGATACGCGGCTTGAGGGCCTGGATCGGAAGCTCGCGAAATATGATCTGCTTCTGACCGCCTCGCATTGGAATGCGGATTTGCTCAAAGCCCATTGCCGCAAACCTGTGGCGATCGTGTTCGAAGGCACTGATCCCTCGCAATTCCATCCCGCGCCCAAATCCGGCGTGCTCGACCCCAGCCGGTTCTACATCTTCTCCGGCGGCAAGGTGGAATTTCGCAAAGGCCACGATCTGACGCTGCTGGCGTTTCGCGAATTCTCGCGCCGCCACGACGATGCCGTTTTGGTCACGGTCTGGCATTCGCCATGGCCGCAGCTCTCCCTAGGGTTTCAGGGAAAGCTCGGAGCGCCGCTCGGGCAAACGGGCGAAGGCACCATCGACGTGAAGAATTGGGTCGCGAAGAATGGCATCAATCCGGCCAAAGTGATCGAAATCGGCCCGGTGCCGAACGCAATGATGCCGGGACTCTTGCGGGAGATGGATTGTGCGCTGGCCCCTTCGCGGGCCGAAGCCTGCACCAATCTGCTTGCCAAAGAAGCGATGGCCTGTAGCGTGCCCGTGATCCTCGCTCCCAACACGGGCGTGAAAGACCTTTATGCGGGCGATAATGCGCTCGTGCTGACGCGGCAAAGTCCGGTTCGCGATTACCCACATGCCGGGACAGAAGGTTGGGGCGAATCCGATGTGGATGAGATTGTCGAGGCCCTTGAGCAGCTTTACAGCGACAGCGCCTTGCGGAAAAAGATCGGCGCGGCCGGTGCCGATTGGATCGTGAGAGAGGATCGAACCTGGTCCAACCATGCGCGCGCCTTGAAATCTTTGCTATTGTCGTTGTAACGCCGCTTCAAGGATCGCCATGCCGAGTATTATCGTTCCAGCCCGCAACAACGCCGAATCCACGATGCGCTGTCTGGGCTCGCTTCTTCATTCGGTGAATCGCCTGGGGCTGGACTGCGAATTCGTTCTGGTCGACGATGCGTCGGCGCCGGAAGAGAAAATTCTTGACGCGTTCCGGCAGCACCGTGCCAACGCCAATACCTCCGGCCACCAGACCAAAATCATAAGATCGCGCAAGCATCAGCATTATTCCGGCGTCTTCTCCATCGGCCTGTATCACACGACACGCGACATTATCTTCTTCATCAGCAACGACATGGTGCTGACCTCGAGCTTTCTTCAGGGGTTGCTTCTGGTTTCGTCGCTGTCGCGCGATTTCGGCATTGTGCGCGGGACATCCAATTACACCGACAGCCACCCGGAACATCAGATCGAGCCAAAGGAACCCGTCAAGAGCTATCAAGACCTCGACAATTTCTCGCGCAATGTGTTCACGGCCAATGGCTGCCGCTTTGTGGAGGACACTTTGCTGTCGGGAGATGCGATTCTGGTGAAGCGTTCTCTCGTCGAACGTATCGGCGTTCTGGACCTGCGATTCTTCGGCTATTTCGGGGATATCGATTATGGCATGCGGGCGCACCTCGCGGGGTTCAAGCTGGTCTGCGCCAAGGGTGCCTGGCTCTTCCATGAGGGCAGCGGCCATTTGCGCCATGACATGCAGCGAGGTGCGCTGACGTTCGAACAGGCCCGCGACACGCGCTATGCTTTAGTGGAAAACGCCTATCAGGAGTTCCGCAAGAAATGGGACTTGGCCACGCCCGAAACCTGGTCCGTCAATATAGGGCCTGAGCCTTTGCGGTTTATGGAGCATGCGCGTGCCCGTGCTGGCAGCGTGGCTTTGAAATATGATTTTCCAGCCGCGGCACTGAACGACCTTGAGATGCATTGAGTGAGACGTACATGACCACCGCCCTCATCACCCATCCTGATTGCTTGTTGCATGAGCCGCCGCCCGGCCACCCCGAACGTTCGGCACGGCTTTCCGAAGTTCTGAAGCTGTTGGAGGTGCCCGAATTCGCGTCGCTGCTGCGCAAGTCGGCGCCCAAAGCGAGTGAGGCGGCGCTCGCACGCGTTCATGATCCCGGCACCTTTACGCCGGCAACAATGCACTTGGGCTGACGCGCCAGAGACTGGTTCGCGAAATCCACATGCCGGAACGGAAGGCTTGGCGAATCCGATGTGGATGAGATTGCCGAAGCCCTTGAGCGGCTTTACAGCGACAGCGCATTGCGGAAAAAATCGGCGGGGTGGGTGCCGATTGGTGAGAGAAGACTGAATCTGAGCCAGGCTCGTAGTTGAACTCTTTGCTATCGTCTTTGTAGCGCTGCTTCAAGGATTGCCATGCCAAGCATTATAGTTCCCGCGCGCAACAATGCCGAATGGACGGGGCGGTGTCTGAGTTCGCTTCTCCATTCGGTGAATCGGCTTGGGCTAAGTTGCGAATTTGTCCTAGTCGACGATGCGTCGGCGCCGGACGAGAAAATTCTCGATGTCTTCCAGCGGCACCGCACAAAAGCTACCGGCCATGACACTAAGATCATAAGGTCGCGCAAACATCAGCATTATTCCGGTGTTTTTTCCATCGGTCTTCATCACGCCACGCGCGACATTGTCTTCTTCATCAGCAACGACATGGTTCTGACTTCGAGCTTTATTGAGGGGCTGCTGCTGGTTTCGTCTCTATCACGCGACATCGGCATCGTGCGCGGAACCTCCAATTACACCGACAGCCACCCGGAACATCTAGTTGAGCCGAAGGATCCTCTTAAGACATATCAGGACATCGATAATTTCTCGCGCAGTGTGTTCGCGGCCAATGGATGCCGCTACGTGGAGGATAAGTTGCTCTCCGGCGATGCAGTCCTGGTGAAGCGGGCACTCATCGAACACATAGGTGTTCTTGATCTTCGCTTCTTCGGCTATTTCGGAGATATCGATTATGGCATGCGGGCGCACCTCGCGGGGTTCAAGTTGGTCTGCGCCAAGGGAGCCTGGCTCTTCCATGAAGGGAGTGGTCATTTACGCCATGACATGTACCGGGGCACCCTGACTTTCGAACAGGCCCGCGGTGGCCGCTATGCCTTGTTGGAAGCCGCTTATCAGGTGTTCCGCAAGAAATGGGATTTGGCTGCGCCCGAAATCTGGTCCCTCGACGTCGGCGCCGAAGTCCCTTTCATGGAGCTTGCACGAAGCCGCCGCAACAGCATTGCGTTGAATTGTGAAATTCCGGCGTCAGAACTTGACGATCTTGAAACCCATTGAACGAGCACCCATGACCACGGCCCTTATTACGCATCCCGACTGTTTGCTGCATGAGCCGCCGCCCGGCCACCCTGAACGTTCGGCGCGGCTTTCCGAAGTTCTGAAGCTGTTGGAGGGGCCTGAATTCGCGTCGCTGCTGCGCAAATCGGCGCCCAAAGCGAGTGAGGCGGCGCTGGCACGCGTTCATGATCCCGATTTCGTCACCGCCTTGCTCGAGGCCATGCCGGAATCCGGCTATGTGCAGGTCGATTCCGATACCATCGCGTCGCCCGGAACCAAGGATGCGATTCTCCGTGCGGCGGGGGCGGTTATTCTTGGTGTTGATATGGTGATGGCGGGTGAGGCCAAAAACGCTTTTTGTGCGGTGCGACCGCCCGGCCATCACGCGACCCCGCACCGTGCCATGGGCTTTTGTTTCTTCAACAGCGTTGCCGTGGGAGCATTTCATGCTCGCGCGGCGCATGGGCTGGAAAAAATCGCGGTGGTGGATTTCGATGTTCATCACGGCAACGGTACCCAGGCCGCGTTCACCTCCGATCCGCGATTGTTCTACGCCTCTACCCATCAATCGCCGCTCTATCCGGGTACGGGCAGCGCCGATGAAACCGGCGTCGCGCACAACATCGTCAACGCTCCGCTTTCACCTGGCGCCGGCGGCCCCGAATTCCGACGTGCCTTCGAGCGCGAAATCCTACCCGCGCTTGCGACATTCGGCCCGGATTTGCTGATCATCTCTGCGGGCTTCGACGCACATCGCGACGATCCTTTGGCCCAGTTGCGCCTGGACGAAAGCGATTTTTCTTGGGCAACCGGCGCACTTTGCAAAATCGCCAAGCAAAGCTGCGAGGGCCGCGTTGTTTCCTCGCTCGAGGGGGGGTATGACCTCTCAGCGACAGCCCGTTCGGCGGGCGCGCATGTGCGCGCCTTGATGGCGGCCTGAATAGGGAACCCTTCCATGGCGGAGCAAAGCACGGACCCGGTGCCGACGGTCGAAGATTTAAGCTTCGAGGCCGCCCTCGCGGAACTTGAGGACATCGTCTCCCGTCTGGAACAGGGTGAAGTTGACCTCGAAGATTCGATTGCCCTGTATGAGCGTGGAACGGCGCTGAAGGCCCATTGCGAGAGCAAGCTCAAGGGCGCGGAAGCACGGCTGGAAAAGATCGTGCTTGGCCCGGAAGGCGCCAAGGGCACGGAGCCGATGGAATTATAAGACCGCAATATACGGTGGCTGCCCTAGGTCTTCGATCGGCTTGATTTGCCTGCGGAGAAAGCCGATCTTCGGGGCTGGGCAGCGCGCCGCGTCAGAGCCTGAAGGGTTTGATTTTTCAACGGATTTAGAGAGTTTCGTGAGCGGTTCTTCCAAAACTCCCGTGCTGGACAAAGTCAATGATCCGGTCGATCTGCGTGCACTTCCACGCGAAGAGCTGAACCAACTCGCAGCCGATTTGCGCAAAGAAACCGTGGAGGTCGTATCCCTGACCGGCGGCCATCTCGGTGCCGGACTCGGTGTCGTCGAACTGACGGTGGCACTCCATCGCGTCTTCGATACGCCGCGCGACAAGCTTATCTGGGATGTTGGCCACCAATCCTATCCGCACAAGATCATTACCGGCAGGCGCGCGCGCATGAAGACGCTGCGCCAAGGCGGCGGCCTTTCCGGCTTCACCAAACGCAGCGAGAGCGAATATGACGTTTTCGGCGCGGCCCATTCCTCGACTTCGATTTCCGCGGGCGTCGGCTTCGCCGTGGCGCGCGACCTCGCCGGGCAGAAGCATCACGTCGTCTGTGTGATCGGCGATGGTGCGATGAGCGCCGGCATGGCCTATGAGGCGATGAATAATGCCGGCGCCATGGGCGCTCGGCTGATCGTTATCCTCAACGACAACGACATGTCGATCGCCCCGCCGGTGGGCGCAATGAGCGCGTATCTCGCGCGGCTGGTATCGAGTCGCACCTATCGCGGCTTGCGCTATTTCCTGAAGCGGATTTCGCAGCGATTGCCCCGTTTCTTCCGGGTGGCTGCGGAACGTACCGAGGAATATGCGCGCGGCTTCTGGATGGGCGGCACGTTGTTCGAGGAGTTGGGTTTCTACTATGTCGGCCCCATCGACGGCCACAATCTCGACCATCTCATTCCGGTGCTCGAGAATGTGCGCGATACGGATACCGGCCCTACCCTCGTTCATGTGGTGACGAAAAAAGGGAAAGGCTACCCACCCGCCGAAGCATCTTCCGACAAATTCCACGGCGTTTCCAAATTCAACGTACTGACCGGCGAGCAGAAGAAAGCTGCGGCCGGCCCACCCAGCTACACCAAGGTGTTTGCGGAAGCTCTGATCGCGCAAGCCGAGCACGACGAAAAGATCGTCGCCATCACGGCGGCCATGCCGTCCGGTACCGGTCTCGATCTCTTCGCCAAGCGCTTCCCCAAGCGGTTTTTCGATGTGGGGATCGCCGAGCAGCATGCAGTGACATTTGCCGCCGGGCTTGCCGCGGAAGGCTACCGGCCTTTCGCTGCGATCTATTCGACCTTCCTGCAACGCGGCTATGATCAGGTCGTGCATGACGTGGCGATCCAATCGCTTCCCGTGCGCTTTGCCATTGACCGGGCGGGGCTTGTCGGCGCCGACGGGCCTACCCATGCCGGGGCCTTCGATGTCGCCTACCTCGCGACGTTGCCGGGTTTCGTGGTCATGGCCGCCGCCGACGAAGCCGAGCTTGTGCATATGGTGGCAACCGCGCGAGCGCTCGACGACAGGCCGTCGGCCTTCCGTTATCCGCGCGGGGAGGGGATGGGCGTGCCGCTGCCCGCGATCGGCAAACCGCTGCAACTCGGTAAGGGGCGCATCCTGCGTGAGGGCAGTTCGGTCGCGATCCTGAGTTTCGGCGCGCGTCTGGCTGAATGTCTCAAGGCGGCCGAAAAATTCTCCGCCTACGGATTGTCGGCAACCGTGGCCGACGCCCGTTTTGCCAAACCGCTCGATACCGATTTGGTGCGGCGGCTGGCACAGAACCACGAAGTGCTTCTCACCGTCGAGGAAGGCTCTATTGGCGGCTTCGGTGCGCATGCGCTGCATTTTGCGGCTTGGGACGGGTTGCTCGACCGCGGATTGAAAATCCGCACCCTGATCCTGCCCGATCGCTTCCTCGATCACGACACGCCGGAGCGCATGTATGAGATTGCCGGGCTCGACGCCAAAGGTATCGTCGCTGCGGGGCTTTCGGCGCTCGGGCGGGAACGCGACGCCGTGATGGCGAGCGGGGAGTAGCGTCATTCCCGCCATCCTGTGGTTGCATGCCTGATCGGAGCGAGCGCGCCGACATTTTCCTGGTCAGTCATGGCTTTGCGGCGACGCGCGCCGAGGCGCAGGCAGCCATCCGTGCCGGCAATGTGCAAGCCGACGGCCAGCGAATCACGAAAACCGCACAGAAGCTGCATGAGGGCATGAACATCCTGTACCAACCGGCTCACCCTTACGTTTCCCGAGGCGGCGTGAAGCTCGCTGCCGCGCTTGACCATTTCGGTCTGTCACCCGAGGGCCGCGTATGCCTCGATGTCGGTGCCTCGACTGGCGGGTTCACGCAGGTGCTGCTCGAACGCGGCGCGAAATGCGTGTATGCGGTTGACGTCGGACATGAACAGCTGCATGCGAAGATTTCGTCCGATCAACGCGTGAAGCGCCTGGATGGCGTAAACGCGCGTGACCTCACTGCGACGAAGATTCCCCAATCACCTGGTGCAATCACCGCCGATGTCAGCTTCATCAGCCTGAGATTGGCGGTGCCGCCTGCGCTCCATCTCGCGACGCCTGACGCCTGGGCCGTGTTGTTGGTGAAGCCCCAATTCGAAGTGGGTCCGCGTGGCGTATCGCGCGGCGGCATCGTCAAGGACAATGTCTTGCGCGACGCGGCTCTCGTCGAAATCACCACCTGGATCAAGACGCTGGCCTGGCAGGTACTGGGCATCATGGATAGCCCCATTGCCGGAGGGGATGGCAACCGCGAATATCTTCTCGCCGCCAAGCGCGGCGAAGCGATCCGGAAATAAAATCGGCCGAAGCTGTGCTATAAATCCGTGCATTGGGAAGAAACGCGGGGTTCAATCCGGGAGGATCGGCGATGCTAAATCGGCGTCAGTTTGTCTGTGCAGCAGGGGCACTCACCTTCGCCCGTGCGACCAGCGTGTTCGGGGCGGCGGCGCGCTATGATTTGATCGTGCGGGGCGGGCGCGTGATCGACCCCTCGCTCCGGATCGACGGGGTCCGCGACGTGGCGGTTTCCGGCGGCCGCATTGCTGCCGTTGAGGCCAACATCGCCGCCGACGCCGCCGAAACGATAGACGCCCGCGGCAAGCTTGTGGTGCCGGGCCTGATAGACGTCCACACCCATACCGCCCGTTTCAAGGAAGGTCCGGGTCTGGTGTTGCAGGACGGCGTTACGGGATGGATCGATGCGGGATCGCAGGGTGCCGATCATATCGGCGATACGATTGCGGTGGCGCGAACCTCACCCCAGCCAGCCCGTGTGCTGATCAATATCGGACGCGCCGGCATTTTGCCCGAAGGCGACACGATGGATATCGCCCGCGCCGATGTCGCCGCAGCTAAGGATGCGATTGCGAAGAACCGTGACTTCATCGCCGGCGTCAAGGCGCGGCTGTCCCGCGATGTCGCCGGGCCGAACGACAATGAAGTCCTCAGGCGCACCCAGGAAGTGGCGAGTTCCTTCAACCTGCCCGTGATGATCCACATGGGTCAGACCGTCTCGCCGCTTCCCTTGCTGATCAATCAGCTCAAGCGCGGCGACATCGTCACCCATATGTTCGCGCCGCCGCCCAACAGCATCATCGATGACAGTGGTTACATCCTCCCCGAGGTGCTCGCCGCCCGACGTCGCGGCGTCTGGTTCGACGTCGGCAATGGGCAGGCCGGCCATATGCGGTGGGACACGGTCGCGGCGA
>DATLVC010000202.1:0-5321 GCA_035577685.1 Micropepsaceae bacterium | reverse complement strand
GTGCACATCTTCGACCGGATTGGAACGATAAGCGAGCGACCACAGCACCGCATCGACGCTTTGCGGATCGATGTCCTCGCTCACCGCCACAACGATCTTGCCGCAGCCACCTTGGAAGTTCGCCGTGCCATAGAGCCCGCGCCACACTTCGGTCTTTGGCGTTCCTTGCGCATATTGCAGGAAGATCACTGGTCTGAGATTGGTCAGCCGCTCGTGCATGGCCACGCGACGGATGCCCTTCACGCCCAGATGGTCGCGCAAATGTGCCAGGAAGAACGGCTCATAGGCGACTTTCTTGATGACGCTCGATTCCGACGGCGTCACCTGGCTGATGATGGCGGCGAAGACGGGCTTCCGCCGCATGGTGATCGCCGTCACCTGCATCTTCATGTTGAACGCTTCGAGCGCCACATAGCCATTGCTTTCGCCGAAGGGCGCTTCGGGCTCCAGCCATTCTGGATCTATGATCCCCTCAATGACGATTTCCGAGTCTGCCGGCACATCGAGGTCCACGCTCACGCATTTCGTCATGCGCAGGGGTGCACCGGCGAGCGCGCCGGCAACGCCCATCTCGTCCATATCGACGGCGAGCTTCTGGGGCCCGGTGAAACAGACAATGGGTGCGGCGCCGATTGCGATAGCGATCGGCATCGGCTGCTTCAGCGCATTGTATTTCTGCCAGTGCAGATAGCCTCCGGCGCCACCCGGCCGCGCCACCATGCGCACTGCCAGCCGGTCGGTGGCCTTCAGGGCCGCGCGATACATGCCCATGTTCTGGATGCCGCTTTCGGGATCGCGCGTGATGCAAAGCGTTGCCGTCAGATAGGGCGCGGAATCGAAGCCCGGCGTCGAGACGGGAACCGGCAGACTCGCGAGCCCCCCGCCGGGACCCCTTAATTCGTCCCCCTCAATCACAACCTCCTGACACGGTGCGTCATTCACGCGCACCGGTGGGATGGGATGCGCAATCGCGCGATCCCAGGCCGGGCCGATTTCATCGACTTCCGTGCCCATGCCGATGGCATAGATGCGAGGAGAGGCCGCAAGCGCGCCCACCGCGACCGGAATGTCGTAACGCCGCCCTTTGGAATCCACCACATTGGTAAACAGGAAGGCGCGGCGTTCGTCCTCGGCCACGCCGCCGAGGAACTGCCAGCGCACCAGCGGATGCAACTCGGTATCCTTGTTGATCGGCCGGTCTATGCGCACCAGAAGCCCCTGGCGCTCCAGTTCCGCCAGGTGCTCCTGGAAGTCCCGGGCAGGGCGCATCGGCGCCCCCGCGGCACGGCTGAATTCCTGCGAACGGTCGGTCATATTCGCGTGTTTTCCATTCCCGAAACCGGGCGGTTGTTCCCGCCTTCTTTGGCACACAATGGGGCGCTTCGTCCTCTTTGCAAAGAGCGGCGCGAGCGTTTATTCCCTCCACCACAAGGAATTGACGCCCGGCCCGTCCGGCGCGAAGGAGATCTTTCATGGCAGCCTCCAAGGACGATCACGGCCAGCCTGTCGCCGGGGACACCGGCGTTCACCGGTCCAATCGCCCGAAATATTTCGGCTCGGCGGTCAAGCGCACCGAAGACCCGGCGCTTGTGACCGGTCGCGGTCATTATGTGGACGACATACGCTTTCCCGGCACGTTGCATGCCTGTTTCGTGCGCAGTGCCCATGCCCATGCGCGCATCAACGGCATCGACGCAACGGTCGCGCGCGCCCTTCCTGGCGTGCATCTGGTGCTCACCTATGCCGATCTTCCCGAACCGGCGCAGAGACCGCTGACGCTACTGGTGCCGAACCCGGCTATTTCGCAACTCTTTATGCCGATGGTGTTGGCGAAAAGCGAAGTCTGCTATGTTGGTGAGCCCATCGCGATGGTGGTGGCGGACACACGTTACATCGCCGAGGACGCGGCAAATCTCGTCGAAGTCGATTACGATCCGTTGCCGGCAGTTTCCGATTGCATGGACGCGCTTGCGCCCGATGCGCCTGTCGTCCACGAAGGAACACCCTCCAACATCGCTGCGCGCGTGCCTTTCAGCCATGGCGACAACGACGCCGCCTTCGCCAATGCCGCGCATGTCTTCAAGGAGAATCTCCACACGCATCGCGGTGGGCCGTTCTTCATGGAGTGCCGCGGGCTGGTCGCGATCCACGATTCCATCACCGACAGTTTCACGGTCTACATCTCTTCGCAGAGCTCGCACCGCATCAAGCGTTCTTTTCTTGATGCGCTCGATCTCAATGACAATCAGCTGCGCGTGATCACACCCGATGTCGGTGGCGGCTTCGGCCCCAAGGGCGCGCTCTATCCCGAATATCCTTGCGTCGCAGTGGCGGCACAAACGCTCGGCCGGCCGGTGAAATGGATCGAGGACCGGCGCGAGAATTTCCTCGCCACCCATCAGGAGCGTGACGAATATTGGGATATGGAAATCGCGGTCGACAAGGACGCGAAGATCCTGGGCCTGCGCGGCCGCATGGTGCATGACGAAGGTGCGTATCTGCCCTGGGGCCTGACCGTGCCCTGGATCGCCGCGACCACGGTGCCGGGCCCTTACGTCATTCCCAGCTTCAAGATGGAGGTGCTCGTCGCCTTCACCAACAAGATTTCGACCACACCGGTGCGCGGCGCAGGACGGCCTGCGGGCGTGTTCGTGATGGAACGTCTGATGGATCGCGTGGCGAGGGAGCTGAACCTCGATCCGGCCGAAGTGCGCCGGCGCAACTTCATCCAGCCGGAGCAGATGCCCTACAAGGTCGGCATCATTTTCCGCGACGGCCGTCCTGTCACCTATGACAGCGGCGATTATCCCACCTGCCAGGCAACGGCATTGTCATCGGCCGATTATGACGGCTTTGGCGCGCGCCAGCGTGAGGCCCGCGCTAAGGGCCGCTATATCGGCATCGGCATGGGCAATGCCGTAGAGGCAACTGGCCTTGGCCCCTATGAAGGTGTCACGATACGCATTTCCACCACCGGCAAGATCAGCCTATATACCGGTGCCACGCCGCACGGCCAATCGCACAAGACGATTCTGGCACAGATTGCCGCCGATGAATTGGGCGCCGATTACGAAGACATCACGGTGGTCACGGGCGACACCGCCAGCATCGCCTTCGGCATGGGCACATTCGCCGCGCGCACCGCGGTGAATGCGGGATCATCGGCGCATCTCGCGGCCAAGGAAGTGGCGAAGAAGCTGAAGCAAATCGCCGGCGACATGCTGCAGGTTTCGCCGGCCGACATCGAACTCAGCAATGGCTTTGCGATTGCGCGCGGACAGCCCGATAAGCGCAAGCACTTTCGCGAGCTGGCTTTCAAGGCTGCCGGTATGCCGGGCGTCTCCATGGCGGGCGGGCTGGCGCCAGGACTGGAACACACGGCCTATTTCACGCCCGATCAGTCGACCTATTCCAACGGTACCCATGTGGCGGAGGTCGAAGTCGATATCGAGACCGGCGGGGTGGAAATCCTGCGCTATATCGTGATGCACGATTGCGGCAACGTCATCAATCCGATGGTTGTGCGGGGCCAGGTCGAAGGCGGCGTGGCCCATGGCGTCGGCAACGCACTGTTCGAGACGATGCTCTACGATTCCAACGCCCAGCCGCTGAACGTGAATTTCGGCGAATATCTGCTGCCCGGCTCGACCGATGTACCCCATGTCGAGCTGCACCACATGGAGACGCCGTCGCCGCTCAATCCCATCGGCGTCAAGGGCGCAGGCGAAGGCGGCACCATTCCGGCGATTGCGGCAATCATCGGCGCCATCGAAAACGCGCTGACCCCGTTCGGGGTGAAGATTTCCGAATCGCCGATCACGCCGGGCAGGCTGATGGGGATGATTCAGGTGTCGCAGAACCGCGCGGCGGAGTAATGGGCTAAGGCGAGATTTCTTCCAGTACGCGCGCCCGGGTTTCGATGGCGAACAGGCCGACGATAAGAGACGCCGCCGCCGCGACGAGACCGAAGGCGAGGAACACCGTTTTCAGTCCGCCATCGGCCACCATCATGCCCACGACGTTCGGCCCGATGATGGAGGCAAGGCGCAGCCACGCGGTGGCCGTGCCGACCGCGAGTGCGCGGCTCCGCGTCGGATAAAGCTCCGGCGTATACAGATAGACCGCGAGCGACATGGTGCCGACGCACATATTGCTGAGCGTGCCGAGCAGCAGCACGCGCGTCGCCGTCGTCGGGCCGATATACCAGAGCACGAGCAGCGCAGCGGCCGATCCCGCAAAGGCCGCCACGAACCAAAGGCGCCGGCCGGTCAAATCGATCAGAAACGCGCAGGCCGCGCTCGAAAACAAAGTCGCGACATTGGTGAGAAGCTGATAACGCAACGCCACATCCAGCGGCAGATGAAACACCGTGCGGTACAAAGTCGGCATCCAGGTCGCCAGCCCGTAATTCACGAAATAGGTCGCGAACCACATCACCCAGACGACGAGCGTGCGCCTCAGATAGGGCGGCCCGAACAGGTCGCGCCACGACGCCGGCTTTAACGGTGCGACGACCGCAAGATTGGGCGGCGGCAGTTTGTGGCCCAAGGCCTTTTCCGTGCCGGTCTCGATTACGCGCAGCGCGGCTTCGGCGTCCGCATAGCGCCCGCGCGCGGCCAGCCAGCGCGGACTTTCCGGCAGCAGCCGTTGCAGGAACAGCACCAGCAATGCCGGAATGGCGCCGACGATGAACATCGACTGCCAGCCAAAGCTCGGCACCAGCCATAGCCCGAGCACGGACGCCGCGAGAATTCCGCTGGGAAACACCAGTTCGAACACCAGCACGAAGCGGCCGCGTCCCTTGGCCTTCGCCAGTTCCCCGATATAGGTGGCGGCGACCGGCACCTCGCCGCCCAAACCAAAGCCCTGAAGCGTGCGAAAGATCAGCAGCGATTGGTAATCCCACGACAGCGCGCAGACAAAACTCAGAATCCCGAAGATCGCGATGGAGCCGATCAGCGCGGGCATCCGGCCGTAAGCTTGCGCGAACCAGCCGAAGAACAACGCGCCGAAGAGCTGGCCGAAAAATCCCGCCGAAATAAGCACGCCCACCTCCTGCGGCGACAATTTCCACAAGGGAACGATGACGGGAAGGATGTAGGCGATGGCAAGCGCATCGAACGCATCGAAGAATGTGGCCGTGCCGATGATAATGCGGGTGCGAACCTGCCACGCCGAAAGCGGCAGCCGCTCGATGCGCGCGGCAACCTCGCCGGCGAATGCGCCCAGCCTTTCGTCGTGGGTTTCGTCCAGAAGCGCTGCCATGGCCTCTCCGCGCGCCAACAATCAGGAACGCAACTCGTCCCCGTCGAATGCAAATG
>DATLVC010000201.1:0-4154 GCA_035577685.1 Micropepsaceae bacterium | reverse complement strand
CCACATGCAGGTGAAATTGAACAGCGGATCGACAAGGACCGCGCGGGATGTGTCGGCGACGAGATAATTCAGCGACACCCCGTCCGCCATATGACGCGCGAGAGACGTGTGCTCGCCATAATCCCCGGCGTTGAGCCGTTTCATCTCTTCCGCCCAGAGAGACCACAAAGGATTGTCCGCCGCCATGGCGAAGACGCCCGTATTCAGCCATGGGCGCACGGAAAGCCGGGCGGCCACCTCCGGACCATAGGTCATGCGATAGTGATGTCCGATATTGTTGACGTGGAATTTGACAATGTCGCTGTTCATATTCCCGTAGGAATAATGCCATTCCGGGCAGATAAAGATCTTGGTGCGTTCATCGTTTGCATAATAGGCGAGCAGCTTGATCGTTTCGGCGACTTGAACCCACAAATCGCTATCGAGCCAGATGAAGCAGCCCGCCTCGGGAAAGAGCTGCGGCAGATAGGGCCGGCAAATCTGGGCCAGATGGTAACCCTGCACGTTTTCCAGGCCCTGGATCGCGGCCAGCCGGGACGCCGGCAGGACCGACACGCCCCGCTCGCGGAACCAGGCGAGGGATTGTGCGTCACACCCGATGTCGATGAAGGCGAGCTTGATGCCGGCCTCCTCCAAAGCCGCGCCTGCGAGCGACAAAACCAGCCCCTTGGCGAGCGGAAAATAGTTTTGATCGCAGCAAAAGACGACAAACGTGGACACACCGAATCTCCGGACATGTGCGCCCTCATGGTATAGCGGCGTCCAAGAACCGCGGCAAAGAACGTGGCCGGACCCGGATTCCGCTTCGGCCTTCCGAGAACGGCTCCATGGTGGATTCAGACCATGCTGCGCATTGACTTTGGCGCAGCGCTCGACAAGGTTGGGTCCGTTCGAAAACGGCCACCGGGAGCCTCACCGAACCCATGCTGTCCTACGCGATAAGGCGAATCCTGGGCGCCATTCCAACCCTTTTCATCATCATCACCCTCTCCTTTTTCATGATGCGGCTCGCCCCCGGCGGCCCCTTCGACCAGGAGCGCGTGCTGCCCCCCGAGATCGCCCGCAACATCGCCGCCGCCTACGATCTGGATAAGCCCGTCTATCAGCAATATTTCATCTATCTTGGCCGCCTGCTGCACGGCGATTTCGGACCCTCCTACAAGATTCGCGATTTCACGGTGAGCCAGCTTATCGCCAACGGCTTTCCCGTCAGCATGAAGCTCGGCCTGCTTGCCATCACGCTGGCCTTTGCGCTCGGTACGACGCTCGGCATCGTCGCCGCCTTGCGTCAGAACCGAAGCCCCGATTATTCGGTGATGACGCTCGCCATGATCGGCATCACCATTCCGGCCTTCGTCACAGCGCCGCTCTTGCAACTCGTCTTCGGCATCTATGGCGTCCATATCTTCGGGCTCGATCTTTCGCTCCCGGTGGGTGGCTGGAACGGCGGGGCCACGCGCAACATCATTCTGCCGGTGATCGTGCTGGCGCTCGGCCCCATCGCCGTCATCGCCCGCATCACCCGCGGCAGCATGGTCGAAGTGCTGCGCTCGAATTTCATCCGCACAGCCCGTGCCAAGGGTCTTCCCACCTGGCGCGTCATCACCCACCATGCGCTGCATGCCGGCCTGCTGCCGCTGGTGAGCTATCTCGGCCCAGCGATTGCCGACATCGTCAGCGGCTCGCTCATCGTCGAGCAGATTTTCGGCCTTCCCGGAATCGGACGCTATTTCGTGCAGGCCGCGCTCAACCGCGACTACACGCTGGTGCTCGGCGTCACCATCTTCTACGCGGCGCTCATCATCACCATGAACCTGGTTGCGGACCTGTTCTATGGCGTGCTCGACCCGCGCGTAAGGTACGAGTGACGATGAATCGCTCGCCCTCGCATCCCGACGCGCAATTGATGGAGAAAGCCGTCAAGGGCCGCAGCCTGTTGAGCGACGCACGCCGGCGCCTGTTCCGCAACAAGGCGGCCGTCGTCAGCATGGCCTTGCTGGCGCTGATTACGCTGATGGCGCTGTTCGCGCCGTTTCTCTCGCCCTATGGCTTCAGCGACCAGGATTACAGCGTCGTTTCCTGCGCGCCGTCCTGGTGGCCGGGCATGGATGTGCGCTGCCGCGCCGGCGGAGCGCACTGGTTCGGCACCGATGCCGTGGGGCGCGATTTGTTTGTGCGGGTGCTCTATGGGGCGCGCGTGTCGCTGGCCGTGGGCGTAGTTGCAACTTTTGTCAGTCTCATGATCGGAGTGTTGTACGGAGCGGCTTCGGGTTTTATCGGCGGCCGCACGGATGCCATCATGATGCGCGTCGTCGACATTCTCTATTCGCTGCCCTTCATCTTTTTCGTCATCATCCTGATGGTAATCTTCAATCAGAATTTCATTCTCTTGTTCGTCGCCATTGGCGCGGTTTCCTGGCTTACCATGGCGCGGATCGTCCGTGGACAGACGCTTTCGGCCAAGCAGAAGGAATTCGTGGAGGCCGCGCGTGCAGCCGGCGTTGGCAATTTCGGCATCATCCGCCGCCACATCGTGCCCAATGTTGTAGGGCCGGTGATCGTCTATGTCACGCTCACCATTCCGGGCGTGATCCTGGCGGAAAGCTTTCTTTCCTTTCTGGGCTTGGGCATCCGCGAACCCTTCACGTCCTGGGGCGTCCTGATTTCCGACGGCGCGGGCGAGATGGACACCGCGCCCTGGGCGCTGATCTTTCCCGGCGCCTTCATGGCGCTCACTCTGTTCTGTTTCAATTTCATCGGCGACGGCTTGCGCGACGCGCTCGATCCCAAGGAGCGCTGACTTTCCATGGCCGTTCCCGTTCTTGCCGTGAAAAATCTCGATGTGCGCTTTGCAACCCCGGACGGTGAAGTGCATGCGGTGAAGAATGTCGGCTTCGAAATCGGCGAGGGCGAAGTCCTCGGCGTGGTCGGGGAATCGGGGTCCGGCAAGAGCCAGCTTTTCATGGCGATTGTTGGGCTCCTCGCAGGCAACGGCAAGGTCACCGGCAGCGCCGCCTATCGCGGCGAGGAACTGATCGGTACGCGCGAAAGCCGCTTGAATCAGATTCGCGGCTCCAAGATCACCATGATCTTCCAGGACCCGCTGACCTCGCTGACCCCGCATATGCGCATCGGCGAGCAGATCATGGAAAGTTTGCGCGTGCACAAGCATATGAGCCGCGAGGACGCCGCACGTCGCGCGGTCGAAACGCTGGAGTTGGTGCGCATTCCCGAAGCCAAGCGGCGCATGCGCCAATATCCCCACGAGCTTTCCGGCGGCATGCGCCAGCGCGTGATGATCGCCATGGCGACGGCGTGCGGCCCCGATCTTCTGATCGCGGATGAACCCACCACCGCGCTCGATGTCACCGTGCAGGCGCAAATCCTCGACATCATGCGCGACCTGAAGAAAGAGCTGAACACGTCGGTCGTGCTCATCAGCCACGACATGGGCGTGATCGCCGCCATGTGCGACCGCGTGCAAGTGATGCGCTATGGCGAATTCGTCGAAGCGGGTCCCGCGGAAGAGATTTTCTACCGGCCGCAGCACCCCTATACGCGCATGCTGCTGGATGCCATGCCGCGGATCGACAAGCCGATGCGCCAGGGCCACGTCAATCTGAAACCGGCAGACGCGGAAAGGCCCACGCTCATCACCGTCGACGACATCAAGGTGCATTTCCCCGTGCGGGTCGGCGGCACCATCCTTCCCAAATACAAACCCCTGCGGGCGGTCGATGGCGTTAGTTTCTCGCTGAAGGAAGGCGAGACGCTGGGCGTGGTCGGCGAATCCGGCTGCGGGAAATCGACGCTCGCCCGCGCGGTGATCAGGCTTCTGCCGAAGACCGCCGGCACGGTGGTGTGGTGCGGGCGCAATCTCGGCGACGCAACGGAAAAGGAAATCCGGGGTCTTCGCAAGGAATTCCAGATCGTCTTCCAGGACCCGCTGGCCAGTCTCGATCCGCGCATGACCATTGGTGAAAGCATCGCCGAGCCCTTGCGCTCGCTCGAACCGGGCACGCCCCGGCGCGATGTCAACACCCGCGTCCGCGCGATCATGGAAAAGGTCGGTCTCGATCCCAATTGGATCAACCGCTACCCGCATGAATTCTCCGGCGGCCAGAACCAGCGCGTGGGCATCGCGCGGGCGATGA
>DATLVC010000200.1:0-10236 GCA_035577685.1 Micropepsaceae bacterium | reverse complement strand
GGTTTCGCAGGTTGGTCCGACGCGGCGCGTGCACCGGCAGGAAAAGCCATCGCGGCGGCGAGCGTTTGCAACGAATGTCGGCGGGTAAAATTCACTTCGGTCTCCTATGGCCCCTGTTCAATTCACCAGCACGCGCGTGGCTTCGGCCACCACGTCTTTCGGCGTGGCATAAAGCGTAGCGATCAGCGCGTCGATCTCTTTCGCGCCGACGGGATCGACATCCAACATCAATTTCCTGGCGTCCGCGAGGAAAGCGGGGTCCTTCATGGTCTCGTCGAAGGCCGCGCGCAAGACCGCCGCGCGCTCCGGCGGCACCCCCGGCGGGGCCGCGAAGGGGCGCGCCATAATCTGGCTCGCGAGCACGAAATCCAGCACCTGGCGTCCCTTCTGTGTACGGACGAACTCGCCGGCCAGCGGCACGTCGGCAAGATCGGCGGCCTTGCTGGTCGCCGCCTGCAGCAACACGCCGATTTTCCGGTCCCGCACCCAATCGCCATGCTGGGCCTTCACCGTGCTCCAGGCGATGCCGCAGAGCCCGTCCACCTCCCGGCGCTGCATGGCAAGCGCGATGTCGTTGGTGCCGGGAAAGCCGGTGGCGAGTTTGATCTTCGCACCGGTCACGGAATTGTAGAGCTTGGCATAGATGTCGGGCGCATTCCCGGCCGCCACGCCGCCAAAAGTGAATTGTTTCGCCATGACATCGCTCCAGTTCCGGATCGGTGAGCCGTTCCAGGAAATGCACAGCATGACGTCCTTGGTGATGCTGCCGAGCCAGACGAATTTCCGGGCGTCGAATTGCGCTTGCCCCAGAAGCGGTGCGCTCCCCATGCCGTGGGCGAAGGTGCCGATGACGCTGCCATCCTTGGGCGCAATCCCATAGAGATAATTCGCGGCTTTCAGCGAGCCCGCGCCCGGCATGTTCTGTGGAATCACCGTCGGCCCACCGGGAATATGTTTTCCCAGATGGCGGGCGAGCAACCGCGCATAAAAATCATAGCCGCCGCCGGGCGTGTAACCGATGACCACAAAGACGTTGCGGCCGCGATAAAACTCCGCCGGCGTCGCGGCATAGGCCGAGCCCGCGATCAACAGCGCGGCAAGGATGCATGCAACCTGTCGGAGGCGGTTGATCATGGGAAACCCTAGCATGGCGCCGGCCCCTCTTCGAAATTGTCAGCGGCGCGGCAATTCCCTAGTCTCGCGCCCCGAAATCGAAATCGCCAGGAACGACATTGACCGCTTCCGTGATTCCTCGGCTGGACGAGCAGGTCCATGATTATGTGCGCCGCACAAAATTCTTCCACGAGCCCATCACCATGGGCCGGGCGCGCATGTGGGTGATGCAGCACCGGCTCAACACCCGCCAGCGCAATTCGGTGCTGAAGCTGCGCGTCGCCACGAATTGTCCGGATTGGGATACGCGGCTGCAAATCATTGAAGCCTGCGCCGACGAAGTGATTGCCGACGAGAAATACGGCCATGGCAAGCCGCACTGGCAGCATCTGGAGGAGCTCGGGACCTATCTCGGCATGCGGGTGGAAGACGTGCGCGGCGCGCAGCCGCTGGATTCGACCAGTATCTGCTGGGCCGCCTGGGAAGGGCTGATGTCCAACCGCCATTGGCTGGAAGGGGTCATCGCCAACACCTGTGCCGAGCGGCCCAACGTGCCGGGCTATGGCATCGGCGCCTATCGCGAATATGGCCGGAGCGGCGCCGAGCGCCGGCGCTGGCGCGAGACGTTCAAGCTGAACGAGGATCAGCTCGTCTGGTTCGCCATGCACGAAGCGGCAGATTTGGAACATTCCAACGCCGGCTGGAACACGATCGCGCGCTATGCCGCCGAGTTGCACATGGAGGATGCGGTGGTCGAAGCCTGCCGCAAAAATCTTCTGGTGTGGACGCTCTATTTCGAGGGCATCGCGGCGGCAGGCGACGCGCTGGACCGCACGCTTCGCTGAAAATCATAAGAACCGGGAGGGAAGACATGGACAGGCGCACATTCCTGGCAGCGGCGACAGGCGCCGCCGCGACGGCAACATTGGGTGGACCCGAAACCGCTGCCGATGAACTGCCGCTCGGGCCGCTCCCGGGCACGCGCTATCCCGATACTCACATCGAGGTTCTGGACCCGCGCTTCAAATACAAGATCGGCAACACCGCGCTCGAGCGCGTGGCGACCGGCCTGCGCTGGTGCGAAGGCCCGGTCTATTTTCGCGACGGCGGTTATCTGTTGTGGAGCGACATCCCGAACAACCGCATCATGCGCTGGAGCGAGGATGACGGCCACCTGTCGGTCTATCGCACGCCATCGAACAATTCCAACGGCAACACCCGCGACCGCGAAGGGCGGCTGATCACCTGCGAGCACGATTCGCGGCGCGTGACACGCACGGAGCATGACGGCTCCATCACCGTGCTGATCGACAAATTCGACAGCAAGCCGCTGAACGCGCCCAACGATGTCGTGGTCTCATCCGACGGCGCGATCTGGTTCACCGATCCTTTGTTCGGCAATGCCGGCAATTACGAGGGCCACAAGATCACGCCGGAATTGCCGACCCAGGTCTATCGCCTGGACCCGAAGTCAGGCCGCGCCACTGTGGCCGCAAGCGGCTTCGGCGGACCGGACGGCCTCGCCTTCTCGCCCGACGAGAAGAAGCTCTACATCGTGGACACCGGCCTGCAGACCTCTATCGGGCGCGATTCCCATGTGCGCGTCTTCGACGTGAATGGCGAGCGTCTCACCAACGACAAGGTTTTTATTCCGGCCTTTGGCGCGGTGGGTCGCACGGACGGCGCGCGCACCGACATGGACGGCAATCTCTGGCTCACAATGGGGAGCGGCGATCCCAACGAGTTCGGCGTGCGCTGCTATGCGCCCAACGGCGATCTGATCGGCAAGATCCACGTGCCGGAAACCTGTGCCAATCTCTGTTTCGGCGGCAAGAAGAAGAACCGCCTCTTCATCTGCGGCAGCACGTCGATCTACGCGGTTTATCTGGACACCGTGGGTGCGCTGGTGCCGTAAGTACCGCCACGTCCCACCCCTTCGAAGAGGGGAAGGGACGTGTAGTTCTTGTCAGTTCGTTTTGGCGCCGCGTTCATCGGCCAATTGCTTTTCATAGGCCGTCTGATAATCCGCGATCTTCTTTTGATAGGCCGCGAGATCGCCGAACCGCGCCGGATTGTACGGATCGCCCGGCTTATAGACCGTGTGCAGATTGAACTGGCCGGCGTGCGAGGACACCCAGATGTCGGGCTTGTACGTCGCCTGTTCCTTCAGCGTGCTCGCGAAATCCTGGACGATGGTCGGATAGCCTGGCGAACCCAGCAGCTTCACGCCGGCATTGATGCCGTCCATGTTGACGATCAGGACGTTGTAGGTCTTGCCGCCCTCCTGCTGCGTGAAGGTGAAACTCGTCGCGCCGGGCGTGTGGCCGTACGCCTGATGCACGGTCATATCGACATTGCCGAGCTTGATGTGGTCGCCCGGCTTGGTCTTCACATCGACGCGAACGGGATCGTAGATGATGCCCCGCCCTTCGGCCTTGCGGTAATCGATGTCGCCGCCTGACGCGATGACCGGCGCGTCGCGCTCGCTCATATAGGTCTTGGCGCCCGGCGCATCCTTCTGGAACAAGGCCAGATCGCCGACATGGTCCCAATGGCCATGCGTCGAGGTGATGATTTTGATGTCGCTGGTCTTGAAGCCGAGCTTCTCGATGTTGGCCTTGATGAGGGGATAGGACCCCGGCGCGCCCGAATTGACCAGGATGAGGCCGGCGCCCGTGTCGATCAGGTAGCAGCCCAGATCATAGGTGCCGACATAATACATGTTACCGACGATCTTGAAGCCGGGGAACGGCGTCTCCCACTCCTTGTTGGTGATCGGCAGATGCACGCGCTGCGGCGCGGCGGCCTGAACATTCATGGAACCCGCCAAAACGGCCAGCGCAGCGGCAAGAAGCAGTTTGGATTTCATAGAGGTCCTCCCATTTTCCGCCACCATAAAACATTTTCGCCTTTTGCTGAACCCGCTTAGCCCTCATGCCCGCCAGATTGAACCGGCGGGGTATCTGCTGTAGGGTCGCGGCCGGCAATCAGCCCGTTTCCGCCGCAAAAAGAACCATTCGCCGAATCTTGGGAGGCTAGCGATGAAGCGATTCCTTACGTCTACCTGCGCCCTGGCTCTGATGTTTTGCGCCGGTGCTGCGCAAGCGCAGCTCAAGGCGACGATCACCGGGGTGCCTGAAATCCCCTTCACAGCCGTGCCGAACTTCCTGAAGGTTCCTGCCGGTGAGATTCTCGGCGAATCGGTTGCGGTCGCCACCAATTCCAAAGACCACGTTTTCGTCTACCACCGCAGTTCCCCCACCTCGAAGCTGTGGGAATTCGACCAGAACGGCAATTTCGTCCGCGAAATCGGCAAGGGCTATTACGGCTTCGAATTCTCGCACTCGGTCCGCGTCGACAAGAACGACAATATCTGGACGGTCGACGAAGGCACGAACATGATCACCAAGTTCAGCCCCGAAGGTAAGGTGCTGATGGTGATCGGCAGGCGTCCGCCGGCCGTGAACGGCGCCGTCGCCACCCGCACGGGCCCGAACCTGCCCGACCAGAAATATCTCTTCTGCCGTCCGACCGATGTGGCTTGGGACCCGCAGGGCAACATCTTCATCAGCGACGGCTACTGCAACAACCGCGTCGTGAAATACACGCCCGATGGACGCTTCATCACCAAGGTCGGCAGCGAAAAACCCGGCAAGGCGCTCGGCGAATTCAACCTGCCCCACGGCATGCAGGTGGACAAGAACGGCAATGTCTGGGTCGCGGACCGTTCCAACTTCCGCTACCAGGTGCTGGACAACAATCTGAAGCCGATCAAGGAAATCACCAATCTCGGCGTCGGCTGGGCAGCCTGCGCCTCCGGTGGCGATCACCAGTATATGTTCCTGTCGAATTCGAACCCCAACGGCAACGTGCCGGGTTCGTGGGACATCACCGGTGAAATCTACAAGGTGGAACTCGACGGAACGGTGGTCGGCAAATTTGGCAAGCCCGGCAAGTTGGCGCCCGGCTTGCAGGTCATGCACATGATGGATTGCCGCGATCCCAACCGCCCTGTGCTGGGTGAGATTGAATCCTGGCGCGTGCAGCGCTTCATTCTGCAGCCGACACCAGCGAAACAGGCGAGCGCCCGATAGAACGGGCCGGGAGGAACCAGATCATGAAACGCATTCTTACATTGCTGCTCGCGGGCGCTGCGTTTGCGGGCGTTCCGGCGATTGCCCAGACCAATGCGCCGGAAATTCCCTATGATGCCGACGCCAATTTCCTGAAGACGCCCGACAACGTCTATCTCGGTGAAGTCGGCGGCGTCGCCCAGAACTCCAAGGGCGACATCTATGTCTACACCCGCACCGGCCATCCCTTCGTTTCGCTGGGCGGTTCGCGCCAATTCATGCATGGCGGATCGCAGCTCTATCAATTCGACCGCAACGGCCGGTTCGTGCGCGAAGTCGCAAAAGACGTCTATGGTTTCGTGTTCGCCAACCAGGTGCGCATCGATCCCCAGGATAATGTTTGGGTGGTGGATCAGGCGACCAACATGGTCATGAAGTTCGATCCCCAGGGCCGTCAGGTCATGCTGCTCGGACGCAAGGCTGAATCCATCAACATCCCGACCCGCGCAGCCGCTGAAGGCGGCGGTGGTGAAGGTGGCGGAGCCAATGCCGGACCGCCGGGCGCCGGCCGGAACCAGGACGTGTTCAGCCGCCCGACGGATGTCGCCTGGGATGCGCAAGGCAATATCTTCGTGGCCGACGGCCAGGGCAATGCCCGCGTCGCCAAGTTCGACAAGGACGGCAAGTTCATCAAGAGCTGGGGCCACAAGGGCAGCGGCCAGGGCGAATTCGATCAGGTGCGGAGCATCGCCGTGGATGCCCAAGGCAATGTCTACGTCGCCGACGGCAACAACCATCGCATCCAGGTGTTCGACAATAACGGCACCTTCAAATCGCAGATTGCCAATCTCGGCAATCCGCAGGCGATCTGCATCACGCCGGGCGCGAACCAGTCCCTTTATGTCTCGAACTCCAACCCGCCGGGCGACATCGATACGGCTGGCGAGATTTACAAAATGAAGCTGGATGGCACCATGATCGGCAAGTTCGGCAAGGCCGGCAGACTGCCCAAGGAATTCGGCACCGTGAACGCCATCGACTGCCGCAACGACAACAATCTGCTGGTGGGCGAGATCATCAATTTGCGGGTCCAGAAGGTCACGCTGCATCCCGCAGGCTGAACCAAACAAGCGCATGCGTAACGGAAGGCCCGGCTCGTCCGGGCCTTCTTCGTTTTCGGGGCGACGCGGAGGGTGCGCGCCGAAGATCGCTCTCGACATGGGGCCAAAGACGAGCATTCTTAAGCGTGTCTATCCGCGGACAGACGCGGAACCTGCGCGAGTTTGGCCTCCTCCTTCGGACAGACGAATGCTGAAGCTTCTTCTCTTGGATGTTGAAGGCACCGTCTGCCTCTTCGGCGAGCCCGCTTCGACGCCGGAACTCCAAAGCTCGCTGTGGCATGCGCTCGCCTATGAACTCGGGCCCGCCGCGGTGGCACGCGATATCGCGCTCTACGACGCCTGGTATGCGGGCGCGATCGATTCCTATGCCGCCTGGTGCCGCCAGGCCGTCGACAATCTCGTCGCCTCTGGGCTGACAAAGGAATTGTTCGCTGCGGGCGTCGCACAAACCCGCATCGCCCCGGGCGCCGATGCGCTGGTCGAAGCGGCTAGAAACCGCGGAATCCATTTGGCTTTGATTTCCGGAGGCTTCTCAGAACTCGTCCGCCATGTGCAGCGGCGGTTGGACATCCCGTTCGGGCAGGGTGCCGTGGATATTCTCGATTGGACGAGCGTCCCGCTGAAACTGGCCCTCTATCCCGCTTACGGCGCCGGCAAGACCCATTTCGCGCGATCGCTTGCGGACGATTTGCACATCGATTTGGCGGATGTCGGAATGGTCGGCGACGGACGCAGCGACGTGCATTTGGCGCAATCGGTGGGGCGGTCTTTCGCCATCCATGCGACGGACGAACTGCGCAATATCGCAACGGACGTGGTGTCTTCATTCGACGAGATCATCGGGAAACTCTGACATGGCGATTAGATCGACGGAATTCGTCGCCGCAGTGGCGTCAATCCTGGCTCCGGTCATCGACGACCAGGCGACAAAATATGTCTCTGCAATCGTGAGCGAAGACGTCGCGAAGCAGGAATGGGGCCAAGCCTTCATCTATATCGTGGCCGCCGTCATCACCGTTCTCATTTTCGTGTCTCTGATTTGGCTCATCAACAGAACCTGGAAGGACGCCTTCAAGAAATTCTCATTCCTTCGAAAGCTCCGATTTGGCGACCGCTATATTGAGGGCTGGTGGATCGACCACACGGCGGACCACAACGACGCCTTCTCCTCGCGGGCCGCAATCAAGATCAGTTACGACGAAGACGGTGTCCCCAGCGTCTTTGGGAAAGCGTATGTCGAGGCGACGCGCAATTCCTACACGTTCGGTTCGCGCCTGGTCTCCAGCGCCGAACGGGACATCGAGTTCATCTACGACGTGACCGGACCGGACATCCCCTCGGGACGCGCTCATGGCTATGCCCGCTACACCTTTCCGCAAGGCGTGGGCCGGCCGATTTTCTATCAGGGTTTCTTCATCGACGCGGGGCGGCCGGTGCCCCTGAATGTCGAGGGAAAGAAAGTCACCGATCGCAAATTGATCGCGGACTTGAATGCGTCGAACGGCAACGCGATCGTGGATTATCATCCCTAAGAATTTTCCGAAAATTTTCCGTCGCGCTTGACACGCGGATTTGGAGTCTATAATTAACATTCATGTTAATTAACAGGCACATTAATCAATGACCGCAGCCACCCTGCTCGATCTCAGCTTCTCCGCCCTTGCCGATCCGACGCGGCGCGCGATTCTGCGGCGCCTTGCGCAAGGCGAAACCACTGTCGCTGAACTCGCCAAGCCCTTTCCTATTTCCGCGCCGGCCATTTCGCGCCATCTGCGGGTGCTGGAAGCGGCCTCCCTCATCCGGCAGGAGCGTGAGGGCCAATTCCGCCGTTGTCGCCTGGACCCGGCAGGTTTGCAAACCGCTGCCATGTGGCTCGATTTCTATCGCGGATTTTGGAGCGAAAGTTTCGACCGGCTGGGCGAATATTTGAAAACAACACAACCCGTTTTAACCAAGAGGAAAGCCCGCTCTCATGGCAAGCGCAAAGCCGCCGGACATTGAATCCGATCTCGTCCTCGTCATCACAAAGACGTTCGACGCACCGCGCGAACGCGTGTTCGATGCTTGGCTCGACCCGGACTCGATCGCCCTATGGATTGGAACCCGCGATATCCGCGCCGAGACTCTGGAACTGACCCCGCATGTGGGCGGACGCTATCGCATTCATATGCGCCGCACCGACGGCAGCAGCGGTCCCATCGTAAGCGGAACCTATCGCGAGATCGCGCGGCCCGAACGTCTCATCTTCACCTGGACATGGGAATCGGGACATCCCGTTGCCGCCGGTCAAGACACTCTGGTCACTGTGACGTTTGCCGAGCGCAGCGGCAGAACCGAGATGACACTGAAGCATGAAGTCTTCAGCTCGAAGGACGTGCGGGATCGTCACAAGGAAGGCTGGACTGTTTCCTTCGAAAAAATGGCGGAACGGCTGGCCCAGGCATAAGGAGACCCATCATGGAAAAGCATCGTGTCGTTTCGCATGCAGAGTGGATCGAGGCTCGCAAGGCGTTTCTGGCCGAGGAAAAGGAATTCACCCGGGCGCGCGATGCGCTGAGCGCGAGACGGCGCGAACTTCCCTGGGAACGCGTCGAGAAGAATTATGTGTTCGACGGCGCCGCGGGCAAGGAAAGCCTGAGCGACCTGTTCGCGGGGAAAAGCCAGCTCATCGTCTATCATTTCATGTTCGGTCCCGATTGGGATGCGGGCTGCAAGAGCTGTTCGTTCTGGGCCGACAATTTCAACGGCATCGCCGTGCATCTCGCTCATCGCGACGTGGGCTTCGTTGCGATCTCGCGGGCGCCCCTCCCCAAACTCGCCGCCTATGAGAAGCGCATGGGGTGGAGCTTCAAATGGTTGTCCTCCTTCGGCAGCCACTTCAATTTCGATTATTTCGTGAGCTTCACGCCGGACGAAATGCAGAACGGCACGGGTTTCTTCAATTACGAAAGAACGAAGCCGCCGGTGGACGAAATGGTGGGCATCAGTGTGTTCGCGAAAAACGAACAGGGCGAAATCTTCCACACCTATTCGACCTATTCACGCGGCGTCGACATGATGAACGGCGCCTATCACTATCTTGATCTGACCCCAAAGGGCCGCGACGAAGACGCGCTTCCCTTCACGCAATCCTGGGTGCGCCGCCACGACGAATACGAAGATTAGGAGACGAACGGCGCACCAATGACCTCGAACCGTTAGGGACGTTGGACGCTCGTCGCTGTCACTTGATTCACCAGTTTGGGAACGAGTGTTATATTCACCACGCTGTCGTATTTGTTGTCGGCGCCGGTTGCAGAATCCACACCCGCCGCGATTCCACCGGTCAGAACGCCGCCGACAGCATCGACGAAGGCAACGCCGGCGACCCCGGAATGATTGACGTAACTCGCGTTTTCATATCCGTCCTTGTTACATTCAATCGTGATGTCATATTTGGTCTTTCGAATTTTCGCAGACCCCGGTGTCGCTGCTATTTGCGCCAGCAAACCGGACGTATCCGGTCTGCGCATCACGCAACTGGCACCGCCGGGATTTGTGTTGACCGTTATTTGCTGATTGACGCCTTCAAATATCGCCGCACATCCAGACAACATGAAACCGAGGGCCGTAAGACCCACGATGATAGTGATTTTCACGGGAAATCCCCTCTAGCTGCCGCCCCCCCGGGCAAGCGAGAGCGAAGGGGTACCGCAACTTCACGTCACTGAAGGGGTACCGCAACTTCACGTCACTATTGTGTCAGGTCAGTACAACCCGCCGGTGCCCGTGCCGATGGAGGCTGGAATTGCCGCCGCGGGCGCCGGCGTAGCCGGACCCTGCCCTTCGCCCGCCGGCCCCGAGGCCGCGGCCGGCACGGCAACGCCGGGGTCTTCGATGTCGGCGGTGTAATTGGAGCCGGGCTCGGTCCCGGGCTTGAACGCTTCCAG
>DATLVC010000199.1:0-7920 GCA_035577685.1 Micropepsaceae bacterium | reverse complement strand
AACGTGACTGCGGCGCCACGCCGGACCAGAAGCGGCAGATAACGCGTGAACTGGATGACGTCGCCCATGCCCTGCTCGGCATAGACCACGATCCGGCGCCCCGTCAGATCCTCGCTTTGCCAAACCGGTACATCGATCTTGGGCTGCTTGCCGGGGAAGCCGCGCGCTTTCCACCGCCATTCATAATCCGCCCACGCCTCCCGGTAACGGCCATAGGAAAGCTGGGCCATGCCTCTATTGTTGAAAGCATCGGCGAAGTCCGGCTTGAGCGCGATGGCCTGGTCGAAACTCGCCAGGGCTTCGTCCCAGCGATTCATCTCTTGCAACGTGTTGCCGCGATTGTTGAAGGCTTCGGCATAACCTGGCTTGAGCACGATGGCCTGGTCATAGTTCGCCAGCGCTTCATCCAAACGTTTCAGTTCCTGCAGCGTCGCGCCGCGGTTGATGAAGGCTTCCGCATTGCCAGGCTTGAGGGCAATCGAGCGGTCGAAACTCGTGAGCGCTTCCGTCCAACGGTTCAACGCCTGCAGCGCGGTGCCGCGGTTGTAGAAAGCTTCGGCATAATCGGGCTTCAGCGTAATCGCGCGGTCGCAGCTCGCCATCGCCTCGTCCAGGCGCTTCAGCTCTTGAAGCACGATGCCACGGTTGTTGAAGGCCTCGGCGTAGTCGGGCTTCAACATAATCGCCCGGTCGTAGCTCGCCAGCGCGTCATCGAAACGCTTCAATTCATGCAGGACAATGCCCCGATTATAGAAGGCCTTGGTATGGCCGGGTTTGAGCGCGATCGCGCGGTCGTAGCTCTCGAGCGCTTCTTCCGGACGTTTTAGCTCCTTGAGCGCATTGGCGCGATTATACAACGCTTCCGCATAGTCGGGTTTGAGCGCGATGGCACGGTCACAGCTCGCCAGCGCGTCCTCCGGGCGTTTCAGTTCTTGAAGCACGATGCTGCGATTGTTGAAGGCATCCGCATAATCGGGTTTGAGCGTGATGGCTTGATTGTAACTCGCCAGCGCTTCATCCAGGCGGTTCATCTCCTGCAGTGTATGGCCACGGCAATTGAGGGCCATGACCTTCCAAAGGTGCAGACCGTCAGGGTGACCGGATTTGGCTTCGAGAACGCTGCGGTAAAGTTTCTCCGCTTCGCTGAAACGCCCGATTTGATGAAGCTTGACGGCTTGGTTGAAGGTGGCCGCGATATCGAGAGTCGGCGATGAAGGGGAGCCGGCAATCCCCCCCTTCTTCTGAGCACCTCTCCTCGTTTGATGATTATCGGGTCGCATGAGCTGCCGCTGCCTTGGCCATATTACTTAGTCTTATGCGACATTTCCCGTATATGCGACCAGTCCACTCAGCTGCCTGAAGGCGCACCGGTTGTGAAATTGCCCGAACGACATATAAACGAAATAGAGTGGGCTGGCCCGCGGCTTCGCGTGCGGCAAAGAACATCGCCAGCGATTGGCGACCACCTCCGCATTGCCGGTCAGCCGGTCACCAGCGCGCCAATATGCGTTTGGCATCCTCCGCGCCGTCGAATTTCGGATTCTTGGCGAGCGTCGATTGCAGCAACGTTTTGGCATCCGCCCGTTTGCCGTTGGCATCCAACGCCAATGCCAAATGATAGGCGATGGGCCCACTATTGGGATCCATTGCGTGCGCGCGCTGAAACAAGGGCAAGGCCCCCTGATTATCGCGGCGCTGCAACTTTAACCAGCCGAGCGTATCGGAGATCGAAGAGGAGCGCGGCGACATCTTCGCGGCCAACGAGACCAGCGTCATCGCACGGGCTGGATCGTCCTTTTGAATCAGCCAACCAAGATTGTTTAGGATGAGCGGGTTTTCCGGCGTTTGTTTGAGAACAAGCTCGTATTCCCGGCGGGCACCCGCGTCATCGCCCGTCGACATCAGAAAGCCACCGTACTGAACGTGAATAAAGGTGTCGTTGGGGTTCTTGGCGAGCCAATCCGACAGGATGGTGCCAGCCTTCTTGACATTGCCGGAATTCATCACGACCTGGCTCAGCCGCGACACAGTCCGTGAATCGGGTTTGGCAGCAACGCTTTTTTCAAGAAACGCTATTGCTTCATTCACACGCTTGGCACGGACCAAGGTATCGGCAACAACCAGATCGGTCGCTGGCCCCGGATAGGCAGCCGCAAATGCTCGCGCCGTCGCCAAGGCATTCTCATCCTTGCCTGCCTCAAATTGCAGTTCGATGAGGTTGAGACGTGTGCTCGTCGCCATCGGATTCAATTCCACCGCCTTTTTCGCGGCATCTTCGGCGCCAACTTGGTCTTTTGTCGCGTTCAGGGCCCTGGAGAGCAGCACGTTTGCCGTCGCCGACTGCGGATTCAAGCTGACAAGCGTACGGAACGACGTGACCGCATTGACATTGGCGCCGCGCGCGAAGTCGATTTGGCCCTTCAGAGCAAGCCCTTCCGGATTGTTCGGCGACATTTGCAGCAAATCGGTCACGACCGCTTGCGCTTCCTGATATTTGGCGCGGGAAATCTGAAGGTTGGCGAGCGCCAATCGCGGCACGGGATTGGTCGGCGCAGCCTTTATCGCTTTGTCCAGCAGCGCAATGGCCTGGGTATCCTGCTGCTTTGCCAATGCGATCTCGGCCGACCTCACATAGGCGAGCATGTTGTTTGGATCCTGCGCAAGCAGATCCTGGAGATCCTTGTTGGCTTCGTCGAGATTGCCGCGCTGAGCCTGCAGATTTGCGCGCAAATAAAGGGCTGGAATGAACTTTGGAGAAATGGCAAGCGCCTGCCCATAGGCCCGCGTGGCGCCCGGCAGGTCGCCGCGGGCGGCCAGAACCTGACCGCGAAACAGCGCCGGCATCGGACCCTTGTTGGGCGACTTATCCAAACGATCGATAATGCGCAGGGCATCGTCGTATTTCTCTATTCTCACCAATGCGGCGATGAGGGGAGAGGCCAGTTGCGGATTTTCCGGATCGCGCCGCAAAATGCCCTGGAGTTCCTCGATGGCCTGCGACGTCTCACCGACCTGAAGTTCAGATAAAGCGAGTTGCCTCTTTAAAAGATCGTTTGCATTGGGCATGGCAGTCGCAAGCTGCAGCGAGGCGACCGCTTCATCATACCGTCGCAATTGCAGATACACCTGCGCGAACACGGCCTGCACATTGGGGTCGTTCGATGATTTGAACGGCATGAGGACTTCGAGCGCCTGATTGGGCAATTTCTGGGCCAGCCGAAGCGAGGCAAGCTGCAGGCGAGCCGAACCATATTCGGGGTGTCTCGCGAGTAACGTCGTCAATATGCCGCCGGATGTCTCCAGATTTCCGTTGGCGGCCGCGGCGCTGGCGACTTTCACGGCGATACTCGGCGCAGATTGAACGAATTCCGGCCGGAGACTTTGCATTTCCTGCCAGGCGCCTTTGACATCGTTGCGGCGTGACAGCAGCACACCGCGATAATATTTGGCGTATTGGGAATTCGGCGCTTGTTTGAGGAATTCGTCTATCTGCTCTTGCGCTTTGGCGTCCTGGTGCGCTTCCAACAGGACGTCGATGCGCAAGATCTTCGCCAGATTGCTTTGCGGTACGCGCTTCAGGAAATCGTCGACGCCGACCAGCGCATTGGCGTTCTGGCCCATCAGCTGCAACACGATGGTGGTAATGGCGAGCACGTCATCATTCAAGGGCGCAATTTTCGTGGCCTCTTGGGTTAGGCGTCGCGCCGTCGGAAGATCGCCCTGTTCCTGGGCAAGCCTGGCTGCATCGACAAGAAAGGACACGTCACGGCGCAGACGCAAGGCCCGATCCATCGACGCCTTGGCCTCTGCCGCTTGGCCGAGGGCCTGCATCGCTGATGCGCGCGACTTCAATATCTCGGCTGCGCCCTTGTCTTGCGAATTGTCCGGCGGGTTAGGGAACTCCTCCAGCAATTCCTTATTTTCGTTGCGCGCGAGCATGGTCTGCATAATGAGAGGCACAACGAAATCTTCGGACGCGTGATCGTTGCGGGCCTGACGCAACTCGCGTTCCGCCGCCACGAACTCCCCGGTCTGGAACAGAACCATTCCGAGCTTCGCCCTGGCATCGCCGGCTTGGGGCGCCAGGCGGACGGCGTTCTTCAGCTGAATGAGTGCCAAATTGGTATTTCCCCCCTTGAGGGCGGCATCGGCATCCTGAAGCAGCTTGGTGATCTGAGGGGGGAGTGCGGGCTGAGAGCCGCTGTTTGAAGGGGCTGCCGCCTGGGCAGCCATAGGAGCGCAGACACCCAGCATCAGCGCCAAAACGGACGGCAAAACCGCGCGGGTTTGGCGCCGGGTCGGCGATTGCTTACGGACGTTAACCATATTACTCCCCTAATTCTTCAGCCGAGAGGTGAAGATGCTGCTCTTCCCCAAACTATAAAGAGGACACCGGCTGACACTCAACAGTTTCGCGGGTCTTGGCTAATTACCTTCGCGTGTTTCGGGCCGTACCGGACTGGATTCGCTCAAGTTCTGGTCTTGAGAGGGCAGCCATACCAATTCGTTAACTCCACTGCCACATGGGCTGGGGCCGGCAGGCGGCCAGCTTGCCTTCTAATAAGCAGAATATTGCTTTTCTTCCGTGATGTCGGATTTCAGGAGCTTGTTGATCGTCTGTTTCACCCGGCCGCGCTCGTCATTGCTGTGATAAACCGCGCGCGCGAGGCGGATGAATTCCGCATCGAAACTCTTGGCGGCTTCTTTTTCGCGGATATCGTCTTCGATCTGCCAGAGGGTTTCGTTGATCCGTTTCAGCTCGGCTTTCAGGACCGCGATGCCAGGATTCAGGCTCTCGGCCTTCGCGGCAAACGCCGAAAGCTGCCCAAGCTCGTGGCGCACATTGGCAAGGGCTGCTTCCGATTTCAGTCGCTGCGCCTTGATTTCCAGAATCGTCACCTTGTCGAGCAATTCGCCCCAGGAGACAAGCACGGACGGGTTCATGATGTGATCCTCGACGCTAAAGGGCCAAGGCGTCCGCCATGGCCGCAAATACGCTGTCCCAGTCGCCACGCCGGGGCTGACGGAACAGACGCATGGACGGATACCAGGGACTGTCGCCGCGTCCGAGCATAAATCGCCAATCCGGTAAATGTTTGAGCGCCACCCAGCAGGGGCGGCCCAGTGCGCCGGCAAGATGCGCGATGGCGGTATCGGAAGTGATCACGAGGTCGAGGTTCTGCATGATGGCGGCGGTGTCGATGAAGGCGTCCGGTCCTTCATCGAACGCGCCGAGGATCTCGATTTTCATGTCTGCTTGTGCTTTCGCGAGCTGATCGAGCCCGTGGGTTTTCTGGAGCGAAATCAAGCGTATGCCGGGAACATCCGATAGGGGCCGGAATTTCGCCAGGGGAATGGAACGGCCCTTGTCTATGAGGCCAGCGGGATTGCCCTGCCAACCGATCCCCACCTTGAAGCCATTGTCGCCGATTCTCTCGCACCACATCTGCACGAGCGAAGCTTCCGCAAAGAGATAAGGAACCGGGCCGGGAAGGTCGTCCAGTGCGATGCCGAAGCGTTCCGGCAGGCTCATGAGCGCGCATTGGTAATCGAATTTGGCATCCGCCGGAGAAAAGGCGGTTATCTCCATGTCACCGGCCAAAGGCCGGAAAAGCCGCACCAACACCGCATGGCAGAGAAAGGTCACACGGGCGCCGCGCGCAACAAGACGCGGCAGGAAGCGCGCGAACTGGATCGCATCGCCCAGCCCCTGTTCGGAATAGACAATGATGCTACGCCCTTTCAGGTCCTCGCCGCGCCAGGGTTCTGCGTGCAAGACCGGCCGATCGAAGCCGCGATCGGCTGTCTCCCAGCGACGTTCGAAATCGCGCCAGCCCTCCTCGAAACGTCCGTGGAGCAACAGCGCCGAGCCGCGATGATAATGACCTTCCGCGTAGCCGGGTTTGGTCGCTATCGCTTTGTCATAGGCGGCGAACGCCTCCTCGGACCGGCCAAGATGGTGCAGGACATTGGCCCGCATCAGCAAGCCGGGTGCATAGCCTGCTTCAGTCGCAATCGCTTTGTCATAAGCCTTGAGCGCTTCATCGAGCCGGTCCAGCTCTAACAGCATATTGCCGTAATTGAGCTGCACGTCCGGCCTTTCCGGCTTGCGCGCCAGGACTTTGCGGAAATCCTCCAGTGCCTCCGCGTGACGATTCAAACCCATCAGCGCGAGGCCCCGGGCATTCACCAAATCGATATTGGCGGGTTCGAGGATCAGCGCCCGGTTCAAGACCGCCAGTGCCTCGCCATATTTTTTGTCCTCGGTCAGCAAAGTGGCCAAATTTGCTAGGGCCGGCACGTAATCGGGCGCAAGTCTCAGCACCGCGTCCACGCTTTGCCGAGCCTGATCGCGGCGCTTGAGCGCCATCAACACAGTGGCGCGGTTGTGGAGCGCGTAGACCGATCCCGGATCGAGGCGCAGCACGCGGTCGAAATCTTTGAGCGCCGCTTCGGGCTCGCTGGTTTCCGCGAGCGCGAGCCCGCGATAGAGCAGCGCCATGGGGTTTTGTGGTTGCAGCGCCAGGGCCTTGTCGAGCGCCTTGATGGCCAGAGCCGGCTTTTTCTGTTCCAGCAATGCGTTGCCGTAGCTGGTCAGGGCCTCGGGTGAGCGCGGATTGCTCTCGATGGCGCGCTTCAAATGTTTCGCCGCCTCTTCAAAGCGGCCGAAATGGCTCTCGATCGTCCCCAGCATGAACAGTGCGTGGAAATTCGGCGGGTTGCGTCCGGCAATGGCGCGGCAGATTTCAGCGGCGCCGGCCAAATCCCCGGCTTGGGCGCGCATTTGCGCCTGCTGCAGCAATTGGCTGGAATTGTCGGGGGCATTCGGCATGGGGCCAAATTAGCGCGAAGGCGCAGGCAAAGGCTATGTGCCGCTGCGTTGCCAGCTTGGCGCGTTGGGCGGCTAAATCAGTTGGGCGGGTTAAATCAGCTGCGCCCGGAGCGTTGCGACATGGTCGGTATTGAGCGGCCACAGCGCGCCATCGCTGGTGATGATTTCCCAGATATCCGGCCGCTCCAGCCAGACGCGCGCAAGCAGCGCATCCCAATCCGCATAGCAGGGCTGCCTGCGGCCGTGATAATCCACCTCCGGACCGAGCGGATTGAAGTAGATTCCGATCCTGCGGAGCATGCGCAGCAAGGTCGGTTCCATTGCGGCGCACAGATGCGTAAGCCCGGCCCCAGCCGCCATGGCGGTGATGGCCGTTATCAGACCCAGCGAAGTGTTGGGAATCACGCGACGAGGGTCGTTGGCGTCGGTAATGAAGCTTCCCACGGAGGTCTCTTCGTTGGCGCGGCGCCGGAAATTCTTCGAAATTGCGAAGCGCGAAATTTCAGCCGTATGCGCCCAGGGCAGCTCGGGGCGGTCCTGGACGAGAAGCTCATGGTGACAGACATCGCGGATGGGCAGGGTAAATTTGTCGTCGCCCGGCCGGTGCGGAATCAGACGCGTCGTGCCGACAAGATTTCCGCTTGGCCGATGATAGAGCAGGGCATGAAGGGCAATCGAATCATAGGCATCGATTTCCATTTCATGGGGATTTTGTGCGGGATCCTCATAGGGGTGCTCGACGCAATAGACCTCATAACGCAGGCGGAAAGCGGATTTGCGCTGTGCGTCGGTTTCGGCCAGCACGGCCTCGAAATATTTCTCATAGACGTCTTTGAGCCGGTTCTGGATTTTGGGGGATTGCACAGGTTGAATTGGCTCGAACGCTCGCGTTTTGCTATGCGGAACCCATGGAAGCGGAGACGACATTTTTCATACCCTAACGGTGTGCCCGTGCCTTGGCGGCAGCATAGCGAGGCAATGGTTGCTGCTTGGTTCATGGGTTCCCGTGGAACTTTTCCGCGAAGCCGAAGGCGAGACGGGGACCGTCGCGGCAGTCCTTCGAAAGCTATACTCATTTTCTTGTAAAG
>DATLVC010000198.1:0-3544 GCA_035577685.1 Micropepsaceae bacterium | reverse complement strand
TGCCGCTTATTGCCGACCTTCTCCGGTTCCACATGTTCATAGGTGCGCGGATTTTTCTGCACCGCCGAAACATGCAGGCCGCCTTTGTGCGCAAAGGCGGACGGGCCGACATAGGCGGCGTGGCGGTCGGGCGCGCGATTGAGGATTTCATCAAGCAGCCGCGAGGTGGGCGTCAGTCGCGTCAGCGCTTCCGCCGTCACGCCGGTTTCGTACTTGGCCGCATAGGCGTCTTTCAGCATCAGCGTGGCCAAGATCGAGCACAGATTGGCATTGCCGCAGCGCTCGCCCAGCCCGTTCAGCGTGCCTTGGATTTGCCGCGCTCCACCGCGCAAGGCCGCGAGGCTGACCGCCACCGCCTGTTCGGTGTCGTTATGCGCATGGATGCCGAGATTGGCTGCCGGCAGGCGCGATTTGACTTCGGAGACGATGCGGTAGGCGTCTTCGGGAAGGGTGCCGCCATTGGTATCGCAAAGCACCAGCCAGCGCGCACCCGCATCGAACGCCGCCTTCAGCGCGGCAAACGCATAATCGGGATTGGCAGTGTAGCCATCGAAGAAATGCTCGGCGTCGAACAGGGCCTCGCGCTTGCGCCCCACCACGTGCGCGATGGATTCGAAAATGTTGTCGAGGTTCTCGCTGCGGGGAATTTCGAGCGCGACATCGACCTGGAAATCCCAGCTCTTGCCGACGAGACACAGAGCCGGCGCCTTGGTCGACAGCAGCGCGGCCAGGCCCGGATCATTGCCGGCGCTGCGGCCCGAACGCTTGGTCATGCCGAACGCGGTGAAGCGCGCGCGTGTCAGCGCCGGCGCTTCGTTGAAAAAGGCCGTGTCGGTGGGGTTCGCGCCGGGCCAGCCGCCTTCGACATAATCGATGCCCAAGGAATCCAGCGCGAGCGCGATGGTGCGCTTGTCTTCGACGGAAAAATCCACGCCTTGCGTCTGCGCCCCGTCGCGCAGCGTCGTGTCGTAAAGCGTGACACGCTCCCTGGTCATAACGCCCATTCTCCATGGCCGGGCCCCCGGGTCCGCGCGAAGCGCGACCCGAGCACAAGCTTCACAACCCGGCCACCCAGTGCGCGTGCGTCCGCGAGCGCGAGAGATTCATCGGCGCGCAAGCGCGCCTGCTGGATGGCCGGCTCGGTGGCCGGCCACGGTGAGAGAAAAAGCAACTTATTCATCGTTTCACTTCCCAGGTCGTGCCGGTGGGGCCGTCCTTCAGCACGATGCCTTTCGCCAACAGCTCGTCGCGAATGCGATCGGATTCTTTGAAATTTTTCGCCTTCCGCGCCTCGTTGCGGGCGGCAATTAATAACTCAATGGTTCTATCGCCAACGTTCTTATCTATGCGTTCTAATCTCACATTATAATGACTGATCACCGGGCGCAGATTTCTCTCGCGAAGTTCTTCTGTGATTTCCAACTGGAATTTTTCGTCGTTGTTAACCGTCGCCGCTTTGAAATTGTCCGCGAGGCACACGCATTCCTGTATGTTTTGGTCATCTAGGTCACCGGGAGGACTAGTAACTTCGCGCGCGTAAGCACCTAATTGCATGTGATCGAGAATTCCCAAAAACCTTAGATCCGACTCAAGCAATCTCGCCTGTTCGGCATTTCCCAATTCCATTTTCGAGAATTGCTGGCGTAGACTTTTTATCGCTTCCGCCATGTTCAGATCATCGCAAAGTGCTTCGAGTACTTCTTTAGACGGTTGCGGATTATTCGACAGCGACTCGGTCTCGGCCCTACCTAAACTAATGTAACGCACCCAATCCGCTAATTCGTTGCGAGATAAATCCAGTTCGCGAAGTGACCAATTTATTGGTTGCCTATAATGCGTTTTCAGCATCGTCAGGCGAATAGCTGCGCCGCTCCACGCGTAGCCCCCCCAACCGCGCATCAGCTCCCGAATCGTCACGAAATTGCCGAGGGACTTCGACATCTTCTCGCCTTCGACCTGAAGGAAACCATTGTGCATCCACACCTGCGCCAGCTTATGGCCGTGATGTGCGCCCTCGCTCTGCGCGATTTCGTTTTCATGATGCGGGAAAACCAGATCGATCCCGCCGCCATGGATGTCGAAGGTCTCGCCCAGGAAGGTCTCGCTCATGGCCGAGCATTCGATATGCCATCCTGGACGCCCCCGCCCCCAGGGTGAATCCCAGCCCGGCTGTTCCGGCGTGGAGGGCTTCCACAGCACGAAATCCATCGGATTTTCTTTGTAAGGAGCAATTTCGACACGCGCGCCCGCCATCATCTCGTCGAGCGAGCGGCGCGCCAGCTTGCCGTAGTCGGCCTTCGAAGCAACCCGGTAAAGCACATGGCCCTCGGCGGCATAGGCATGGCCCGCCGCGATCAGCCGCTGGTTCATCACGACCATCGAGTCGATGTTTTCGGTCGCCCGCGGCTGGTAAGTCGGCGGCAGGCACCCCAGCGCCGCCACGTCTTCCTGATATTGCTTCTCGGTCTTTTCGGTGACGCGCCGGATCGCTTCGTTCAGCGGCAAATCGGGATATTCGTCCGCCGCGCGGGCGTTGATCTTGTCGTCCACGTCCGTGATGTTGCGGACATATTTCACATGCTCCGCGCCATAAAGGTGCCGCAGCAGCCGGAACAGCACGTCGAACACGATGGCGGGCCGCGCATTGCCGATATGGGCAAAGTCATAGACCGTCGGCCCGCAGACATACATGCGGACGTTTTTCGGGTCCAAGGGAACGAAATCTTCCTTGGTCCGGGTCAGTGTGTTGTAAAGCCTAAGCGTCATAGGACACTCTTAACAACAAATCGCTGCCCTGACGCCACCCCCAAGCGAAAGGTCCAAAACCCCCTTGGCGCAGCCCGGAAAAGCCCGCCCGCTCAAGAAGCGCTCTTTCGCGCTTTCGGGCCACCGCACCAGCGTGGCGCTCGAACCCGAATTCTGGGCGGTCCTGGAAGCCGAAGCGAAGGAACAGGGGTTGGCTTTGGCGGCCTTGGTCGGGCGGGTGGATGGGGTGCGCGGCGAACGCAATCTCGCCAGCGCGCTTCGGCTTCACGCCCTCGCCCATGCCTCGGCCAAAGACCCGCGGCCGAGCTGATTTAAGAGCCGCACTTCACATAGGTGACCTGGGCGTTGTCCTTGCCCAGAACGAAGACATGCTCGGTGTTTCCGCCGACATCGAGATCGCCCAGCATCGCATCGCCCCACAGCGCGGGCGCACCGGGCTGGTCGGCCCAGCTGCCATTGGCCCAAGCCCCGCGCGACACGAACCGCACGATGATGCGGTTCTGCTGCTGGACCGCGCCGACCGTCATTTTGCGCAAGAACGGATACCGGACGCCGCCGGGCGTCTGGGTGCGCTCCGCCAGGACAAAGGCATCGTCGGTGCGGAACATGGAGATGTCGCCATGGGTGGCGCCCTCGCTCGGGAACACCGCGCGCAGGCCCTGCACTTCCGATTTGGGATCGATCATCGATTCGTCGCAATGGGCGAGGCCTGCGGTCACCTCCGCTACGTTCGGCGGCCGGTCGGCGGGGGCCGCCGTGCGGGCCCACAGCCCGGTCA
>DATLVC010000197.1:0-5751 GCA_035577685.1 Micropepsaceae bacterium | reverse complement strand
ACGCGCCGGCCACGACGAGCGGCACGATCCGCGAGACTATCGCCTGGGGCTGTTCTTCGCGCTGTTCGGGACTTCCTGCTTCCACTTTCCAACCGATGAGATTGAGAAGTGTAATGGGGCGAGGACGCCCTTCCCGTCAAGGCGCTCAAGTCCGGCCGCTCATCCTTCGACCGGCTCAGGATGAGAGGTTTCCTCGCCCCGTGGCGAGCTTGTCGAACCATGGGCTTGAATAGAGCGCGGGCGCGCGGCAGAACAGCCCCACACCCATTGGCTTCAGGATGCGTTTCTTGCCCGACGATATTCCGCCCAACAGTGCCGAGACCATCGAGGTCGTGCTGACCGGCATCCGGATGGCCGCCCGCGACACCAATCTCTACAGTTTCCAGCGTGCCGACCGCGGACCGCTTCCCGGCGCGGAGCCAGGCGCCCATATCGGGGTGATCCTGCCCAATGGGGTCGAGCGGCAATATTCGCTCGTCCACGTCGCGCCCGAGCTGTCCGAATATATCGTCGGGGTGAAGCGTGACGCCAACAGTCGCGGCGGCTCGATCTTCATGCACGATCAATTGCGGGTAGGCTCGAAGATCGCGATCCAGCCGCCGCGCAACAATTTCCCGCTGAAGGAAGATGCCGGGCTCGTGGTGCTGATCGCCGGCGGCATCGGCATCACGCCGATCTATTGCATGGCCAAGCGGCTGATCGAACGAAAGCAGCCGTGGGAATTGTATTATTCCTGCCGCTCGCGCATGGACACGGCATTCCTCGACGAGCTGTCGCAATATCCACAGGTCCACTTCCATTTCGACGACGAGGAAGAGGGGCGCTTCCTGAACGTGGCCGGCATCGTCGAGAAATTGCCGAAGAATGCGCATCTCTATTGCTGCGGACCGGCGCCGATGCTGGCGGCGTTCGAAGCGGCTACCGCCCCATGGCCGCAGGAGCAGATCCATGTCGAATATTTCACGCCGAAATTCGCCGCGGCCCAGGAAGGCGGCTATGTGGTGGAACTGGCGCGCAGCAAACGCGAGCTGACGATTCCGCCGGGAAAATCGATTTTGCAGGCGGTGCGCGAGGCCGGCATTCAGGTGCCGCATTCCTGCGAGGAAGGCGTGTGCGGCGCCTGCGAGACGCGGGTGATCTCCGGCATCCCCGACCATCGCGACACGATTTTGACGGAGCAGGAGCGCAAGGAGAACGCCACCATGATGATCTGCTGCTCCGGGTCGAAATCCCCGCGGCTGGTTCTGGATATTTGAACGGCCGTGGCCGAAGCGTCCACCATCGACCCACGGGATACCGTCGCGCGTTTGCGGCGGCTTGATGCTTGTGCGGTGTCGGATGCGCTCGACAGTTTGAAGCTTTCCGGCGTGGTCAGCCACGTGCCGCAGCAATCCGGAGAGGGGCGTATCGCGGGACGTGCCGTCACGGTGAAACTGGGCGTCGGTGCCGCGCCCGCCGGCCCGCCGCGCCATCTCGGCACCACGGCGGTGGAAGCGTCCGGCCCCGACAGCGTCATTGTCATCGAGCAGCGCTCCGGTGTGGAGGCCGGGAGCTGGGGCGGGCTGCTGACGCTGGGCGCGATGCTGCGCGGCGTCGCGGGCGTGGTGTGCGATGGCCCCGTGCGCGACATCGACGAAGCGCGAGCGCATGGATTTCCGATTTTCGCGCGCACGCTGACGGCGAAAACCGCGCGCGGCCGCATCGTGGAACTCGGCACCAATGTGCCGGTGACGTTCGAGACGGTGACCGTCACGCCGGGTGATTATGTCATCGCCGACCGCAGCGCGGTCATCTTCATCGCCACCGCCGATATTGCGCGCGTCCTGGAAATGGCCGAGGCCATCGCCGCCAAGGAATCCGCCATGGCCAAAGCGCTGAATGGGGGCGAACCCATCAGCCGCGTGATGGCCGGAAATTACGAACACATGCTGAAGAATTAAAACCGCAACCGAGGAAAACCCATGTCGCAACTGAATCTTTCCATTGCCACCACCGATTACGATCATTTCCGCGATTTCCGCATGGGCTTCGTCAAAGCCGAGGGCATCGACCACACCTGGCTCAATCTCGGTCATCACGAATGCTTCGCGCGCTTCACCGCCAACCGCGAATTCGATCTGTCCGAACTGTCCTTCGCGAAGTTCTCGACCCAGGTCACGCGCGAGAACAGCGACATCATCGGCCTTCCCGTCATCTGTTCGCGGTTGTTTCGGTTCTCCTCCTTCTATGTGAACAAGAAGAGCGGCATCAAAACCGTGGCCGATCTGAAGGGCAAGAAAGTCGGCTCGCCGGAATGGGCGCATTCGGCTGCCGTCTACATGCGCGGCTGGATGCACAATGAGATGGGCGTGAAGCTTACCGACGTGCATTGGTATCAGGCAGGGGCCAACGCGCCGGGCCGTGAGGAAAAGGTGGAACTTAGTCTTCCGGCGGGGCTGAAGCTTACGCGCGTCTCCGACAAGTCCCTGAGCGAGCTTCTGGCCGCCGGCGAAATCGATTGCGCCATCATCGCGCGGCCACCGACTTGCTTCCTCGAAGGTCATCCCGACGTGGTGCGCCTCTTCCCCAATTATCTCGAAATGGAAGAAGAATATTTCGAACGCACCAAGGTGTGGCCGATCATGCACATCATCGCGATGAAGAAGTCGATCCTGGACGAACATCCCTGGGCGGCGCGCAATCTCTACAACGCGTTCCTGGAATCCAAGCGCCGCTCGCTCGAGCGCATCCTGGACCCGGCCGTGTCGCGCTATCCGGTGCCGTGGCTGACCACCTATGCCCGGAAGATGCGCGACCGCTTCGGCGACCTGTTCCCCTATGGCATCGAAGAGAACCGCCCCACCTGGGAGCAGATGGCGCTCTACACCCACCAGCAGGGCATCGCGCACCGGCAGTTCAAGCCGGAGGAAATCTTCCCGGCCGGAATCATGACCAAAGTCGTGATCTGAAATCGGCGGGGCGAAACCGTCCCGAAAGCCTTTGGAAATCCCAAGCCGCCGTCAGCGCCTTCCCTCGGGGGAAGGCGACGGCGGCGCGCGTCCCCGCCTACAAAATTTGTAGTAGTTCAACCGCAGCGTCGTAATCCCATATATGACTAAATATTACACTTGTGAGCGCATTTTCGGAAGATATATTCCTTTTATCGTTGGAACTTGAAATTATGCTATAAATTCGCGGGCCTGGAACCTCGAAGTCAAAACGGGGAGGGGCAGGAACTTTAAGCGCGAAGATCCATTGCTTACCCTCACCGACATTCTGCGAGTGGCCCAGGATCGTTTGGCTGCCGGCGACGCCCGCGCGGCGCTGGACATCTATCGCCAAATCCTGGACCGCGAACCCACCAATGCCGAAGCCCTGTTGGGGGCCCTGCGCGCCGCGATGGCGACCGGCAACCCGTCAGCGATTGAAGCTGCGCAGGTCCAACTCGACCATGTCTATCGCACGGCGGGCGCGATGTCGCATCTCGCGGTTGCCCAGGCACAGCTGAAAAACGCGCTCCGCGTGCTTGAGGACGCTTCGGTTGCCGCGCAGCGCGCACTCAGTGCCGATCCTGCTCTTCCCGAAGCGGCCTGCGTCAATTTCCTGATCGGACACCATTTGGGAAATGTTCCGCAATTCTTTTCGCAATTCGGCCAGGACCATTACCTCAATCAGCATGTGTTCGAGAACAAACGCGACGGCGTATTCGTCGATGTCGGCGCCTATGACGGTCTGACGGGAAGCAACACGCTCTTCTTCGAGAAATTTCTCGGCTGGCAGGGCATCTGCATCGAACCCGACACGACCCAATTCGCCAAACTGTCGACGGTCCGGTCCTGCGAGTGCGTGCAGGCCTGCATCTCCGAACGGGACACGATGGCGCGCTTCCTGAGCGTCACCGAAGGGCTGACCATGATGGGCGGCCTGGTCGATCATTACGAACCCGGCGACCTGAAGATGGTGACCGAGCGTTCGGGCGCCAGGGTCATCAATGTGGCGACGCGGCGCCTCGATGCGGTCCTGAAGGAACACAACATCACCGCCATCGACTATTTGTCGGTCGACACGGAAGGGTCCGAGCTCGCGATCCTCAAATCGTTCGATTTTAACCACTTCAAGGTTCGCGCGCTCTCGGTCGAGAACAACCGCAACCTGCCGCAGATTCCGGACTTCATGCAGAGCCTGGGATATAGCCGCATCGCCCGTCTCGGCGTCGACGACATCTACGCGAAATGACGGTGCCTGCTGGCCCGGCCGCGGCGGCAAACCCCACCCCGCTTGCATAGGCCAACCGCATTCTGTATCGCGTTCGTGAGGCAATTGGCGAAACCACCATGGCCGACCCGATCCCGTATGCACGTGAGGACACGGCAGCCCAGCCGCCATTGAGCTACGCGCCGTTCAAGGCCTCGGTGGTGCGCGCCCCCGGTCATGCGTTGATCCGCGCCCCCCATACGCTGACGGAAACCACCGGCCCGTCCGGCGAAGGCGTATGGGAGAAGTTGATGGGGCCTGCGCTCATTGACCTGACCTCCCAGCACGGCAAGGCGCCGTTGGGCGAGCGCATCGTCATATCGGGACGCGTGCTGGACGAGAACGACCGGCCCGTTCCCAACACGATGATCGAAATCCTCCAGGCGAACGCGGCGGGCCGTTATGTGCACCAATATGATCAGCACGATGCGCCTCTCGATCCCAATTTCACCGGCGCAGGGCGGGTGATCAGTGATGCCGACGGCAAATACCGCTTCATCACCATCAAGCCCGGTGCCTATCCCTGGTACAATCAGCGCAATGCGTGGCGGCCCTCGCATATTCATTTCTCGCTAATGGGCTCAGGCTTTGCAGACCGCCTCATCACGCAGATGTATTTCCCGGGCGACCCCCTGTTTCCCTTGGACGCGATCGCCAACGCCGTGCCCGAAGCCGCGCGGGGCCGCATCGTCGCCCGTTTCGATCCGGACACGACCGAGCCCTTCTGGGCGCTCGGCTACCGCTTCGACTTCGTGCTGCGCGGCCGCAACGCCACGCCCATGGAGAATTAGGCATGGCCGGGCAAACCCCCTGGCAGACCACGGGGCCGTTCTTTCATTTCGGCCTGCCCTGGAGGGGAGGCGCGGATTTGACCGGCGATTCCGATCTTGGCGCGCGCCCCGACCTGATCCAGCCGGAGCACGATTACGGAATTGCCGCCAAGAAAATCGGGCGTGAGCGCGCGGCCGGCCAACGCATCGAGATTTCGGGTCATGTCTGGGACAACAAAGGCGCGCCAATCATCGATTGCCTGATCGAAATCTGGCAGGCAAACGCCGCCGGCCGATATGCCCATCCCGAGGATTCCCGCAGCGAATTGCCGCTCGATCCCTCTTTCATCGGTTTCGGGCGCACGGCCTCGGATGCCAGCGGCGGATTTTGTTTCCGCACCATCCGGCCCGGACGCGTGCCGGGCCCGGGCAATACGCTCCAGGCGCCCCATATCGCGCTCGGCATCATGGGGCCGGGATTTCTGAAGCGCCTCGCCACCCGGATTTATTTCTCCGGGGCGGCGGAAAATGCCGAGGATCCCATCCTCGGGCTTGTGCCGGAGGCGCGGCGTTCGACGTTGATCGCGGTCAATACGCCCGCCGCGCCGCAGAAATAAATCCGGGTGGCGAGGCGCTTCAGAAATCCCGGCCCCATGATGCCGAGCGCGATATGGGGCGCCTGGAGCGTGTTGCCTGGGCCCGGCACGCGTCCGGGCCGGATGGTGCGGAAACAAAATCCGCCGCTGGC
>DATLVC010000196.1:0-3382 GCA_035577685.1 Micropepsaceae bacterium | reverse complement strand
TGTCCCGCTTTATCTCGGCAATCTGGATGCCACCCGGGATTGGGGGCACGCGAAGGATTATGTCCGTGGAATGTGGCTGATGCTGCAACAGCCGGAACCCGACGACTTTGTGCTGGCGACTGGCGAATCCTATTCCGTTCGCGATTTCGTCGAACGTGCGTTCTCCCATGTGGGCCGCACCGTCGTTTGGCGGGGCACGGGTGTTGACGAGATCGGCCTCGACAAAACAATTGGCGAGATCCTGGTGAAGATCGATCCGCGATACTTCCGCCCCACAGAGGTAGACGCGCTGTTAGGCGATGCGCGCAAAGCCCATCAGCGTCTGGGCTGGCGGCCGGAAATCCCGTTCGACGAGATCGTGCGGGAAATGGTGGAGACTGATTTGAAGGGCGCTGAGGAGGGGCAAAGCTTCCGCCATGAGTGATGCCCCGGTCCCTTACCAAATCGCCGGTAAGCGTGTTTGGGTTGCCGGTCATAAGGGGATGGTGGGCTCCGCCCTGCTTCGTCGCCTGGCGTGGGAGAATTGTACAATTCTGACCGCTGCGCGCAACGAGGCCGATTTGCGGCGGCCGTCCGAAGTCGAAGCCTTTATGACAAAAGTCAGACCGCAGGTGGTCTTCCTGGCGGCAGCCCGGGTCGGCGGTATTGTCGCGAACGATTCAATGCCTGCAAGTTTTCTCTACGACAATCTGATGATCGCTGCGAATGTCATCGAGGCAGCTCGCTTAAGCGGGGTCGAGAAATTGCTCAATCTCGGCTCGACCTGCGTCTATCCCAAATTCGCGCCACAGCCCATTCCCGAGGATGCGCTGTTGACCGGCCCGCTGGAGCCCACAAATCAGTGGTACGCCATCGCCAAGATTGCCGCCATCAAACTGTGCGATGCCTATCGCCGCCAGCATGGTTGCGACTTCATTTCCGCCATGCCGACCAATCTTTATGGGCCCAATGACAATTTCGATCTGGAAGCCTCGCATGTGATCCCGGCTTTGATCGCGAAAATGGCCCAAGCGAAGGATGAAGGGCGCAAGGATGTTGTGCTCTGGGGCACCGGAACGCCCCGCCGCGAATTCCTGCACGTCGACGACTGCGCGGACGGCCTGGTGCATCTGGTGGTCCATTTCTCCGGCGAAGGCCCCGTCAATGTCGGAACCGGCCAGGATGTCACCATTCGCGAACTCGCCGAAACCATCGCCCGCATTGTGGGCTTTTCAGGACGGCTTATCTTCGATCCCTCGCGCCCCGACGGCACACCCCGCAAGCTCACGGATGTGACCAAATTGCACGGCCTTGGCTGGACGGCCCACATTCCACTTGCCGAGGGTTTAGAGCAAACTTACAGGTGGTTTCGTGAAAACAGGTCTTCGCTGCGGCGGGCCGGATTGGATTCGCATGCCGTGGAAGCTGGCGGGTAGATCTTGCAGACCATAACGCCTGTGTTGCTGAGCGGGGGTTCGGGCACGCGACTATGGCCCATCTCGCGCTCTCTTTATCCCAAGCAGCTCCTGCCGATGGCTGCCGAACGGACGATGTTCCAGGAGACGGCCAGCCGTTTTTCCGGCGCACCGGAATTTGCTCCGCCCGTGATCGTCTGCAACGACGAGCACCGCTTCATCATCGCGTCCCAGATTCAGGCGGCGGGCATCGCGCCCCACATGATCGTGCTGGAGCCCGTGGGCCGCAACACGGCGCCGGCGGCAGCCGTCGCGGCCTTGCTTCTCGCCGAACAATCCCCCGGCACCCTGATGCTGCTTGCGCCCTCCGATCATGTCATCGACGACGTGCCGGCTTTCCTTGCGGCCATCAGTCTTGGAGCACGGGCCGCCGCGCAAGGGCGCCTGGTAACCTTCGGGATACGCCCCAATCGGCCGGAAACGGGCTATGGCTACATCAAGCGCGGCGCTGAGCTTGCGACTGCGCCGGGTGCTTTCGCTGTCGCCGGCTTCGTCGAAAAGCCGAATCACGCGACCGCGGAAGGCTTTGTCGCCGCGGGGGATTATTTTTGGAACTCGGGGATGTTCTTGTTTTCGCCGGAGCTGTTTCTGGCGGAGCTATCGCGGCACGCGCCCGATATTCTGGTCAAAGCACGCGAAGCACTGCAGCAGGGTCGGCGCGAACTCGATTTCCTGCGTCTGGACCGCGACGCTTTCGCCGCCGCCCAAGCCATTTCCATCGATTATGCCGTCATGGAGCGTACGGACAAGGCCGCTGTTGTGCCGGCCGATATCGGCTGGAGCGACGTCGGTTCCTGGTCGATGCTGTGGGAGCGCGGCACGAAGGATGCCGACGGGAATGTGGTGGCTGGAGACGTGCTCATCGAAGATGGCAGAAACAATCTCATACGCAGCGAGGGGCGTCTCGTAGCAACCGTGGGCGTCGACAACCTCATTGTCGTGGCGACCAAGGATGCCGTGCTCGTGACCCGGCGGGACCGTGACCAGGACGTCAAGCGCGTGGTCGAAAGACTGGTCAAAGCCGGCCGGCCGGAAGCCTCACAGCACCCCAGGGTCCATCGTCCATGGGGATTTTTCGAGACTCTGCATCTTGCCCTCGGCACCCAGGTCAAACTGATCGAGGTCAATCCGGGCGCGGCCCTGTCTCTTCAATATCATCACAAACGCGCCGAGCATTGGGTGGTCGTTTCTGGCGAGGCCATGATCGTGCGCGGGGACGAGAATCTGGTGCTCAAGGAAAACGAGTCCACCTTCATCCCAATCGGCATGCAGCACCGGCTGGAAAACCGCGGCGATCAGCCCTTACAGATCATCGAAGTGCAGGTTGGAAGCTATCTTGGCGAGGACGATATTGTCCGCCTGGAAGACCGCTACAAGCGCAATTCATAAGCTTTAGGCGCTACGCCTGTGGCCAGCGCCAAATCGTCCGATCGAGGCTGAAAACGCCATGGGCCGGGATTTCCCGGCCCATGGTCGCTATCGTTACTTTCAACTACCGACCGAGATCGATTACGGCACGGCGGTTTTGCGGCTCGCGGACGCCCGGACCAGTGGGGACCAACGGATCGGAGAAGTTACGGCCGACGGTCATGATGTCGTTGGCACCAAGACCCTCCTTCACCATTTCGTCCTTGACCGACTGCGCTCGCCTTTCCGACAGGCGCTGGTTGTAGGCCATTGAGCCGACGGTGTCGGTATGTCCTGTCACCACGACGCGGACCATACCGCTGCTCTTGGCCGTTTGAACCGCTTGCTGAACCACCTGCATGGCTTCCATCGTCAGATTCGACTTATCGAAGTCGAAGAAGACGATGAAGGTCCGTACCGCTGGGGGAGGCGGCGGAGGCGGCGGAGGAGGCGGAGGAGGCGGGGGAGGGGGCGGCGGCGGCGCCGGCGCGGGGATCGTCTCAGCGGCGGATTTGGGCGGG
>DATLVC010000195.1:0-39713 GCA_035577685.1 Micropepsaceae bacterium | reverse complement strand
TGCCGTGTCTGCCGTTGGAGCAGACGCCCTTGAAGGGGCCGATTGTTCGCCAAGCGTGGCTGTTTTAGACGGAGCGACATGCTCCAAGCGCCGAAACAGCCCGAAAACCCGGGCCTCTTCGAGACACCAAACGAGACTGTCGTTCTTAGGAGAATGAGTGGCGCACCCGACAGGATAAAACTGCGAACTGGTCCTTGACGGTGGTCCGTTCACAGGCATCCCATTTTAACGGCCCGAAAAGCGCACATTTCCGACATCGGAGTTAATCCGTTAAAAGGCCGAGATTCGTCAAAATAGACATTCGCGATCTCGCCCACCTTGGAATGCTTGGCCAATCTGCACTTCTAGCGTGACGCTAAGCGAGATCATTAGGCGGCGCAAACGCGAAGCCTCAATCAAGAAAATTATTCACACGGGGTCTACGCCACTTCGAGACTCAGGTACCACTTAGACTGGTGCCCAGGTCTTTCTCGTCTTGATATAACTGTCATGATTGTAAAAGACACGAAAATGATCCGACATGTCGGGGACAAAATCGAAGCGTCGCTTGTAAGCCTCATGGCTTAAATCCATCAGAAGTACCGCTAAATATCGAACTAGTTGTATCGCGTAGAATTGCCCCCACTTCTGCACCACCGCCGTTCGTGCGGAATGCGCAAACATCGACTTAGCATCGCTAATTGGTGAGCCATCTTCCGCCGTGAAACGAATATGTGATGCGCGGTCTAAAACACTCCCAAGCTCTGCAGCAACCGCACTATCCTTACGCCGTTGGCTAAGCTTGTAGTGCCTTTCAAGTACGGCGCTCCCTACTCTTTCAAACCAAAGACCGATAGGATCACGGGCATTCACCGACTTTCCACCCACCAAGTAGTCTAAATTGTAATACCGTGTCGCCTTCGCAAACTCCGATAGACAGGCGACAACTTCGCTTACGATTTCATCGGCCGGGTACTTTCGAAACTCATCCGTCTCTTTGTATCTTTGTCGAATAGTCTTGGTCAGGACCACCAACCCAGCCAAATCATGGCCGTGCTTGCGCAAATCAGCGTCTTTGGGAAAGCGGCCATTGTTCTGATAACAGAAATCAAGAATAAAAATGAGCTTGGCCATGCGCTCCAATCCAATAGACAGGTCAAAGAACGCCTGCGCATAGAGGCCGGTCGTCGCGGCGTCAGCACGGCGCAAGGTAGTGGCACCGGAACAGACCATATGCACAGCCAGGCTGGCTTCTCTGTTAAGGGCCAAAAATTGCGGTGAGTCTATGCCAGTCTTTGTCATGTTGAGCCTATCGAGAACGGGTCACGACAGCGCAACAGCTTCAATTGCCGCAAGTCCTTGACCGCAGGTAGACCACAATTCCGGAACGAGTTCGCAAAGCTTCGTTATGATGGGACGCAAACAAGATGCGTCTTCCCGGCTCAATTCTCCGAACCCAAGATCAGACACAAGCGCGCCAACGCATTTACACCATTCCATTAGGTCTTCTCGGCTGGCACAGGCAATCATTCCCGCTCTGAAAGCGGTATCGAATGGTAGCTCGTCTTTGAAGACACGCCGGTAATGTCTAATGACAATGAACAGTTCGTTAGCGAGGCCATGATTCCGGCTAATCGCTGCAAGGCTTGCAAGCCCTATCAGACATATCGCGAAGTTCCTGGGTTCTCCAGCATTATCCAGCTGATACTGTGCCCGCCGAATCGCGTCTGCCGCCAGGTCTGGAATATCAGGCGGTACTTTGAAGAGATGAGATGCATTCAAAATCATCGCAAACGAATTCACATCCGGAGACGGACTCTTCAGGGCTTTTCGAATCTGTTCCAAAGTCTCTGGAGGTATTTCCATTACAGAAGAAACATTGCCTTCAAGCGGGCCCGGAAGCTGGGTTCGAATAATATCGACGCGCGCTTTGAGACTCATTTTAGCGTCGCCCAGCAAAGCCTCATGCACTCCCAGCAACTTGGCTGCCGCCTCATTCCGGGCGGCTGCAGTAAGAACCCGGCCCGCCAATTCGTTTCTTAGCTGATCAGGCAACGCCCAATCCGCCACCCATCTCGGCTCCTTTCGCAAATCAACGTAAGTCAACAAAAGAAAATCGGCCAAGCGGACCGATTGCATCCAATCAACAAATTTAGTTAGGCGTCCGCCAACTGCCAGAATGCAGCGTGTAATTAAAGCGGCTTGGGCGAATGCCGCGAGACGCAGCCAGTATGGCGGCTTGGATGCGAAGACTCGTGTCTGGCCTAGCTCCCCATAGACCATAATGAAGGCCGCAGATAAAATCGAAAACTGGTTGAAATTTTCCTTCTCGCCTCCCCCGCCAAATTTCACTAGGAGGTCGTTCAGGGCCGCCTCGATTTCGGCCTTTTCCTCTGGCTTTCCTAGGGCAACCTCAATCAGCGTCGCTCTCGACAGTGCGTCTGCTCCGAGACCCCATCTCAAGAGCGCGTTCAAATCAGCTCCGGAAATATTAGTTGCGGCGATTGCCCTCGAAACGAGGGAATGCGATCCAAGCAAAAGCGATTGCTTAGCCCCATCGATAGCGCGCCACTCTAGGAGTTTTCGAATGTGCTCCTCGGCCACTTGCTCAACATACTCTTGAACGTTCGCTTGCGCGTCAACGCGCCCGACTAGCTGCTCGTAATATTCCAACGAACGCGGAACAAGAACGTTCAAAGAAACATTGGTCCGCGCAAGGTGGTCGGAGATAGCCTCGATAACTGCACTCGGAGTGCTCGTAAAATTTCTCATTAGGTCGCTAACTTCGTCATTTGTCAGCGGCCTAGCGGTTACGATTTTACGCCACTTCGCAATGACTTTTGACGGGACGTTCAAACGTTCCGTTTCGCCATCGAACACCTTCTTGCGTGACGGCTTGTCGTTGGTAAGCAACAGGAGATGGCCAATTTGCATGACCCTTTTGCCAGACGTCATGGAAATTCCCGGACGTTTCCTGTCGAACGACACCACAACATCCCAATTAGCGCCCGATCTATCCTCGAGTCTAACTTTCTTCCCAGGCTTCCTTTCGGCGGCAGAAATTGCCCTTAGCAGTTTGGCTTGTTGAATACCGACACCGGTATCTCCGAAGTTAAGCACGGCATCCGTGTCTAAGTGGAACTTCTTTGTAATCGTATCATCTGATAGCAATGCGTCGCGCACCATCGGGGGCACAAGCCTCGCGCATACCGAAAACATTGCCGCTCTAATGCTTGGCTGCTTTACCATGGCCCTGCTCATATTCCGCGGCAGCTTCCTCTGCGCTGCTAATCGCGAGCTCCTTGGAACGCTCGACGATGAATTGATAAACTTCCGGCTGATACTCCTTTATTGGTTTGAGAAAGACATCTGAAATCCACTCGTAATACGCGCTTTGCGTTGCTGCATTGGCGTTTAAGGGAGGCGATATGATTTGAAGGGCGTATGTCCCGTAGGCAAACAATGCAAACCCGCGTTCATTGCCCGGTAGCGCAGATGTTGCCCATCCACGAATATCAGCTTGAGCCAATAGATAATCACTATATGCCTTCGCTTCCTCGCGACTCGCTAAAGTGACCCATTTCTCCTTCATTGCTCGAATAATAGAACCGAGTGACTGGTGGAGAAATTGCGCTTCGAGAGGTATTTGCACGATCTTGCTCATCCGCGCGCGCAGCAACGATTCTCTTATGGCCTTAAGCTCAGCAGTCTCTTCTAACGCGCCATTCACAACCCGACAATTTTTAAGATGGTACCTCAGCTCGTCATCGGTAACCGCAATGAGCTGATACCCGGCTTGGCGGAGGGTCGTCCGGTGCGCGTACAGCTCGACCGACGATAACTCTCCCACAGCGTAGAGCTGATCAAGAATGTCTAAACTGCACAGTATTGGTGTCGTGTGCTTCTCGAATGTCATATGCGGATGGTGATTGATAAACCGATCATCAACGACAATCGCGTCGGCGCTTTCTGCGAGCCCTAGAACGCCGTATGTCGGATGCAGCTTGAACAACTTGTCATCTTCTTCCGCCTTCAGAGTGCGAACAGCGCGTGTCCGGCCTGACGCCATGCTGGCCGCCAGAACGCTTCTGATTTGCTCGATGATTGCAAGTTGCTCGTCAGCCAAACTCTCAATCGCAAGCAGTTGATTTGCATCGTCGTCCTCCTTTGCAGGGATATACGCCTTTATCTGGCCCAACTTGAATTTTCCGAGCAGACCGGCCGTCTGAAGGTGCGACACCGTCACCTCGTCGAGATAGAGTTCCGTGTCGTCATCAATTGTCGCTTCGGTCGGCCACGACTTCTCCTGCAACTTAAGGAATGCCCGGGCCTTTTCCTCTTCCGGCAACGTCAATGCGCCCTTAGATTTCAGCCGATCAAGAACCGCTAAACTGCTGCAAATCGCCTCGTCGTAACCCGCGATATTTGCCGTTTCCTCGGCAAGAGAACCAAGCCGATGAATGTCTGCTGATTTAACCACAAGAACCTTATGGCCTGCCGCATTCTTCGACTTTGCGGCTGAAAGGAGTGACGCAAGGTCGGACCCGACTTCTCTAGCTAGGTTATGGTCGGAAGATGGTTCGAGGCGAAGAACATGCAGGCCACCGCTAGCGATGAGATGCTTTATCTGACGCGCATCCTTAATACGGCTCGGCTGATGAAACGTCGCTTTCTGCTTCTCCTGAAACAACCAGCCCAAGGTTGAATGGGGGATGATAGTCTCGAATACCGACACGACCTTTTCCAAGAGTCCCAATCGCGCAAAGGTGACGATAGCAGCGAGATCGAGGGCGATGGACCTCGGGCGCTTGATAGCCAACGGCGTTCGTGCACCGCTGTAGGCAAAAATAATATTCCGCTTGCGGCTATCGACTTCGACCGTGTTAGCTAGTGACGGTAGGAGATACAATTCGAGAAGCGAGCGATTCAAAAGTTGAGCCGCGCCGAAGCTCGGAAATCGGCCGGCGCGAAGCTGATCCCATATATTCGCCGCCTGTCTATCCCATTCGGGCTTTTGCTCGACGAGTTCCTTAAGCGTGACCGATTTCAGTGGACCGTTATCGCCAGAAAGCTGCGCCGCGCGGTTAAGCCATCCTCCTACTGTTTCATTCTGTTCCCATCCGGCAGCAGTCGCCTGAAAGTAGGCGGCGGCAAGCACTTCGGGATTGCCAGGTTCCTTGTGCGCGGCCGCTATAATCAAATCGCGGGAATGCGGCGCGTTCACTGCAATCGACAATTGCGCCGCGTGAAGCAGCTCGTGAGCGGAGTGCTCATCTCTGTTCGCCCACAAATCATTGCTGTATTCAATCAGTTTATCCCACTCACCTGACGCAACAGCAATGTTCACTTGCAAAGCTCTTGCATTTGCACAGTCGCGGTTTGTGACGTTCAATAATGCCTTGCGCGCTTGGCTGAACTGCCCTTCACGGTAGAGCGTCCACGCCCACAAGAATTTCAAATTTTCTGACTGGCGGACCAAACCTTCCCGCGAGGCCAAAAAATCGTGCAGCTCCCCGTAACGGGACAACAAATCGAGACACCGCGCGACGCGCTCGCATGCTTCCACGGACCCGCTCTCTGCAAGGAGTTTTACCGCAAAGGGTAGCAGGTCTTGCCACAGCCCAGCCTTCTCAAGAGCATCTGCAAGGTTGACCAACGCGCGAAGTTCGCCGGTCGACTCGTACAGCGCGCGGCGCTCCGCAATAGGGTCAGCGCCCTCAGCCTCGGCAATAATTCTATTGAGAAACTCTTGATCCCGCTTGGATAACCCATCTCGAATGGCATCCGAGAGTTTCTCTCTTGCCGAGCTGACAAGGCCGGCCCGCGCAAGCACTTCGATTTCCAAACTTTGGATCGTGAGCTTCGAGAGATGCTCGTAGAGCTGAGCTCGATGCTTTTCTATATAGTCAGCGACGCCCTTATGGCTGCCCTGGGCAAACGCCAGTGAAAATCGCGCGAATGCGTCATCCGGCGTGCCCTTCCCCGTTAATGCCATGCTTTGATCGATGCGGGATTCAGTTGCAGCCAAATCGACTTTGACGCCGAACTGGAGTGCAAGATTTAGCCGCCGAAGCGATGCCGAGGGATCGCGCATGCTTTCGCGCAATTCAGCCATTGCGTCAGCATGTTCGTCTAGATCGCGAAGGCGAAGCCACAAAGCATAGTCGGACGCAAGATTGGAAGCCTGCGTTGCGCCCACTTTTCGCGCGAAGGCGGAAGTTCTTTCGAAAAGTAACCTTGCTCTGCGCCTCGCCGCCAGCTGCTCAGCGCTCGAACCCAACAAGAACTCTTGAGATTCGAAAGGGACTTGGGTTACTGCCATCGTTCTTAGTTCGCTCGGCACAGCGGTAATCAGATTCGCCAAGGCGACCGCATGCATGAGTACTGGAAAATCCTCGAAATCGGCTTCTTCGATGTGCGGTATCGCGTTAATTGCGGCGTCCCAATCACCTGAAAATAATGCGTTTGATATGAAAGCGAATTTCCCTTCCGCATCGAAACTTTCAAGCGTTAAGCCAGCTTGTTTAACCCACCTCAAGGAGCCTTCGGCGCCTTCCGCATTGCTGACAATCCGCAGCGCGGCAGAGCGCGCAGCAGTGGAATTCAGCCGACTTAATTCCAGAAGCGCCGCGTCCTTATCCGTTTGCGCCGTAATAAAGGCTTGGGCCAGTGTCGCCTCTGGTGTGACAGCCAATTCCTTAGACCTGCTAAGAAGTTCACTGGCTCGTTTGGCATCTCGCAAGGCTAAAAAGCGCGCGCACCACGCCAACGCCTGCGCACGTACCTCGCCCGAACCGCCAGAGTATTTCGACTGTTCCACATTAGTCGCAAGCGATCTCGCCTCCCTCTCAGTAGGAAACCCAATCAAATATCGGGCACGCCGCACGCGCTGCAAAGCGTATTCTATTTGCTCATCAGACATTTGCTCAATAAAGGCATGCTTTTGAATGTCTGCTTCACGCTCAATTGCTTCGGCGGTTCCCTTCTTGGCTTTCGCCTCGTGATCCTTCTTCCATCGGAATAAATCCGAAGCGGAATAAGTTTCGTGTTGCTTGTCGACGAGCGGATGATGATATCCACACATCAAAATAAGGTTGCTGAATGCGTTTCGCTCTTTACCGGTCAGACCCGGTTTGCCGCGTGGCCCGTTATCAGCCGCAGCATAGATATGACAAATGTAGCCAACTATTGCTTCGTCCGAGACTGGCGTTTCAGCAGCGATGAGTTCATGAGGGCAGCCCGGAAAAGCGCACTCGTTTCTCGATAGTCCCCAGAGCTTTTTCAGGCTAGTGTCCGAATAGGAACGCGAAACTTTTCTCGGCGATTGCGCTGTCCCTTTTTTCCCTCGCAGGGTCACCGGGCGTTTCTTTTCAACTTTTTTCGCCTGCTTTCGTTTCTGTACCTTCTTAATGGACGTCTTTGCGAACGGCTTTCTGCTTCTGCGCCTCGACGACTTCGCCTCCCCGGACCTGACCTTCACAGGGGATTTCTGGGGCTTCTTTCGAGGCATGCTAATCGCACATCAACATTGGTGCTTTGCGTTTGGGCTGTGAGTCGTTGCTGATTTTACCAGGAAATCACTCCCCAGTGAGCGTCCTAGCAGTAAGAATAACGCGTTGGAGAATGCTCAGCACTTCTATTCCAAGACATGACAGACGAAATTCCCTTCATACCTCCAGTGCCCCCCGGTCTAATTGAGGCGGCTAAGCGCGGAATTGTGATTCCGTTTATCGGTGCGGGCGCATCGCGACTCGCAGGTTGTCCGGGCTGGGGAGAATTGGCTGACTCAGCGCTCCGCTCGTTTGTGGACCACGGCAAGTTTAGTTACGGACAACTGGATCAGATTAGGCATCTGAACCCGCGAGTAAAACTCTCGATAGCTCTCGGTCTGCAAGCTGAACACGGTCTTCCTATTGATTTCGCAAAACTACTCAGACCTACAGGCGGCTATGACAATGAACATGGGCGACAAATTTATCGCAGCATAGCCAAACTCGGCAAAAGCTTCGTGACCACGAACTACGATTCCTGGCTGGACACGGAATTTCCAATCTCCAAACCGGTAGTAAACGTTGCTGAAAAGCAAGAAACGCCTCGTGATTCCGGCTCCGGGCGCGTCGTGTACGACGATGCCGAACACTTCACGCCTTCGAATCTGAACCAGCCGAGGTCAGTATTTCATTTGCATGGCTCCTTGCGAAACTCTAACGGCATGGTTCTCACCACCAAGGACTACGTCGCCCGGTATGCTGCCGATAGGAATTCTTCCGATCCACAAAAGGAAAACCGAACACTTACATTCCTTGAACATTTGTTCGGGCAAAAAACGGTGCTGTTTATTGGGTACGCGTTAGAGGATTTGGAAATCCTGGAATATGTCGTTCAAAAAGCAGGTCGTGTTCACAGCGGGGAGAATACCGAGGCTCGGCACTTCATGCTGCAAGGCTTCTATCTACATGAATACGAGCTCATGCGTAGTCTAAAGAACTACTACCGGAACCAATGCGGCATCCAACTACTACCGTTTCGGAGGGATCAAAAGGATTGGTTACAATTGCTCGACGTGTTGGAGAAGTTTGCCGAAGCCGCCCCTGCGTCCGAGCCAATTCGCCTTCAAGAACTTATGGAGATGGAAGCATTCCTTGACTAAAGAAGTTACATCGAAGCTCGAATCCCTTCTCGCAACAATGGCGAAAGGTGAGGAATTCGCTAGGCGTGGGTTTGAGCTTATTTTAGGGCGCCCTAACCCCGAAAATTACTTCGATGCGTTGAGGCGTGGTGGTTTTTTTGATCCGTCAAACAATCCAGCGGCTGTTCAGTCTGCTGAACCTGGCTTCGTACAGATACCCTACTGGAGCGCGCTTGATTATCTAGAAAACGTGATGCGCCGTGCCGAGGCGAAGAGCGATCTTCCCCTTGCAGATCAAATCATGGACGTACTCAGGTCCGTCAGCAAGGCGCGCGAAGCAGACGGCACCGTCCGGGATAATTACCGCACTTATTTCAAGTTTGCTCAAATCATTTCGCTGGCTCCGACATCAGTCATTAGTCTTGAGGACATTGAGCTTGTTCGGACTTGGCTGTCTTCGAAGTTTGATCGAAGCCTAGTTGCAAACACCCTTTCTGAGTCAGTTCTGCCACACCTCTTTTCGAGCGGAAGTGCGAATGACATTCAAAAGGCATGCAGACTTTTGGAATTTTGCACAGAATTTGAGTGGGCGGACGAAAAGATACGCGGGAGAGATTTGGTTACATTAGTGGACGAGCATTGGCTCACGCGTTTGATAGCGAAACACGCGAAGACTTTTGGAGCTAAGGCCGGAGCACAATCGGCAAGAATATTCTCTGATCGTCTTCGACAATTATTTGGGAATGAACATCGACCGTATAGTAGCTCCGTATGGAGACCCGCTGTTGAAGAAAGTTCACAGAACTTGCGCTCGCGTGGTCCTGAAAATGCATTTGTTGACGGGCTGCGCGACGTAATAGCGGGTTGGATTGAAGCATCTCAAGACTCAGCCGTTGAGTTTGTTGAAAAGGCTCTTGCAGATGATGCAGAGGTAATTAGACGGATCGCTTTGCATACCATCACCGAACATTTCCAAGCACTTCACGACATTTTCGTTCGGGCGATTACTCCGAAATTGTTTACCTCCTCGCATCGGCATGAACTCTATCGGCTATTGCGCGAACGCTTTTCTGCACTTTCTGAAAAGGAGAAACGCGCTGTATTAGAATCGATTAGAGCCATTCCGCCACCGAACATTGGAGAGGAAAGGGAGCTACGTCTGAAACTCACGCAGCGAGATTGGCTGTCCGCCGTAGTAGGCAAGGGTGATCAGGACGCTGATAAGTGGTACACGGAGCTAACGACTAATGCCTCCCTTGGCGCTCCTTCCGAGCATCCAGATTTCCTGACGTACTACACAACGAGATCCGGACCCGGCCCAGCTCCGTTCGGGACCGACGCAATAATTGCATTTGCGGAGGATGGGTCGCTTGTAAAGCGGCTCAATGAGTTCAAGCAAACCGACTCTTGGAAGGGGCCAACGCTTGGGGGGCTGCTTGAGGCTCTCGAATCCGCTGTAGCGATGAAACCGGAGTTGTTTTTGTCCCTCCGTGCGTCGTTTAAAGAGTCACGAAGACCGTTTCAGCATGCGTTTCTCAATGGACTAAAGCGTGTACTGGATCAGGAAGCGAAATCCAGCGCATTGGACTGGAACGCCACGTGGCCGAAGCTCATGACGCTTTTTTCCGAGTTGATCGGAGATGAAGAATTTTGGCTTGAGCCTGCAGAGCAAAATGAGGACCGTAATCCGGATAGAGACTGGATCATCTCACTGATCGCGGATTTCCTCCAAGCAGGCACAAAAAAGGACGACTCAGCATATGCTCCTGCTCTCTTACCAACAGGATTCAGTTTAATTGAGACGTTGTTGGCGCGAACTAAATCGACTGCTTTGCCTGGGGAGTCGGACCCAATGACTCAAGCGCTCAACACGCCTAAAGGTCGTGTGATCGATGCGTTGTTTAATCACGCTTTGCGCGCCTGTCGCTTGAACACCAAGGAAAAGCAAACGACTAATGATGCTTGGAAGCTAGTCGAGAGCGCTTTCGATACGGAACTTGCGAAATGCACAGATGGCAATTTGGAGTTTTCCACTCTCGGAGCGTCATATATAGCAAATCTCGATTATATGAGTCGCGACTGGCTAATGGCGAACGTTGGCGCATTGTTTTCAAAAGAATATCAATCAAACTTCAGTTATGCGGTGGCTGGGCTGGGATATGCCACCCCGACCAGATTCCTTTATAAGCTGCTCGCCGGGCACGATGTGCTCCCTCGGGCGCTTACTCAGACGCTGGGAGACTCTCATGCGCACAATCGCATTATTGAGTGGGTGGGTCTTGCGTACTTGTGGGGTGATGAGAGGCTAAACTCTCCTATCATCGCTCAATTTTTTTCGGCCGAGCACCAAAGTACTCTTCGTACGCTCAGTGACTTCTTCTGGGGTGTACGTGGTGAAGACCTGAAGCAGGATCAGACGAGTCGAATAATGGCATTCTGGGCTAGTTGTGTTGCGTGGGGCGAGAAACAGAAACCACTGCCCGCGGCATTGTTTTCGGATTTGAGCCGCTTGAGCTGCTACATTCGGATTATTGATGAAGAGGCACGAACACTGCTGCTTGCGGTCGCCCCGTATGTTCACACCGGCTACAATACGGATTTTTTCATAGAAGAGCTGTTACGACTGGTGCAAGTCAGCCCGAAGGAAGTCGCTGACGCTTTGGCGCGCATGCTCGATTCCAATGCACCCATCTATGATTTGGATGGAAAGCTAAAGGCATTAATTCAAGAACTTGCGAAGCTCGGGCTCAGAGCAGAAGCAATCGATTGCGCAAACCGCCTAAGCAATACTTTGCCTGGTATGATTGAGCTATATCGAGAGTTAATCGCCAATTCTCATTGAAGAGTCCGTAGACAATAAGCGATTTTTAGCTTGGTGAGATAGAATCCGAATTCTGATTCGATTTCGCGTTGAATCGATGATTTAATGTGCATCTATTCAATCTGCCGAGATCGAAATGGCGAGCATCATTCACAAACTGGTCCACAAGGCCAAGCGCCGTATTAAGGGTGGGCGCAAGGATAGCCGGACGCATGCGCTGTTCGAGGCGGGGATTATTCTGTTGGCTCGGCAGGATTACGAACTGGTTTCCATTGCCGGGATTGTGCGCGAGGCAGGATGTTCTGTTGGCGCGTTCTACGGTCGGTTTCCCGACAAGAACGCCTATCTCTATCAATTGATCGCCTCCGCATTCCATACCCTCACGGACGACGCCAATCTCGTCCTCGACAAGGCACGGTGGCCACGCGCATCAGACAGCGTAGTCGCCCACCATATTGTGAGTTACGTGGTGACAAAATTGGCGAGCAAAAGAGCTTCCGGCGTAATCCGCGCGACGATAAAGCTTGCCACTGTTAGGCCAGCCACCCTTGATCTGTTTCGGGACTATCGCAATGCCGTAACCGAGCGAGCAGTCTTCTTGCTCGCGCCACGAGCGGGTGACCGATCAAGTGCGGTTCGCGCAGCAATGCAGATCGTGTTTGCCACGGTAACTGATGGGCTATTGCAGAATGGCAACATGCCTTTAAAGGCAAACAGCAAACGTATGGTCGATGCTCTGACCGGCGTTATAGTGGGGTGCCTGGACTCCTCACATACCGGCCAATGGGCCGGGTCAGAGTCGGATAACGAAGACTCTACAGAGAACGAGAGCGAAAAAGCGCCCGACCTGCCCGCAGGCCGGATGGCGGTCTATGATCCCAGTGACCGGGTCTATCGCAGTACCGCGCCTTCCCTCCATAAGCCAAAGCGAGCGCGGAATAATACGGTGAAACACCGAATGGCTACCGAAGGCTCTGCCTCATCGCGAAACTCAATCCGAACCCGGGCAAATGTGAAGCCACCAAGAGTCCCTCCGTCTGCACACTCGGCAGGGTCAAAACTTCCCAAGAAGAAACGTCGGCTCATCTGAGGGGGGGCGGCTCCCCATAATGGCGAGTCAGTTCTTCTTCCGGCCTGGCCGAGGCGTCTCCAGGAGAACAGAGGGCGCTACCTCCAGCGCTTCCGCCAACCGGGCTACCACAACAATCGTGGCCGCATACACGCTTCGCTCCAGCGCACTTATATAAGTCCGGTCCAAACCCGCCATGTGAGCTAGTTCCTCTTGGGAACAGCCCTTCTCCTGGCGTAGCCGCCGCAAATTTCGCGCGAAGACCTCTCGTATATCCATACGAGTAGGCAAGCGCGGATGTTAAGTATTCTTCTACGGAGTATGCTCTACAAACTGGTACGTCGAGTATACTCGTCACTTCGATCCACTCTATCGATGTGAACCTACGCCATGACCTTGATTTCAGAGCTAAAACAAAACCGGCGGCTCTACGGGACCTGTCCCTCCTGTAGCGAGGAATTCAGGATTGCCGAAGTAACGCTGTTCCCTGCGGGTAAAAAATGGCCTGCCGAGGCCATGGCCCGATTCGCCGAAGAGCGCGAAGAAAACAAATTGCGCCGCCAAGGGCTGAGAGAAATTCGGTCAAGAATGACCCAGGGCTGTGCTGTGACCACGGAAAGCATTCATTTCGGCAAGATGCTGGAAAAAGTAGCGCCTTCATTCGAGGCCTTCGCTTTTCAGCCACGTGATTGTCGCGCTCTTTCCGACCCTATCGATTATCTGGTGTTTTCCGGCCTTAGTCAGAAGGGCTCAATCGAATCCCTGACCTTTGTGGACGTCAAGACCGGAGCCGCCCGCTTAAATCGTCGGCAAAAGAAGATATCCGAAGCGGTCTCGGCTGGACGGGTTGCGCTCGCGGTCATCGACGAAAATCGGAAGCTCTGCGATGCCGGATAATATTGGAGCGATATTCGTCCAATTGGGGCAGGTTTTGGGAATTTGCCCGTGCTGCGGAGATATTTTCCGCGTCAGCGACACAAGGCCATTTATGAAAAATAGGCCGCTTCGTACGCCCATGGACGATATTGAAGCGGAGCGGGCTCGAATCGAACGGACAGAAGATTTGCTTTTCGAAAAGGAAGATGGCTTTCGTGAGAAGGCTAGAGCCGCAGGAAAAAAGGAGGCCAAAAAACGGCTTAAACAAATTGACCCCATTTTTTCGGGGACAGGATTGGACGTTCAGGACGTGAAGGTGATTTTTGACCCCGTCGAATACGTCGTTTTCCAGGGTATGAATGGCGAGACCATAAAACGTGTACTGTTTGTGGCGCACGCTCCCCGAAGCAAGGCGAGCGAAACTATTCAAAACTCACTTAGAAAAACAATCAAAAATGGCGACATGTATTTTCAGACGCTGCAAATTGAGCGCGATGGCGCGCTTCAATTAAAAACCTCTGTTTCGCGCGCATAATTATTTTGCTCATATTTTCTAGCGCAGAGAATTCCCCAGTGAAGATTTCGCTGCCGAATATGCCCTCTTGCGCTTGGCCCCAAGTGTCTGCTTAATCGCTAAGCTTTACCGCCTCTAACCAATTCAATTCGCATGACTGACGGACAATTCGTCGGTGCGCGTGGAGAACTGCGTTATGAGGTGCATGAACCCAAGTTTTATTTCCACTCTTCATTATGGTTTTTGGCAGCGCGAAAACGCTTCTGAAACAGTTTCCATATTTCTGCCTACGGGTGACGTGCGATGAAAATGTCGCGCCGCCGAACAGTTCATTTGCGGAGCGCCAATGACAATAAGCCACAATTTCCTAGGTTTCGGTGCGAAGTGCTCCTTCCGCAGGATTTACCTGTTACCCAAGTCGAGATTGAAGTGTTTGCGGCTCTATTAGATGATTGGGTTGGTCTTGCCGCCAATGACAATGAAGAGATATCCGAATGAGCAAACGGGTTGCGGTTTACGCGCGTGTTTCAACGACACGACAGGCTGAGAACGATATTTCAATTCCGGACCAGCTTGCGCAGGCACGCCGTTATTGTACGCAACGTAGTTGGCAAGTCGTTCGCGAATTTATCGATGCGGGCGCGAGCGCTCGTGATGACAAGCGGCCCGAACTCCAACGGATGATGGCCGCAGCTTGCGTCGATCCCTCTCCCTTCGATGTAGTTCTCGTTCACAGCCAGTCGCGGTTTTTTCGCGATACGGTCGGATATGTCGGCTTCAAGCGCAAACTCCAGAAGCACGCGGTCGCGCTGATTTCTATGACCCAGGATTTCGGAGAGGGACCATCCGCCGATTTTGCAGAAACCATCATTGCCGCGTCCGACGCATTTAATAGTGCCGAGAATGCAAAGCACGTTACCCGCACGATGCTAGAAAATGCACGTCAGGGATTTTGGAACGGCAGCAAGCCGCCCTTTGGGTACCGTACTGTAGAAGTCGAGAAGCGCGGACAGCGCAGCAAGAAGCATCTGCGAATTGAAGAGCGGGAAGCCGCGATTGTTCGTCAGGCTTTTCGGCTGTTCTCCGAAGGTGACGGGACCAAAGGCCCGATGGGCGTGAAAGCCATCGTGTCGTGGCTCAATCACCATGGTTTTCGGAACGCGGATGGCAATCCCTTCTATACGAGTCTGGTACACGCCATCCTCGCGCGGGAAACATATTCCGGTACTCATTATTATAATCGCCGCGACAGCCGGACACGCCGGGAGCGTCCCAAAGGCGAATGGGTTGCCGTACAGGTTCCGGAAATCATCCCCGCTAAGGAATTCAATCTCGTCCAGGAGCGGTTGCACTCGCGTAGACCGAGCGTCACGCCTCCACGCATAACAAATAGCGATGTTCTTTTAACTGGCCTTTTGCGTTGCGAGAGTTGCGGCGGGAATATGATGCTGCGGACCGGCACCGGAAAGTGCGGCGGCAGGTATCGCTACTACACATGCGCGTCCCATCAGATTAAAGGCGGTTCCAGCTGTCATCGCCCTATTTCGATTCCGGAATCGGAATTGGATGGTCTGGTCGTTGGAGCACTTGCGGATCGACTTCTGACGCCGGACCGGCTGACCACCCTGCTTCGCGAAGCCATCAAGCACAGACGCGCCATTGTGTCCGGGACTGCCGCGCAGCGTTCCGCGTTGCGTACCGACCTCAAAAGCATCGAAACACAAATCGACCGGTTGCTCTCAGCGGTGGCGGAGGGGACCTTGCCCGACGCCTCCGCGCTCCGAAAGAAAATGGATGACCTCAATGGACGCCGGGACGAATGCCTGAATCTTCTCAGGACCCTCGACAGCGAACTGCCCGCAATTCGCCAGGCTCTTTCTAAGCGACAAGCGGATGGTATCGCGTCGACTCTTAAGCGGCGATTGCTGGAGGCACCCCGTCCCCTCCAAAAGCGCTATGTCCGCGGGCTAGTCTCGGAAATTGTCGTGGATCGGGAAAAGGCCGTGATTTCCGGCCCACGGGCGGCTATTGCCGCCGCCGTTTCCGCTCCGGACAGCCCCTTAGGGGGTGTTCGCAGTTCAGTACGGGAATGGCGCACCGGGCAGGATTCGAACCCACGACCCCCAGATTCGTAGTCTGGTGCTCTATCCAGCTGAGCTACCGGTGCGTTGCGGAGCCGCCGAAACTAGTGAGGACCGCTCCAATTGGCAAGGGAGCGCGCGGGCGCCGGGCAAGGCCCTCGCACGCCCTTATATATATGCTTTCCAGACGCGACGGACACAGATTGGCACCATACCCGTTTTCTGTAGGAATGAGGGGAATGAACCCCACCCGGACCCTGGGCAGGGCTGGGCAGACCGGGGCCGCTTGCGTTAGCCTGCGCCCGATCCGCAAGAGATTGATGATGAAACAGATTGCATCGGCATTCGCGCGTCTGTCAGGCGCATTCGGCCTTGCCGGCTGGGCAGCGCTGACGGTTGCATCCGCGTCTATGCCCGCGCTGGCGGCCGGGCCTTTGGCCCAGCATCACATGATCGTGGCCGCCGAGCCGGATGCGGCCGAAGCCGGTCTTGCCATGCTGCGTAACGGGGGTTCGGCGGTCGATGCGCTTATTGCGGCGCAGATGGTGCTGACCCTGGAGGAGCCGCAATCCTCCGGCATCGGAGGCGGCGCCTATCTTATCGTGGCCGACGGCACGGTGCTTCACGCCTATGACGGCCGGGAGGCCGCACCGGCGTCCGCCCGGCCCGACATGTTCTTGGACAAGGACGGCAAGCCGCGCCGCCATGATGATGCGGTTCCCGGCGGGTTGTCGGTGGGCGTGCCCGGCGCGGTGCGTATGCTTGCCACGGCCCACGCCGCCCATGGCAAGCTGCCCTGGGCAAAGCTTTTCGAACCTGCCATCCGGCTTGCTGAAACCGGATTCAAAGTTCCCCCGCGCCTGGCCATCGAGCTGGGGGAAGGAGGGCGAGGGCTCGCGGCGATGCCGGCTATAAAGGCACATTTTCTCCACCCGGATGGCACCCCGATCAAACCCGGTGAGACGTGGCGCAATCCGGAGCTGGCGCAATCCTTGCGCCGCATCGCCGATGGCGGGCCGGACGCCTTCTATAAAGGCGCCATAGCGGGGGAAATCGCCGATGCCGTGACCAAAGCGCCCGTCAATCCCGGGGGAATGACTGTGGCCGATCTCGCCGGCTATCAGGCGAAGACGCGCGATCCGCTTTGCGGCCTCTATCGCCTCTATCGCGTCTGTTCGCTGCCGCCCTCCACCTCGGGCGGCGTGACCGTGCTTCAGATCCTCGGTCTGTTGCAGCGCTTCCCGTCAGACCAACTCCATCCGAACACCCTGTCCGCCGTCCATCTGGTGGCGGAAGCAAGCAAACTTGCTTATGCCGACCGCGCGCAATGGCTGGGTGATCCCGATTTCGTACCGGTGCCGCTCGCCGGCCTGCTGGACCCTGCCTATGTCGATGCGCGTTCGCGGCTCATCGATCCGATGCGATCCATGGGCATGGCATCCGCCGGAATGCCGCCAATGAAAAAGGCCGAGCTGCGCGATTTCGCGCCGATGCGGCCGCAGATCGAGATGGGGACAAGCCATCTTGCCGCGGTCGACGACAATGGCGAAGCGGTATCCATGACCACGTCGGTGGAAGCAGCGTTCGGCGCGCAAATCGCGGCGGGAGGTTTTCTGCTGAACAATCAGCTGACGGATTTTTCCTTCGAGCCGGTGATCGACGGCAAGCCCGTGGCGAATGCACCCGCTCCCGGGAAAAGGCCGTTGAGCGCGATGTCTCCGACCATCATCTTCGCGCCGGACGGCCAATTCTTTGCCGCCGTCGGCTCGCCGGGCGGCCGCCAGATCATTGCCTATGTCGCACAGGCCGTCATCAATTTGATCGATGCCAAGCTGTCCATGCCGGAGACCGCCGCCGCCCCGCGTCTCGTCAACATGAACGGCCCTACCCTGATCGAGCGCGGCACCGCGCTCGAAACGCTGACTCCCGCGCTGACGGCCATGGGTGATCGGGTGCGTGCGATCCCCTTCGATTCCGGAGTCAACGGCATTCGCCGCGTCAATGGCGGATATGAGGGCGGTGCCGATCCGCGCCGCGAAGGCGTGGCGCTCGGCGATTAGAATGGCGGCGGCGGAGCGTAGCATCGAATGTCCGGCCGTGCCGGCTTTCCAATGAACGAATCGCTTCTCCAGAACGCGGCGCGGGCGCACCAGGCCGGCAACCTTGCCGACGCCGCGCGTCTCTACGCCGAGGTGCTGCGTGCCAATCCGCGGCATTTTCAGGCGCTGTTTGCCTTGGGGGCCGTCTATTATGAGGCTGGCCGGTTTGAAGAAGCCCAGGCACTGGTCGGCGATTCGCTGAGCGTTAATCCGCGCGTGCCCGAAGCCTTCTTCATCCGCGGCTGCGCGCTGTTGCGGCTCAAGCGGGCGACAGAGGCGCTTCACTGTTTCGATCAGGCTCTGGCCCTGAAGCCCGCTTTCTCCGATGCCCAAACCAATCGCGCGATGTGCCTGATGGCGCTGAACCGCAACGCTCAGGCGCTCGAGAGTCTCGATGTCGCGCTCACGCTCGATCCCGCCAATGTGGGCGCCTGGAACAATCGTGGCTGTGTGTTGCAAAATCTCGGCCGCCATACGGAAGCCGCTGCCGCCTTGGATAAGGCCATCGCGCAGGATCCGCGTTGCGTGGACGCGTTCATCAACCGCGGATTGGTACGCGGCGCGCTGAAGCGCCACACGGAGGCGGCGACCGATTTCGAGCGCGCACTCGAAATCGATCCGGACTTTGCTTATGCACGGGGCAATCTGGTCTTCGCGCTTATGCAAGCGTGCGACTGGCGGAATTTTGCAGCCGAGAAGCGCGCCGTAACCGACGGTCTGAAGGCCGGCAAGCGGGTCATCTATCCCTTCATCAATGTGGCCTTATCGGATTCCCTGGCCGATCAGCTGCAATGCGCGCGCCTCTGGGTCGCCCAGCAGGCCCCCTTGACGTCCGCGCCGCTCTGGCGCGGCGAGGTCTATCGCCACGACAGAATTCGCTTGGCCTATGTGTCGGCCGATTTCCATGCCCATGCCACGCCGGCGCTGATGGCCGGGGTGTTCGAGCAGCACGACCGCAACCGCTTCGAGCGCATCGCGCTGTCCTTCGGACACGACGACAAGAGCGAAATGCGGGCGCGGGTCAGAAGCGCATTCGACCGTTTCATCGACGTGCGTGAGAAAAGCGATGTCGAAATCGCCACTCTGATGCGCCAGATGGAAATCGACATCGCGATCGATCTGAAGGGCTACACCAAAGACCACCGCTCCGGCATTTTCGCGTTCAGGCCGGCACCTATTCAAGCAAGCTATCTCGGTTATCCCGGAACAATAGGCGCGCCCTATTTCGACTACATCATCGCCGATGCGACCGTGATCCCGGATGAGCACCGTTCCTTTTACACCGAGCAGATCGCCTATCTGCCCGACAGCTATCAGTGCAACGATTCGCAGCGCTTGATCGCGCACCGCGCATTCACGCGCTCCGAAGTGGGGCTGCCCGACACCGGATTCGTCTTTTGCTGTTTCAATAACAATTACAAGATTGCGCCGGACATATTCGGCCTTTGGATGCGGCTGCTGCATGAAATCCCGGGAAGTGTGCTCTGGCTATTCGAAGGCAATCCCGATGCCACGCGCAATCTCAAGCGTGAAGCCGAAGCCCGCGGCATTGCGGCCGGTCAGCTGGTGTTCGCGCCGCGGCTGAGCGCGCCCGATCATCTTGCGCGCCATCGCCTGGCCGATCTTTTCCTCGACACGCAGCCCTATGGCGCGCACACCACGGCAAGCGATGCGCTGTGGGCCGGGCTGCCGGTGCTGACTGTGCTTGGCACGACCTTCGCGTCGCGCGTGGCGGCAAGCCTGCTGCGTGCGGTGGGTCTGCCGGAAATGATCGTGGATTCGCTTTCCGCCTATGAAGCGATGGCGCTGCGGCTCGCGCGCCATCCCAATGAGCTCGCGGCGCTCAAAGCGAAACTCGCGCGCAATCGCGATGGCGCCCCCTTATTCGACACAGTGCGGTTCACCCGCAATCTGGAATCGGCCTACATTTCCATGTGGCAGCGCTGGCAGCGCGGCGAGCCGCCGCAAAGCTTTTCTGTGGCAGAAAGCGCCACGACACCGGCCACACAAATCCCGGATGCCGCTGTCGCCGCCTATGTCCAGGGTTGCACGCTGGCCAATGCGAACCGACTCACCGAAGCGCTGGCCGCGTTCGACCGCGCCATCGCGATTGCGCCACACTTTGCGGAAAGCCTCACCAACCGCGGCGCCGTGCAGTTGGCCCTGAAAAATCCTGCAGACGCTTTGAAAAGTTTCGATGCCGCGCTCGCAGCCAATCCCGGCTTGGCGCAAGCCTGGAACAACCGCGGCAACGCCCTTTGCGAACTCGGGCGCTATGACGAAGCAGTTGGGAGTTATGACAGGGTGCTCGCCGCCAGACCGAACCTGTTCGAACCGCTGCTCAATCGCAGCAATGCACTGCTTGCCGCGCGGCGTATCGACGAGGCGCTGGCAAGCTATGACCGCGCCCTCGCCGCAAAGCCGGACAGCACCGACGCCTTGAAAGGCCGCGCCAACGCGCTGTTCGAACACAAACGCTTCGAGGAGGCCATCGCGGGATATCAAGCCGTTCTCGCACGCGACTCCGGCCATGCCTATACGCAAGGAGACCTCGCTTTCGCCAAGCTCCAGAATTGCGACTGGCGAAAATGGGAAGAAGACCGGAACGACATCATTGCGGCCGTTCGAATAGGCAAGCGTGTCGTCAACCCGTTCGAATTTCTGGCGCTTTCCTCCGATCCGCAGGACCAGAAGCAATGTGCCGCGCTTTGGGTCGCGGACAAGCATCCCCCCTCGCCCGCGCCGATCCCGCGATCCACGTATGCGCGCGAAAAAATCCGCATCGCCTATCTTTCGGCGGATTTCCGCAACCACGCGGTCGCCCATGCCATGGCGGGCGTTTTCGAACATCATGACCGCAGCCGCTTTGAAACCATTGCAGTCGGTTGGGGTCCGGACGAAGCGAGCGACATGCGCAGCCGCCTCCGTTCCGCGTTTGCGCAATTCATCGGTGTCGACCGGGATAGCGATTCCCAAGTCGCGCAGCGCCTGCGGGATATGGACATCGACATCGCCATCGATTTGATGGGTTTCACCGCGGAGTGCCGTCCCGGAATTCTGGCGGCACGAGCCGCACCCATTCAGGTCAATTATCTCGGCTTTCCGGGCACGATGAACGCGCCCTATATGGATTATCTGGTGGCGGACGCGATCGTGATTCCCGAAAGCGAACAGCACCATTATGGCGAGACGATCATTCGTCTTCCGGACACGCTCTTTCCGGTCGATTCAAAGCGCCGCATCGGGGCCACGCCATCGCGACGGGACGCTGGCTTGCCCGAAACTGGGTTCGTATTTGCGTCCTTCAACAATAGTTACAAATTCTCGCCGACCTTGTTTGACGTCTGGATGCGGCTGTTAAAACGCATTGAGGCAAGTGTGTTGTGGCTCTCCGGCGTAAACCAGACGGCTGCGCGTAATCTCGCGCGGGAAGCACGAAATCGCGGTGTCGACCCAGATCGGCTGATCTTCGCGTCTTTTGTGCCGAAGCCCGAAGACCATCTTGCGCGGCTCGGCCTCGCTGATCTCTTCCTCGACACACTTCCCTACAACGCCCATGCGACGGCCGCCGATGCGCTGCTTGCAGGGCTTCCCGTCCTCACCTGCAAAGGCAGAACGTTTGCCGGGCGGGTTGCGGCGAGTCTGCTCCACGCCGCCGGCCTGCCCGAACTCGTGACGGAATCGCTCGACGCCTACGAAGCCCTGGCGCTCAGGCTTGCAACCGATTCCGCGATGCTGGGAAGGCTCAAGAATACGCTCGCGGCGAACCGCAAGACCCATCCTTTGTTCGACACCGCGCGCTTCACGCGCCATCTCGAGGCGGCCTATATTGAGATGCTGGCGCGCTGCCCTATTTCCTGAGCACGGCGAAAAGACCCGTTACCGGCACGCCATATTCCATGCGCAGAAATGCTTCATCGAGATAGGCAACGCCCAGCCCAGCCGCCGCCGCAACCTCCCGAACATGATCGGGGTGATGCGCATAGCGGCCCGTATCGGTCAGTTGAAAGGGGGGGCTTTCGCCGCGTTCCATGCTCAACGCGAAGAGCCCGCCGGGTTTCAGTCGTTTCGCGGCGGCTGCGACGATTTTGTGGAGATCGCCAAAATAGATGATGACATCGCAGGAAACGATGAGATCGAAACTTTCCTCCGATGCATCCAGCCAGGCGGTGATTTCAGCGACTTCAAGCCGGTCGTAGATTTCGCGCTTTCGCGCGAGCTCGATCATTTCGGGCGAAAGGTCCACGCCCAACAGAGAGGCCGCCCAAGGCTTGAGCGCGACGCCGGACAAGCCCGATCCGCAACCAAGATCGAGAATCTTAAGACCCGACGGGGTGCCGATGACCGAACGGATCGCATCGCACATCCGCTCCGGTCCCTGATATTGCAGGTCGTCGCGCATCCGCGTTTCGTAGGTGCCGGCAAAGCCCTTGTAGATTTGCTGGATGGTGCGGTCCGATGCCCGCGGCGGCGGCGGCTCGTCGCGCAAGGCGACCAACAAATGCTCGAGTTCCGCATCCTCGGGATGGGTATCGAAATATTTCTGATAGGCCTCACGGGCCTCTTCGCGCCGGCCGACCGACTGTGCGAGATCGCCCAAATCGTACCAGGCGTCCCAATAGTCGGGCTTCAGCTCCACGGCGCGCTTGGTGCAGAGAAAGGCGGTCTGCACCTTGCCATTGTCTTTCAGGCGCTGGGCAAGCGCGTAGAGCTCCTCGGCCGAAAATTCGCGATGGCCTGGTCCAGTTTCCTCGCCGGTGGTGAGAAGCCCCGCCTTTAGCGCTTCGTCAATCCAGCGATCGATTTCGCCGGCTTTGCCTGGAGGCAGAAGCGGCTCCACGAGGGTATGGATTTCCTCCACGCTGCGGCTGCCGTCGCAGAGCTCCGCAAGTAGCGCGGCAAGCGGGTTGAGCTGATGAAGCCGATCGGAGACCGGGTCATATGCGACATAGCCATTCTCGACCGGCGACAAGAGTATTGCGGGGTGGATTTTCGGATTTGGCATCGACACGCAAGGGCATGAATGTGCAGACGACCGTGCATCCGGTAAGGACGCACGGTCGCCGTCTCACAAGGAGAACTTAAAGAAGCAGATGGTCGAGGCGATTACTCGCCTTCTTTCTTCTTCTTCTTCTTCTTCTTGCCTTCGTCGCCCTCTTCGCCTTCGGCAGCCATCGCCTGTGAGGTCATCACAGGAATCGCCGCAACGGCCGAGCCGACGATCAACGTCTTCAGGAATCCACGACGGTCCTGTTGAACGTGGGCAAGCGCATTGTCGAGTGACTTCAACGAATCATGAGCCATAAATGGCCTCCCTGGTTAAGGACCCGAATATGTCCTAGAACATGCCGGCGCGGCTTGTTACTTTTTTTTCATGTTGCAAAGCAAAAACACGTGATTCATGGCAAAATTGCGTGATATTTATTGCTAACACGTTGACTGGCTGTAATATTTTTAAGCCTGCCGCTGCGCGACGAAGAATAGCCGGAGGAAACGGTGAATGACGCCGCCGTCCGGACGCGGCCGATAGGCGGCCGCCAGACGGGCCCGATAGGTCTCGAGAAATTCCTCCCTGAGGGGTGATTCGAGCGTCTCAGCGAAGGGGCGCAGGCTCGTTCCCATCATCCAATGGAAGACAGCATCCTCGCCTTTCAGGACGTGGAAATAGCGCGTCTCCCAGAGGTCGATCGTTTGGGCGCTCGGTGCGAGCAAGTCATAATAGCGTTCGGGAGCGAGCCCGTTCCACCAATCGCGCACGTCCTGGAGCTTGTCGGCCCAACGGGGATCGGCCACGGCTTCTCGTACCAAAACCTGACAGACCTCATCGTAATTGCGCGGCATCTGGACCGCGAGCACGCCGCCCGGCGCGAGGAAAGAGAAGAGTCGCGGGATCAGCCCCTCATGACCGCCCAGCCATTGCAGCGCCGCGTTGGAATAAATGACGTCATAGGGTGCGTCCGGCGTCCATCGCGCAATATCCGCCGCCACGAAGCGCGCATCGACGCCGCTGGCCCGCGCATCGCTCAGCATTTCGGGCGACATATCGATCCCGTCGATGAGGGCGTCAGGCCAGCGTGCGCGTAGGAGGGCGGTGGAATTGCCCGGGCCGCAACCAAGATCGGCAACGCGCCTTGGTGCGGCGACAGGAATGCGCGCCAGAAGATCGGCCGCCGGCCGCGTCCGCTCGGTTCCAAAAGCAAGATAGGTCTTGGGATCCCAGGCCATCGAAGGTGATCAGTTCATTCAGTGTTTGGCTTAGGTCTTGCGGTCGGGCACGCTGAGCCGGAAGCGTGTACCCGTAGGGCCGGTCGAGACGAGGACGAGGTCTCCACCATGGGCCTGGACCAGCTCGCGCGAGATCGCAAGCCCGAGCCCTGAGCCGCCGCTCCGCGTGGTACCGGCAAAGGGCTGGAAGAGACGCTCGCGCAAGGTGTCAGGGATGCCGGGTCCACTGTCGGCGATCTCCATCACCACGCAATCGCCCTTTCGCCAGGCTTCCACAAAAATGCGTTTCCGGCGCGCCGCATCATCCGGCATCGCATCAAGCGCCTGACGTGCATTGCGCAAGAGGTTGAGCACCACCCGGAAAAGTTGCTCAGAATCCGCCTCGATTTCGAGCCCCGGCGGCAGGCGCTTTTCGAGCGTGATTTCCCCTGATTCGGGAAGTGCCGAAGCCGTGGCTTCGTCGATCAGCGGCGCCAATGCGAAGCGCGTCCGCTGCGGTGCGCGCTCTTCGGCCCGCCCATAGCGCAGCGTGTTGGTGGCGAGCTTTACCGCCCTGTCGAGCGCATCCACAAGTCTGGGCGCCACGCGTTTGACCACAGGGTCGTCGAGCGTGGAAAGGCGATCCGAAGCGATCTGCGCGCTGGAAAGGATGTTGCGCAGATCGTGCTGAATCTTCGCCACCGCCATGCCCAAGGCTGCAAGCCGGGTCTTTTGCTGCAGGAAGCCGTAAAGCTCGTGCTGGAGCGTGGACAGCTCGCGCTCCGCCGTGCCGATCTCATCGCGGCGCTTGGAGGGATGAAGAATGCGCGAGGGATCTTCCGGATTGTTGCGGAAATCGATCATCGCCGCGGTGATGCGCTGCATCGGCCGCACGAGGATCAGATAGAGGCTGACGAACACCAGAAGCGAAGTGAGCGCGGAGACGAAGATCGAGAGCGCCAGCACGCGCGCCGAAAACACGAACAGGGCGGCGCGGATCGGTTCCTCATTGGCCACCACGACGATGTCGCTGCCTTCGCCGATAGCGGTCATCGCATCGATACGGATCGTGCGCCCGGGTCGCGCGAAAAGCGCGCGAATGACGTCGCGAATCTGATCGATCAAATCGGTTTCGCCACCGTCGTAAACTGCCTGAATCGGCGGCGGGTCCGGGCCGACCAGAAAGAGCTCATGCTGGCCGCCGCCCCGCAGGATCACCGCCTCCACGCCTGCGCGATTCAGCAGCTCCTTGCGCAGATCGGCCGACAATTGCTGCCCTGGCGCCTCGGTGAAGGGGAGGATGACAAGTTGCCCCGAGTGAATCCGGTCCTGCAGCAATTGGTGGTGATAGCGCGCGACCGACGGGAAATAGATCAGCGCCACGCTCAGCATCACAAACCCGATAGTCAGCAAAAGAAGCCGGCCGGACAGGCTGTATGCAGCCAGCTGCCATCCTGTTTTCGGCCGTTTCAGTTCCTTCAACATCGCGTCAGGGTGCACCAGATTCCCGGCGAAATCATGCCAACTCCGAAAATTTCGGCACTGAAACCGCCGGAGCCTCCACCGCCTTGCGGCGTTTGCCCTACGAAGCAGAGCCTTAGGAGAGCGCCATGGATTGGAGCGGATGGATGTGGTTCATCATCGATGTCCTGGCGGTATCGGTTTTGGGCTGCGCCATGGTCTTTGGGACGCAGATGTGGCGCCACCGGCCGCGGGATTTCGCGACGGAGCGGACTTCGAACGAGGCGACGTGGCGGCTTTACCATCCTGATGAAGATATGGGTAACAAACCCTTGACTCGCTAGTTTGGCGCCGTAGCCGTATTGGCAGACCCGCGTGCTTGCACTAAATTGCCCGCCGCTTGAGCCGAAAACACTCGCAAGGGGTTCCCTATGCTGAAACGTTCTTTCGTGTCCGCCGTCGCGGTCGCGGCAATTGCTCTGCCTGCCTATGCGGCACAAACCGCCGATCCCGATGTCAACAAGCTTCCCGCCGGGCCCGAAAAAGCCGTCGTTGCTGAAGTCTGCACGGCCTGCCACGAGTTGGGCCGGATCGTGTACGGCAATTACAGCGCCGCCGAGTGGAAGAACAACGTCAACATGATGGTCAATGCCGGTGCGGCCCTGACCCCCGACCAAGTGGATACGGTCACCAACTATCTGGTCAAGAGCTTCCCCGAGAGGCCGGGCAACAAGTTCGTGTCGGTGCCAGGCCCGGTGAAGGTTTCGATCAAGGAATGGGAACTTCCGATCCCCGGCTCGCGCCCGCATGATCCCTTGGCAGCGCCGGACGGCACGATGTACTTCACGGCTCACATGGGCAGCTATATCGGCCATCTCGATCCGAAGACCGGCAAGTTCGACGTCTTCAAGACCAAGACCCCCATTTCGGGCCCGCATGGCCTGACAATGGATAAGGACGGGAACATTTGGTACACGGGCAATTTCAAGGGCTATATCGGCAAGCTCGACGTCAAGACCGGCCAGATCACCGAATATAAGACCGGCGCCGCCCGCGATCCGCACACCCCGTTGTTCGATAAGAACGGCATTCTTTGGTTCACCTCGCAGAACAGCAACATGGTCGGCCGTCTCGATCCGAAGACGGGCGCGGTCAAACTCGCCGTCGTTCCGACCGAAAAGGCGGCTCCTTACGGCATGGTGTTCGACAGCAAAGGCAAGCTGTGGTTCAGCGAATGGCAGGCGCCAAAGCTTGCCAACATTGACGAAAACACCATGGAAATCAAAGAGTTCGTGCTTCCGAACGCCGCCACGCGGCCACGCCGTATCGCCATCGACGCGAATGACGTGATCTGGATCTCCGATTATTCGCGCGGCTATCTGGGCATGTACGACACCAAGACCGGCGCGACGAAGGAATGGCCTTCGCCGGGCGGTCCGAAGTCGCAGCCCTACGGGATCACCGTGCTGAACGGCGTCGTCTGGTACGATGAAGGCAACACCAAGCCGAATGGCCTGGTGCGCTTCGATCCTAAGACCGAGAAGTTCCAGACCTTCCCGGTCCTTCCCTCCGGCGGCGGCGTCGTGCGCAATATGATGCCGACCAAGGACGGCAAGGGTCTTGTCATGGCGGAAAGCGGCGTCAATCACGTCGCCATCGCCACCATCAACTAAGTTCGCATTCGACGGTGCGCGGCGGTTTTCCGCCGCGCGCCGTTGACAGCCCCCACTTCGCCCCGTAGAAGCACGGCTCTTTCGAGCCAACGCCGGCTTTTTTCCGGAGACTTGCCGTGAAGCGCACCTATCAGCCGAGCAAACTCGTCCGCAAGCGCCGCCACGGCTTTCGCAAGCGCATGGCTACCAAGAAGGGCCGCCAGGTCATTGCCCGCCGCCGCGCCCAGGGCCGCAAAAGGTTGTCGGCCTGAACCCCGAAGCTCAGGCTCCCGCGGACCGACATGCGTCCGCCAAGCTTGCCCTTGAACATATGAGAAAACGGGCTGATTTCCTGCGTGCGCAGAAGGGCCGCCGGCAATCGACGCCCGGGCTGACGCTCGAAGCCTGTGCCTCGCCGGAACCTGTGGCTAAGCCGCTGACGGCCCGGGTGGGATTCACTGCCAGCCGGAAAGTCGGTGGGGCCGTCGTGCGCAATCGCGCCAAGCGGCGCTTGCGCGCCGCCGCCGCGGCCATGCTCCCCCTTTTAGGGCGCGAAGGGCACGATTATGTTCTCGTCGCCCGGACTGCGACGCTCGCGCGCCCTTTTGGCGAGCTCACGCGGGATTTGGAGAAAGCACTCATTGCCGCCCATGCCGCGCTGGCCCGCGTCGAAACAGCGCCAAGCGCTGAAATCACCGGCCGTAACGAGCGAAAGAAGGAGCGCCATGGCTGATCTTCCGCGCCGTCCGATGCGCCGGTTCGCCATGGCGATTCTGAGCGCGCCCATCCACGCCTATCGCTATCTGATTTCGCCCATGCTGCCGCGCGCCTGCCGCTTCAGCCCGTCCTGTTCGGCCTATGCGCTGGAAGCCCTTACCCTGCACGGTCCGATCAAGGGAAGTTGGCTTGCGTTGCGCCGGCTTGCACGTTGCCATCCCTTCACACTGTTAGGCGGCGGCTCGGGCTATGATCCCGTCCCGCACGCTCATCTTCATAAGCACTAGGCCTACCGGAGTTCTCATGTCCGACCAGCGCAATCTGCTCCTCGCCGTCGTGTTGTCGATGGCTGTGGTCTTCGGCTGGCAATATTTCGTCGGCACACCCAAGATTGCGGAGGAGCAGGCGCGCCAGCAGCAGATCGCCGAACAGCAGAAGCAGGCAAGCCCCGCCGCTCAAGCCGCTCCCGGCGTTCGGCCGGGGACGCCTGCGCAAGCCACCCATAATCTGCCGCGCGATGCCGCCCTCAAACTCGCAGCCCAGCGCACCGCCATCGACACGCCCACCCTCGACGGCTCGATCAATCTCACGGGCGGGCGCTTCGACGACCTTCGCCTTCGCACCTATCGCGAGACGCCCGACCCTAGAAGTCCGGAGATAGAACTGCTTTCGCCGATGGCATCCGAGCATCCCTATTTCGCGGAATTTGGCTGGCTCGCGGCTCCCGGCTCGGCGCAAAAAGGGCCCGGTGCGGACACCGAATGGAAACTTATCAAAGGCGACAAGCTTTCACCTGGCAACGATGTCGAGTTCTCCTACGACAATGGACAAGGGTTGGTCTTCGACCGCCGCGTCGCCATCGACAAAAATTACATGTTCACCATCGTCGACACGGTGGAGAACCACAGCGCTGCTCCGGTGGTGCTTTATCCCTATGGCCTAGTCACACGGCACAACCTGCCCAATGCCACGCATTATTGGGTGGTGCATGAAGGTTTCATCGGCGTGCTGGGCGGCACGCTGAAGGACCCCACCTATGCCGACCTCGCCAAGAACAACGACATGCAGCAATTCGACAGCCAGGGCGGCTGGCTCGGTATCACCGACAAATATTGGATGGCCGCGGCGATCCCTCCGCAGTCGGAGCAATTCACCGCGACCTACAAGGCCTATGACGCCAACGGGGTGAAAGCCTACCAATCCGATTTCACCATGAAGCCCAAGACCGTGGCCCCAAACGGCTCACAGGTGGTGGTCCACCATCTTTTCGCCGGCGCCAAGGTCGTCGATCTCGTCAATGATTATTCCAAGACGCTCGGCATTCAGCGTTTCGATATGGCGGTGGATTGGGGCTGGTTCTCCTTCATTACCAAGCCGATGTTCATGGCGATCGACTTTCTCTATCGCTATGTCGGCAATTTCGGCATCGCGATCCTGATCTTCACCGTGTTCGTGAAGGCGCTGTTCTTCCCGCTGGCGAACGCATCCTACCGCTCGATGAGCAAGATGAAGAAGCTGCAGCCCGAAATGGAGCGCATGCGCGAGCGCTTCAAGGACGACAAGGTTCAGCAGCAACAGGAAATGATGAAGCTGTACCAGAAGGAGAAGGTCAATCCGCTGGCGGGCTGCCTGCCGATGGTGATCCAGATTCCGGTGTTCTTCTCGCTCTATAAGGTGCTGCTGGTCACCATCGACATGCGCCATGCGCCGTTCTTCGGCTGGATCAAGGATTTGTCCGCGCAGGACCCCAGCAATCTGTTCAATCTATTCGGCCTGATCCCCGCCGATCCGACGCAGCTTCCGGTGGTCGGGCATTTCCTTGTGCTCGGCGCGTTCCCGATGCTGATGGGCCTGACCATGTGGATTCAGACCAACCTGAATCCGCCGCCGGCCGATCCGATGCAGCAGAAGATCTTCGGCTTCATGCCGCTGCTCTTCATGTTCATGATGGCGAATTTCCCGGTCGGGCTGGTGATCTATTGGAGCTGGAACAACGCGCTCTCGATCATCCAGCAGGTGGTGATCATGAAATCCACCGGCACGCCCGTCGATTTCCTCGACCGGCTGCGCGGCATGGGCGCGCGGTTGAGGCGTGGAGAAGCGCCGGAAAAACCGGCCGGCCCGCCCGATTGATGGCGGACACGGACGCCTCCGAGGCACAGCGAGAAGCCGAAGAAAGAGGACGCATCCTGTTTGCGCAGGAGTGCGAGTTCCTGCGCGGGGCAGCAAGTCTCGAGGGCATTCCTCCCGCGGACCTGCCGGAGGTTGCCTTTGTCGGCCGTTCCAATGTGGGCAAATCGAGCCTCGTGAATGCGCTGACCGGGCGCAAGACGCTGGCGCGTGTCTCCAACACGCCGGGCCGCACCCGCGAGATCAATTTCTTCCGCCTGGGCGGGCGCCTGCTCCTCGCCGATCTGCCCGGCTATGGCTATGCGCGGGTGTCGCGCAGCGATTCCGAGCGCTGGACCGAGCTGATCTTCGCCTATTTGCGCGGACGGCCCAATTTGCGGCGCACGGTGCTGCTGATCGATTCGCGCCGCGGTGGCCCTCTGCCGCAGGACATCGAAGTCATGAATCTGCTGGACCGCTCGGCGGTCTCCTATCAATTGGTGCTGACCAAGGTGGACAAGCTCAAGACCGGGGAACTCGCCCAGGTGGAAGCCCGGACAGAGGCGGAATCCCGCCGGCACGGGGCAGCCCATCCCGAGTTGATTGCCACATCGGCGTTAGCGGGCGCGGGAATCGCCAGCCTGCGCGCGGCTCTGGCGGCTCTTGCCGAATGATCCGTCAGCGCTCGCGGCGATGAATTCCCTGTGGGTCTTGACGCGCGCGACACTAGGTATCGCTGGCCGGGATGGCAATTGGCGTAGAATTGGTGGCCGCACTGATTCCTTTGGGCTATAAGCCCACGCCTTTTGGAGCGCTTGATGATGAGCGTGCAGGACGACACCACGCGCGACGGGACTTTGCGTGAGCTTGCACGTTGGCGCGCCACCGCGCGCGTGCTGGTGGAAGCGCTGCCCTTCATCCTGCAATACGACAACAAGACAATCGTCGTGAAGTATGGCGGCCACGCGATGGAAGGCGGCGTACCGCTGGAATTCGCCCAAGATGTCGTGCTGATGAAGCAGACCGGCATCAATCCGGTTGTCGTTCACGGCGGCGGGCCGCAGATCGGCGCCATGCTCAAGCGGCTCAATATTGCATCGTCGTTCATCGACGGCCTGCGCGTGACCGATGCAGCGACGATGGAAGTGGTGGAGATGGTTCTTTCCGGCACCATCAACAAACAGATTGTGGCCGGCATCAATGCCGCCGGCGGACGGGCGGTCGGCGTCTCGGGCAAGGACGGCAACATGGTTGTCGCGCGCAAGGTCAAACGAACCAAAGTCGATCCCAAGACGGGCGAACGCACCATTGTCGATCTCGGCTTCGTCGGGGAGCCCGAACACGTAGACGCGGAAGTTCTGCGCATGATCCTGAATTCCGATCTAATTCCGGTAGTGGCGCCAATTGGGGTCGGGCCCAAAGCCGAGACCTACAACATCAACGCCGACACGGTGGCCGGCGCTGTTGCTGGCGCCATCGCGGCGGAGCGGCTGGTTTTGCTGACCGATGTCGAAGGCGTGCTCGACCGGGAAGGCAAGCTGATCCCGCATTTGACGGTAAGTCAGGCACGCGCGCTGATTGCGGATGGCACGATCTCCGGCGGCATGATTCCGAAAATCGAAACCGCCATCGACGCGGTGGAAAAGGGTGTGCATGCGGCCGTCATCCTCGACGGGCGCATTCCGCATGTGCTGTTGCTCGAGCTTTTCACCGAACACGGCGCCGGCACGCTGATCAAGCCGGACTGAAGCTAGCTCTTCGAAGCCTGAAAATAGGAAAGGTGCCAGCGCATCTCATCCTCCGCGAGGGGAAAGCCTACCCCTGCGCGCGCAGGCAGCAGCTCATCGGCATGCAGCTTCAAAAGCATGGTTTGGATCTTGAACGCGATGCGCATGGTCAATCCCGCCTTCCAGGCGATGGCCGTGATGGCCTTGGCACTGCGCGAGGAAAATATCTTCTCAACCACCGCACGCGGCACATCGGCCAGCAGCGCCAGAGACGCGATCACGACATCCCGCTGACCGGCTTCCACGGCTTCTTCGACATAGGTTTCATCCAGCGCTCCGCGTTGGCGCGCTTCAAGAACGGCCTTGTAGGCTTTTTCTTCCTTGCTGTCCGACGTCTCTTCATCGCGTTCCAGGCGGAGCCGCAGGCAACGCCGGATGTGCTGTTCCGTCTCCTCATCCAGCCCGTGCCGTTCGGTGAGCTGGCGCAGCAGCGATACGCCGACGAACCCCGCAATCCTTCTGAGGGCGCGCAGCGAGAGGTCGCTGCGGGACACCAGCGGCCCCTGCCAGGCCTCGAGATCCTTGGCCCGGTCGATGATGCGGCTCAAGGTGTTCTCGCGGATCGTCGCGTTGGGATTGGCCAGCAATGCCGATACCGCCGCGACATCGAGCGACGCCACGATCACTTCGGAAACTCGTTCGCTGACGCCGCGGCGGCGCGCAACCGCGGCAAGCGCGCTTTGGGCGCGCGCGCTCGCGATAATCTCCAGAAGGTCCGTATCGGAAAGAAGCGGAGAATATTCCAGGATGGGAACACTGACCGTTTCATCGATATCGTTCGCGAGCGACAGCACGACATCCTTGGGCACGCAAGGAAGCGCTTTGATCTCGGCCGCGAGAATCTTGCGCACGCGGACCAGCTGATCGCTCGCCAGGCGCCTCAAGGTCTGAAGCGTCAGCTCGCACACACGCTCGCGTTCGGAGGCGAGAAGATCGGGAAGCAGGCGGCCGATCTTCTGCGCCAGCTCGGTGCGCACATTGGCGTCGGCATCATCGGCGAGAATCCGGTCCGCCTCGGCGGGCGTGGCCGGGTTGGCCGCCACTTTCCGGCGTACGGCCGGCGCACCCCGTTCGGCGAGGTAATAGAGCATTTCCGGTTTGGCGTCGGGATGTGCGGCCAGCTCCTGCTCGGCCCGGTGCGCGTTCGACTCGAGAACCGCCCGCGCCTCGTCATAAGAAAGCTGATCTGGCAGCTCTTTGGCTTTCAGGAGGCGCTTGAAAAATCCGATCACTGTGACAATCCCTGTGGCTGATCCGGCTTCAGCCGCTAGCGTGGGCTTAAGCTTGCATAAGGCCCTTAAGGGAGCGCTAAACTTTGGCCCAGTTTGCCTGCGGCCTCTTGCCAGAAACCCAGCGCTCGCCCATGTTCCGGCGCTCTTTTTTAGCCCCGTTAACGGACCGGACACCATGAATGACAATGAATTGCAGCAAGCCATCGACGCGGCCTGGGAGATTCGCGACCGGCTTTCCCCTTCATCGCGAGGGGCCGAACGCGAGGCGGTCGAGACGGCGCTCGAGGGGCTGGATTCGGGCCGGTTGCGGGTGGCCGAAAAAGCCGGCGGCGAATGGCTGGTTCATCAATGGCTGAAGAAGGCGGTGCTGCTGTCGTTCCGCCTGAACGACATGAGCACCATAGACGGCGCACCGGGCGGCGCCGCCTGGTGGGACAAGGTCGATTCCAAATTCAAGGGCTGGGACGCGAACCGCTTCCGCGACGCCGGATTTCGCGCCGTACCCGGTGCCATCGTGCGGCGCTCAGCCTATATCGCGAAGAACGTCGTGCTGATGCCGTCCTTCGTCAATGTCGGCGCCCATGTCGGTGATGCGACCATGATCGACACCTGGGCGACGGTCGGGTCCTGCGCCCAGATCGGCAAGCACTGCCATATCTCGGGTGGGACCGGCATCGGCGGTGTGCTTGAGCCGCTGCAGGCCGGCCCCGTGATCATCGAGGACAATTGCTTCATCGGCGCGCGGTCCGAAGTGGCCGAAGGCGTGATCGTGAGCGAAGGCTCGGTGCTCGCGATGGGCGTATTCCTCGGCGCGTCCACGAAGATCATCAATCGCGGCAATGGCGATGTGCATTACGGCAAGGTGCCGCCCTATTCCGTGGTCGTGCCGGGAAGCCTGCCCGGTGCAGGCGGGGGACCTGCGCTCTATTGCGCGGTGATCGTGAAGCAGGTTGACGAACGAACCCGCGCCAAGACCTCGATCAACGAATTGTTGCGAGATTAAGATTCATGACCGCGGCCGATCCTATCACCCTGGCGCAAGCGCTCATCCGCTGTCCGTCCGTGACTCCGGAAGATGCGGGCGCACTGGGCGTATTGGAATCGGCGCTGACGCCGCTGGGATTCACCTGCCACCGCTTGCGGTTCGAGGCCCCCGATTCGCCGCCCATCGAAAATCTTTATGCGCGGCTTGGCACGGCCGCCCCCAATTTCTGTTTTGCCGGACATACCGATGTCGTGCCGGAGGGCGAGACGAGCGGCTGGCGGCACGATCCCTTCGCGGCGGAAATCGCCGGTGGGATGCTCTATGGCCGTGGCGCCGCCGACATGAAAAGCGCCATCGCGGCGTTCGTCGCAGGCGTTGCGCGCTATGTCGGGAAAACCGGCGCGCCGAAGGGCTCGATCAGCCTGCTCATCACCGGCGACGAAGAGGGTCCGGCGGTGAACGGCACCATCAAAATGCTCGACTGGCTGAAAAGCCATGGCGAGAAATTGGATCACTGCGTGGTGGGCGAGCCGACTTCGGCGGCGCGCACCGGCGACATGATAAAGATCGGCAGGCGCGGCAGCATGAATTGGCGCGTGACCGTGAGGGGAACCCAGGGCCACGCGGCCTATCCGGCGCTTGCGGTCAACCCCATTCCCATCATGGCAGATTTGATTTCACGGATTTCCGCCTGGCGGCTCGATGGGGGAAACGCGCATTTCGAGCCTTCGACGCTGGCGTTCACCACCGTCGATGTCGACAACCCCACCGTCAACGTGACGCCTGCCGAGGTGCGCGCTGGCTTCAACATCCGCTTCAACGATCTGCACACACCTCAGTCGCTGTCAAAACAGATCGAAGCTATCGCTGCCGCCGTGCAGGCCGCTCATGGCGGCGAAATCGCGCTGTCCAACAGCGTCAGCGGTGTTTCGTTCGTCACCAAGCCCGGCCCCTACATCGAACTCCTCAGCGAAGCGATCACGCGTGTGACCGGCACCGCGCCGGAGCTTTCCACCACCGGCGGCACTTCGGATGCACGATTCATCAAGGATCATTGCCCGGTCGCCGAACTGGGGCTTCCGGGACGCACCATGCACAAGACGGACGAATGCGCGAGCCTTCAGGATATCGAAACGCTGACGCGCATCTATGAATCGGTGCTTGAACTATATTTCGCGCAATGAGCAAAGATTTGCGCGATCGCCCCATCGGCGTGTTCGATTCGGGCATGGGCGGGCTCACCGTCATGCGTGCGCTGATGGCGCGCTTGCCCCATGAGAGTTTCGTCTATCTCGGCGATACGGCGCGGCTTCCCTATGGCAGCAAGAGCCCCGACACGGTGACGCGCTACGCCGTACAATGCGCACGGGCACTAACAGCCCACGACATTAAGCTGCTGGTGGTAGCCTGCAATACCGCCTCGGCAACCGCGCTTCCGGCATTGACGGCAGCGCTTGCGCCGACACCCGTGATAGGGGTGATCGAACCGGGCGCGCAAGCCGCCGTGGCTGCGGCGCGTACCGGACGTATCGCCGTCATCGCCACTGAGGGAACGGTCAAAGGCGGCGCCTATGAACGCGCCATCCACGCGCGCAACCCCGGCGCATCGGTCACGCAGCAGGCTTGTCCGTTGTTCGTCGCGCTCGCCGAGGAAGGATTGACCGATGGCCCTATCGCCGAGCTGGTAGCCAAACGCTATCTCGAGCCGCTGCTCGGTGGCTCCGCCGCGCGCCCCGAATGCCTGGTGCTCGGCTGCACCCATTTTCCGGCGCTGAAAGGCACAATCGCGCGCGTTGCCGGCGATGATATCGCGCTTGTCGACAGCGCGGCGACGACGGCAGAGGCCGTTGCTCAATTGCTTGCCGAGAAAAACCTTGCGCGTGAGGGTGCCTCACCCGCTCCGCCGCGCTTCCTCGCAACCGACGCGCCCGAACGGTTCGCACGAGTGGGCGAGATTTTCCTCGGTCGTAAGATTGCACCCGAAGCCGTCGAACTGGTCGATTTGCAGCAGCTCTAACGCCTAATAATCAACGCGCAGCAAGGTCAATCCGTCGGGCGGCGCAACCGTGCCGCATCGGGTCCGGTCGCGTGCTTCGAGAGCGCGCGCAACATCGGACGGATGCCATTTCCCCTCGCCGACCAGTTTCAGCGTCCCCACCATGGAGCGTACCTGATGATGCAAGAACGAGCGGGCGCGGGCGTAAAATACAATCTCCGCGCCTTGTATCGACACGTCGAGCGCATCGAGCGTCTTCAGCGGCGATTTTGCCTGGCATTCCGATGAACGGAAGGTCGTGAAATCATGCGCACCGACCAGGGCCCGTGCGCCGCCTTTCATTGCCTCCGCATCGAGCGCGCGCGACACATGCCAGACATGACCTCGATCCAACGCCGGCGGCGCCCGCCGGCACAGGATGCGATATTCGTAATGACGGGCGGTGGCCGAAAACCGCGCGTGGAAATCAGGCGCCGGGAAGGCGGCGTCCAGAACCGCAATCGGCGCGGGGCGCAAATGCGCGTTCAGCGCATCGCGCACCGTAGCGGGCGGGAAATCTTTTACGAGATCGAAATGCGCGACCTGCCCGCGCGCATGAACCCCGGCATCGGTGCGGCCAGCCCCCGTCACAGTCACGCGCTCGCCGGAGAGTTTGAAAATCGCCTCTTCTAGGGCCGCCTGGATCGAAGGTCCGTTCTCCTGCCGCTGCCAGCCGAAGAACGGCCCGCCATCATATTCGAGCGTCACGCGATAGCGCGGCATCAGGAGACGCGAATCCCGGGCTTCAACGCGAAGCCGCGCAGGAAGGAGAGCCAATCCGCAGGGGCGCGCCCGGCCCGTTGCACCATCAGCGGCCGCAACGCGCCTTCGCCGCAGGCAATCGCAAAATCGAACAACACCTCGCCCGGCGCGCCCTTCCCCGGCCCCGGTCCGGCATGGAGAATTTTGATGCGCTCGCCTTTGGCCTCGAACCACGCGCCAGGCGCGGGCGACAGGCCGCGGACCATGCAGTCCAATTGGCCGGCCGATTTCGTCCAATCGATGCGGGTTTCGGACTTCTCGATTTTCCGGGCATAAGTCACACCCGTTTCCGCCTGGGGTCTTGCCGCAATGCTGCCGCGCTCGATAGCGGCGAGCGCACGGCCCATCAAATCCGCACCCAGCCGCGCCAATTCGTCATGCAAATCGCCATAGGTCTTGCGCCCGATGGCCACGTGTTCGGCCATCAGCACCGGCCCGGTGTCCAGCCCCTCTTCCATGCGCATAACCATCACGCCGGTCTCGGCATCGCAGGCCATGATGCTGCGCTGAATGGGCGCCGCACCGCGCCAACGTGGCAGCAGCGAGGCGTGCAGATTGAAACATCCCAATCGCGGCGCCTCCAGAACGGCGCGCGGCAGCAGCAGCCCATACGCCACCACCACAGCGGCATCGAGATCGAGCGCAGCAAAGGCCGCCTGCTCATCGGCACCCTTCAGCGAAACCGGCGTCCGCACCTGGAGCCCGGCGCTTTCGGCGAATTTGTGGACGGGCGATTTTTCTTCCGCCATGCCCCGCCCCTTGGGCCGTGGCGGCTGCGAATACACACACGCGATTTCGTGCCCGGCGCCGATCAGCTCGGCCAATGTCGGCACGGCGAAATCGGGCGTTCCCATGAAGGCGAGGCGCAAGCTCATGGCGGTCAGCCTAGCATGGCAGGGCGGTCACTCGCCCTTGCGTTTCAGCTTGGCCGATTTGCGCAAGGCGATGGAGCGCTTGAGTTTGGAGAGATGATCGATGAACAACAGCCCGTTGATATGGTCGATCTCATGCTGCAGACAGGTGGCGAACAGCCCGTCCGCCTTCACCGTCTGAATCTTGCCGTTCTCGTCGGTATATTCGACCGTGATCCGCGCCGGGCGCTTCACATCGTCCCACACCTCCGGCACCGAGAGGCACCCCTCATTATAGGTGGAGAGTTCGCCGTCGGCCTCCACGATGCGCGGATTGACAAGATAGATCGGCTTGCTGGCGGGTCCGCCGGGGTCGAGATCGATCACCGCCACCCGCTTGGCCACGCCCACCTGAATGGCGGCAAGGCCGATGCCGTTTTCGGCATACATGGTCTCAACCATGTCGGCCATGAAGCGACGCAGCTTCGAATCGACCTCCGGCACGGGTTCGGAGATCAATTTGAGGCGGGGATCGGGGGCTTTGACGAGTTCGAGAAGGGCCATGGGCGCCGGAAATAGGTGATGGCTTGAGTAGGGTCAAGCGGCGGCGAATCACCTAAGATGCCACAAGAACGAAAGGTGATCCCATGGACATTTGGATTTCCGTCCTCGCGATTGTTGCGGTGCTGATCGGGCTCGGCTTGACCGCCTATGCGTTGATTCGGGTTGGCGCAGCGCTTCGCCATGCGGAACAGCAGCGCCAAACGAAAGACGGTGGCGACACGCTGCTGCTCGATTCGAAACTGCGCGAGCTGGCGGCGGCCCAGAACGAAATTGCCGGGCGGTTTTCCCAAGCTATCGAAAGCCAGGCCAGGAGCCAGAGCGAGCTGAGCCGCGCCGTTGCCGAACGGCTGGAGGCACTCGACAAGCGACTCGGCGACAATCTGAAGGAAACAGCCTCGAAAACGGCTGAGACGCTGGGCGGCCTTCAAACCCGGCTGACGGTGATCGACGAGGCGCAGAAAAATCTCACCGACCTCTCGGGGCAGGTGGTGAGCCTGCAGCAGATCCTCACCAACAAACAGGCGCGCGGCGCCTGGGGCCAAGGACAGATGGAGGCCATCATCCGCGACGCCCTGCCTGTGGGCGTCTATGAATTCCAGGCCACGCTTTCCAACAAGAACCGGCCCGATTGCCTGATCCGCATGCCGGGCTCGGCCACCGCCATTGTCATCGATTCCAAATTTCCGCTCGAATCCTTTGCCGTGCTGAAAGCCGCCGCGACCGATGCCGAAAAGCGACTTGCCGAAGCACGCGTCCGCGCCGATATCGGCAAGCATGTGCGCGACATCGCGGAGAAATACCTCATCGCCGGCGAGACCCAATCGCCGGCCATCATGTTCGTGCCGTCAGAATCGCTTTACGCCGAGCTGCACGATTCCTTTTCGGACGTGCTCCAGAAGGCGCAGCGCGCGCAAGTGATCGTGGTCTCGCCCAATATCCTGTTGCTCGCCATCAATACGGTTCAGACGGTGATGAAGGACGCGCGCATGCGCGATCAGGCGAATCTGATTCAGAAGGAAGTCGGCCTCTTGCTGAACGATGTGCGGCTGTTGTCCGACCGCGTCGGCAAGCTGCAAACCCATCTCGGCCAGGCGGATGGTGACATCAAGAACATCCTGATTTCAACGTCGAAAGTCACGGGCCGCGCCGAACGGATCGAGCGCGTGGAACTGGCCGGTCCGGACCAGGTGCATCTCACCGCGGCCGAGTAAGCCGCCGCTACCAAACGAGCGACATCAAAAGCATATCTTGAGGGCCACGACCCATATCTGTGCCTTTGCGCCTGA
>DATLVC010000194.1:0-2121 GCA_035577685.1 Micropepsaceae bacterium | reverse complement strand
GAGCTCCAGCAGCACAACGACGCCCTGATGGCCGCGCAGACCTTGAAGCGTGCCTTCAGGACCGATGTCAGCCCGATCTTGGCTCAAGCCCGCCTCAGCAAGGGTGCCGCCGTGGATCCGATTGCCGCGTATCGCGCGAGCGGGTATCGATTGAGCCGTGCAGCGGCACGTCCGGTCGTTACGCTCGGCGGCAGCGGTATCGTCTGAGGCCCCCACCATGTCACGTGCCTGCAGAATAGTGCGGGCGATCGGGCTGATCGCTGCCGGCGTGGTGCTGTCAGTGTGTGTGTTGATCCTGTTCGGTGCCCACATCTATGGCCTGCCCTTGATATCGCCGATTGGATCGACGGTCTTGTCGGTGTTCGGCCCGTGGCTCATCGCCTTGCCCGTCGCCATTGGTGCACTGGTCGGTTGGGCATGGCGCGCGTCGCGCTCTCGCAGCACCCTGGTGCTGACGATTGTGGCTGCCGCAGTGACCGTGGGGAATGCCCTGGCGGTCGCCCGCATGGTGATCGAGGCTCACCATCATGGAGTCGAGATCAATCTGGTTCGCGCCTTCAAAATGGGGGTCATGCCCAATTGGCGACCCGACGACGACTTCGTGTACGGGACCTGGAATAATCAGCCGCTGCACCTCGTCGTCTACAGACCGGGGAACGCCATGCCAGGGCAGGCGGCACCGGTGCTGCTCTACATCCATGGCGGAGGGTGGAGTTTTGGCGACCGATTCGAGGGCGGAACCAACCTTCACTGGTTCGCCGATCGAGGGTGGCTGGTGCTTTCGATCGACTACACGCTTTCATCCGCCAATCGGCATCTGTGGGACGTCACGACCAGTCAGGTGGCCTGCGCAATGGCTTGGACCGCTGCCAATGCGGTCCGGCTCGGCGGCGATCCGGCGCGCATTTCGCTACTGGGGTCGTCCGCGGGCGGCAATCTTGCGATCAATGCCGCCTATCTCGCCGGCTCCGGCCGGCTTGAGTCCTCTTGCGGTGGAACGGTGCCGCGAGTGGCGGCAGTCAGCGCGCTCTATCCCCCGGTCGATCTGGTTGCGGCGTGGGAGAGCCGGGTACCATTGATCTCGGACGGCGCCCGCACGTTCAACACGAATTACCTGGGCGGCAGTCCCCAGCAATTCCCCGATCGATACCGGTTCGTGGGATCGGCAACCCATATCAACGCCGCCGCTCCACCAACCCTGGTCATCTTCGGTGAGAGCGATCACCTGGTTCCACCGGCCGCCACCGACCGGTTCGTGCAGCAAGCGTCCAGCGCGGGCGTGAAGATTGACGCGGTTCGATTTCCATACGGGGATCACGGCTTCAATCTCAACCAATATGGCATCGGCAATCAGTTCTACCTCGGCATGACAGAGCGGTTCCTGAAAGCGCACGGACAAGGCCCCGGCATCGCGCCGCCAGCCGATTGACTGGAAGCGAAGATTCGCCCGCACGGAATCCTCCCTTCCAAAAAACCGAGTTCCCAAGCGCGTGGGCTTGCCTTAGCGTCGACGGTGGGGCTGGGCGGCGCCCGTCGTATCATGGGAAAATTCAAATGAACCACGCATCCATTATCACTGTGACGCTTGCCGCAATTGCCGCGGCCCTATGTGCGCCGGTCGCCCGCGCGGATCCGGCACCGATGCTGCGCCGAGTCTCCGTTGAAAGCACCGTCGCCGGCAGTCTGAGAGCGTTCAACGGCGCAACCGGTGCACCGGGCGCCGAATTCTCCGGCCCGCGAGATGAAGCAAAGATCGACGTTTCGGAGGCCTACCGGAAGGCCCGCGTCGATTTGATTCGGACACACGATGCCTTCGGCCCCGGCGACATCGACGCCAAGTTCGGTGCGGCCAAGGACCTGCCGGTAAGCATCCCGGCCGAGCGCAGCACGCTCACCATTTTTCCGGACATGAGCGCGAATGCCGACGATCCCAGAAGCTACAATTTCGCGCCCACCGACCGTCTCATCGCCTCCATCCAAGGGGTCGGCGCGCAGACAATTTTCCGCATCGGACGCAGCATCGGCGCCGATCCCAAGCCCCCGGCCGACCTCGACAAATACGCCAACATCGCGCGCCACATCGTACTGCACTACAACCAGGGATGGGATCAGGGTTTTCAC